>JAGQRO010000006.1 GCA_020425315.1 Hyphomonas sp. | reverse complement strand
GAAATCCGACGGCATCGGCCCGCTGTCGCCCTACTATCCGCGTATCACCAAGGCCTATCTGATCGGCGATGCGGAAGACGCGTTTGCCGCCACGCTGAAGGGCCAGGTGGCCAACCAGACCTGCGGAACGCTGGAAAATGCCGTTCAGGCGGCCTTCCGCGACGCAAGAAACTCCGGAAGCGACAATCCGGTCATCCTTCTTTCACCAGCCTGTGCGAGCTTCGACCAGTTCCGCGACTTTGAGCATCGGGGCGACGTGTTCCGATCCATCGTGGAGTCGATGATGCCCACAGAGCTGAGGGAAATGGCTTGAGCTACGTAGCGACAGCGCCACTTCTTGCCCGGTCGGATACGTCCTGGTTCACAGAGTGGCGGCGAACAGTGGATTGGGGCCTGCTCGGCATGGCCTTCTTCCTGATCGCCATCGGACTCTTGATGTCGCTTGCCGCCGGCCCGACGGCCGCCGTGCGCTATGGCTATGACAATCCCTATTTCTTCCCGCTGAGACAGGCCCTGTTCGCCGGGGCGGGCGTGATGCTGATGCTGTCGGCCAGCCTGCTGGACCGTACCTGGGCGCGTCGCGTGTCGGTGGCGCTGTTCCTGATGTGCCTTGTCCTGCTCGTCTACATCCTGGTCGGCGGCGGGCATGAGGCGAAGGGCGCGCGACGCTGGATCCGTCTCTTCGGCTTCTCCCTTCAGCCGAGCGAAATTGCCAAGCCAGTGCTGATCGTCATTTCCGGCTGGCTGCTGGCCCAGCGTGAGCAGTATCCGAACCGGATCTGGGAAGTCGTCGCCTTCATCTTCTTCGCGGTCACCGTGGGCCTGTTCCTGCTGCAGCCGGATGTCGGCCAGTCCTTCCTGCTGACCGTGGCCTTTGTCGTGACCTTCTATGTGTCGGGCCTGCCCTGGAAATGGGGCGCAGCCTTTGCCGGCGGCGGGGTTGCGCTCGGCGGGCTGCTGTTCGCGCTGCTGCCGCATGTGCGTGAGCGGATCATCGGCTTCTTCGCCATGCGCGAAGGCGACCATTCGCAGATCGACCGCGCGGCCGAAGCGATTGCGCGCGGCGGCCTGTTCGGCGTCGGCCCGGGCGAGGGCCATGTGAAGGCGCGCCTGCCGGATTCGCATACGGACTTCATCTTCGCCGTGATGGCGGAGGAGTTCGGTCTCGTCGCCGTGATCGTGCTGCTCGGCGTGTTCTCGCTGCTCATCCTGCGCGGTTTCCGGGCCTCGGCGCGGGTGGAGGATGGCTATGCCCGCGCGGCGGCTGCCGGACTCTTCACGCTTTTTGGTCTTCAGGCGGCCATAAACCTGGCTGTTAATCTGGCCCTGATCCCGCCCAAGGGGATGACGCTGCCATTTGTATCCTATGGCGGATCGTCCATGCTGGGCACCGGATTGACACTGGGCCTCGCACTGGCACTTGTGCGCGGTCAAGGCACGCGCACAAGGGGCCGGTATGGCTGAAGACACAACAGGCAAGCTCGTCATCATCGCCGCCGGCGGCACTGGCGGCCACATGTTCCCGGCCCGAGCCTTTGCCGACGAGATGCGTGCACGCGGCTGGCGCGTCGGCCTGATGTCCGACAGCCGGGGCTTGCACTACGCGACCGATTTCCCGAGCGAATGGAAGCATGAGGTGAAGGCCGCTTCGCCGAATTTCCGCAAGCCATGGACACTGCCGGGCGCTTTCCTGAAAATCCAGGCCGGCGTCAGCGAAGCGCGCCGCACGATGAAACGGGAAAAGCCCGCCCTCGTCGCCGGTTTTGGCGGCTATCCGGCTTTCCCGGCGCTGGCCGCGGCCCGCTGGGCCAAAATTCCGATCCTGATCCACGAGCAGAATTCCGTGCTGGGCCGCGTCAACCGCAATATGGCGCGCCATGCCAAAGTGATCGCCTCGGGCTTCGAGCGGCTGGACCGGTTGCCGCCGGGCCGCGAACATATGGCGGTGGGAAATCCCGTGCGCGCGCCCATCCTCGCCGTGCGCGATGCACCTTATCCGTCTACGGATGGACAGCTCAACATCTTCATCACGGGCGGCAGCCAGGGCTCGCAGATCATCGGCGAGACCGTGCCGCTGGCGATCGCCAACCATCTGCCGGCAGACCTGCGCGCGCGCCTGAAAGTCGTCCAGCAGGTGCGCCCCGAACAGCATGAGACGGTGGAGAAACTCTATCGCGACGCCAATATCGAGTGCGAGCTGGCGGCCTTCTTCTCGGACATGCCGGAACGCCTTGCCGCAGCCCATCTCGTCATCGCGCGCAGCGGGGCAGGGACGGTCAGCGAGCTTGCCGCCGTCGGCCGGCCCTCCATCCTCATCCCGCTCGCTATCGCGATGGACGACCATCAGGCCGCCAATGCCGAGGCGCTGACCGATGTGGACGCGGCCGACATGATCCTTGAGGCAAACCTCTATCCGAATCTGCTCGGTGCCCTGATCGAGGCGCGGCTGTCAGATGCGGACGACCTGCGTGCCCGCGCCGCTGCAGCGAAAGCTTCGGCGAAAGTGACAGCAGCGCAGGACCTCGCCGATCTTGCCGAAGACGCGGCGGCGCGATGAACCGCTACCTGGTCTTTTCGATCCTGATTGTGTCGGCTTGCGCGGCGCCAAAGGTGGACATCGGGCAAAAGGAATTTGAGGTCCGGGAAAAACTCGCACTTGTCACAGCTCTGGCCAGCTTCGTGGAGTCGGCAGCGCAAATTGAAATGGAATGTTCCGTGCTTGCGTGTGATGAGTTCTGCCAGAAGAATTTCGGAACTGAGAATCCCGAAGTCGCGTACATTCCGGATCAGCAGGCCGTGTGCTGGTGGCATGAAACATCCGGCAACGGTACGTCGTCCAAAATAACGTTCGGGTCTGTGTCAGCAATCGCCTACGGTCATGAAGGCCAACTCATCAAACAGGACATAGGCATTATCTACACCGGGCTCTAAGGTGTCGCTTTCGCCTTCGCCCAGTCCCAGCCGAAGGCGTCCTCGCTGTCGCCGTTCTGCCGGAGCATTTCCAGCCGCTCCAATCCATCGGTCAGCGTTGGGCGGTAGCCTTCCGGCACCCACCACATGACGAAGTGTACTTCACCCAGAACCTCGAACCATTCAGCGCGGCGCTCATAGAATTTCTTGTGCACCGTGCCCCAGACGAAGCGTTCAAGGCTCGCCAGGTCTTCCCAGACGGTCAGGTTCGGGGCGAGCAGGGGATCGAATTCGAACAGGATGTCCGGGTTCTGTTGTCCCGGCGGGGCGAGGCCGTCCATCATCCAGACAAAGCCCGGCATGCGCCGGCCAAGGCCGTTGATCAGGTCCAGATTGTCCATGAAGTCCTTCACGCGCGGATCGTCTGTCGGCGCGACGAGGCGGGCGACATTGAACTCGGCTAACTGCATCTTCACCAATTGGGCGCTCCCGGCCGCGCAACGCCCACCGGGCGCCTCGTTGCGGCCATCATGACCCTTTAGCAAGCTGTTTCAAGGGACTGGTGCCTGCGGTCGTCAGGTGGCAGGCCTTGCTTCCTGAAGGGCCGGCAGGATATCGCTGGCGGGCTGCAACTTTCCTGATTCGGGCAATCGCCATGACGTCTCCAACCCCTTTCGATCTTGGCCCTGCACATATCGTCGGCATCGGCGGCATCGGCATGTCGGGCATTGCCGATGTGATGCTGACCATGGGCTATGAGGTTCAGGGGTCGGACATCCGGGATTCCGACAATATCGAACGCCTGCGCCAGCGCGGCGCGAAAGTGTTCATCGGCCACGAGCCGGACAATGTGAAAGGTGCCGGAACGGTCATCATTTCCTCGGCCATCAAGGCGTCCAATCCGGAAGTCGCCGCCGCGCGCGCCGCCGGCATCCCGATCGTGCGCCGCGCCAACATGCTGGCCGAAATTACGCGCCTCAAATACACGGTCTGCATCGCCGGCACGCATGGCAAGACGACGACGACGTCGATGGTCGCCGCGCTGCTGGATGGCGCCGGGATTGACCCGACGGTCATCAATGGCGGCATCATCCATGCCTATGGCTCGAACTACAAGGCGGGCGAGAGCGACTGGATGGTGGTCGAAAGCGACGAGAGCGACGGCACCTTCGCGAAGCTCCACCCGACCTGTGCCATCGTCACCAATATCGATCCCGAACACATGGACCATTACGGCACCATGGAGAAGCTGCGCGAAGCGTTCGACACATTCGTGGAGAATTTGCCCTTCTACGGCTTTGCCGTTCTGTGCACGGACCATCCGGAAGTGCAGGCACTCGCCGCCCGGGTGACGGACCGGCGCCGCATCACTTATGGCTTTAACCGCCAGGCCGATGTGCGCGCGGCGAACCTCAGGACAGACCTCAACGGTGCGCATTTCGATGTCGCCCTGCGCCGGCCGGGCTCGGCCCAGCCGCGCATGATCGAGGGGCTCTCCCTGCCCATGGCGGGGGAGCACAATGTGCAGAACTCGCTGGCCGCGATTGCCGTGGCGCTGGAACTCGGCGCGACAGACGAACAGATCCGGGCCTCGCTCTCCGGCTTCGGCGGGGTCAAGCGCCGCTTCACGCCGGTCGGCGAATGGACGCCCGTGGCCGGCAAGGCGCCGGTGCGCATCATTGATGATTACGGCCATCACCCGGTGGAGATATCCGCCGTATTGAAGGCCGCCCGGGCCATGCAGGGGCAGGAACAGCTGATCGCTGTCTGCCAGCCGCACCGCTATACCCGCCTGCGCGACCTGTTCGAGGAATTCTCACGGTGTTTTGATCAGGCCGACGAAGTGCTCATCGCGCCCGTCTATGAAGCCGGCGAGAGCCCCATTGAGGGCATTTCAGCCGATGCTCTGGTCAACTCTATCAGGCGCCACGGTCACCGCGCAGTCGCATCGCTGACCTCGCTGGACGCGCTTCCGGCGGCCATTCGCGAGCGGGTGAAACCCGGCGGCATGGTCGTCTGCCTCGGCGCCGGCGACATTACGCGCCACGCGGCCGATCTCGCGGAAAAGCTCGCCTCGGGCGGCTGACCCCGCGTTACTTGCAGCAGGTTCCACCTTCCCCTTTGCCTCGGGATGTCGCAGGCTGCGCGCCAGCACCCGGTAGAGGCGGCACCATGGGAGGAACTGAATGACCGACACGCCGCTGACACCCGGCCAGGATGAGGAGGCCGTGATCGCAGCGGCCCAGACCGGCGCCATAGCGCCCGGAACAGGGGGGGCTCTCGGCAAGACCGGCTTCGCCTGGGCCTGGTTCGAAGCCGCCCGCAACCCTTATTACATCCTGATTGTTATCTACATTTTCGCGCCTTATTTCGCCCGTGACATTGTCGGCGCGGATATCCTGGCGAGCGGCAAGCTGGATGGGCTGGACCCTGAACAAGCCCGCAAGGTCGCCGGTGCCGAAGGGCAGGCGATGGTGGCGGACCTCTCCAAGATGGCCGGCTATATCGCCGCTTTTACGGCGCCTTTCCTCGGCGCCGCTTTCGACCGGGGCCTGCGCCGGAAGCCATTGCTGCTGGCCTGCCTGATGGCGATTGCCCTGGTCAGCCTCTGCCTCTGGTGGGCGATCCCGGGAGCCGAAGGCTTTTCGACCGGCATGGTAATGGCGCTGCTGATCACCGCCTATGTGTCCTACAGCTATTCGGAAGTGGCGCACAATTCGATGCTGCCCGATGCGGCCCGGCCCGATGCCTTGCCGGCGGTGTCGGGGCTTGGCCTGGCACTCGGCAATGCTGCCGCGACCGTGATGTTCGTCGGCATCGTCTTCCTGTTCGCGCTGCCCGATGCGATTGGCTGGCCGGCGAAGGAACCCTTCTTCGGCATCGACACGACCCGGTTCGAGCAGTTCCGCATTGCCGGGCCGATCTGCGGGGTCTGGCTGCTCCTCTCGATGGTGCCGTTCTTCCTGCATGCCCGCGATACCGGCGTGAAGGGGACGCCTGTTGTCCGGGCCGTGAGGGAGGGGGCCGAGGGCGTGATCCGCACGATCAAGCGGGCGGCTCATCACAAGGAAGCGTTCAAATTCCTGATCTCCCGGACGATCTATGCAGACGGCATGTTCGCACTGCTGACCATGGGCGCGGTCTATGTCAGCCTGTTCCTCGGCTGGGGCCTGATCGAACTGACCATCTATGCGATCTGGGCCTCGGCCTGGGCGGTAGTGGGCGGTGTGTTCGGCGGATGGCTGGACCAGAAGCTCGGCCCGAAGAATGCGTTGATCTTCGAACTGGCCGGCATTGTCCTCATCCTGTTCTTCGGGCTCTCGATCACACGGGATGCCGCGCTGTTCGGCCTGATCCCGAACCGGACTTTGTGGGACGTGCCGTTCTTCTCCGGATCGTCGGACTTGATCTACCTGGCGCAGGGCGCGCTGATCGCGGTGTTCGCGACGGCGAACATTTCCTCCAGCCGGTCGATGCTGATCCATGTTGCGCCGCCCGGCATGCGGGGAGAGTTCTTCGGCCTCTTCGCGATCGCCGGCACGGTGACGGTATGGATGGGGCCGTTGATGATTTCCTATTTCACGCGCTGGTCCGGCGACCAGCGGATCGGCATGTCCGCCATCGCCATCCTGTTCTTTGTCGGCCTGGCCGTGCTGCTGACCGTGAAGCCTGAAAAAAGGCCGGCATCCTGAGGACACCGGCCTTTCCAAAATGCTCCTGGGAGGGAGAGGGGGCTGAGCGTCAGCTCGTTGGGCCAAACGGATTTTCATCCTCATCGGCCGTGGAAGTCCGGGAGATCTGGGCGACGCGCCGCGGGCGAAGGTAGAATTTGTCGCTGATCGTCTTGCTGGTGGAGATCACGTAGCCGAAGCTCGACACGTAGTCGTACTCGACTTCGGCAAGAATGACGGAGCCGGGGGAAGGGACAATGCCCGCGGGCACAGTCAGGACCGTGCCTTTGGCATACGGGTCGACATTATAGGCATCCGACCAGGACACTTTCGGCGAGCCGTTGCCGCTATCGACGATGCTGGTGATGCGCAGGCGCGCGTCAGCGGCGTCATAGGGCTGCATCATCACCTTGGCGGCGGCGAACATCTCGGCCATGTCGGAATCGGTCACGGTCGCAAGGCGGGCCGTGAGGTCGCCGAGGCTGGCGGAAGTGGAGGTCACGCGGCGATCGACCCGCATCAGCAGGCTGAGTTCCACGGCACCGAGATAGATCAGAATCAGCACCGGTGCGATGAGCGCGAATTCCAGCGCCGAGACGCCTTCCTCATTGTAGCGGATGCCGCGTACGCCGCGCCATTTCAGGCGCGGATTGAGGCGGGACAGGAGCGAGCGGCGGGCCATCGGATCAGTCTCCAAAGGGTTCATTGCGGAAGACGGCATTGGCCTGGATCAGGTGCTTGGAGCCGTTCATGTTGGCGAGCGGGCCGGACATGATCGGGGTCAGCAGCGTCCACTCATAGAAGACGCGCACGGCCACGACGTCATTGGCGCCGCCGGGATCGAAGGCAAAGCCGGAATCTTCGAAGTCACCATTTTCATCGAGCGGCATGTCCGTGGCGGCAGAGCCGAAGCCGCCGTCCAGCTTGCGCACGTCGATGTGCAGGTTGGCGCCGCAATCGAGCAGGCCGAACAGTTCGGCGCAGACCGCGTCGCGGAATTCTTCCTCGGTGAAGCCGGCTTCCTGGGCTTGGCCCGTGCGGATCTCACGCGAGGTTTCGGAAATCGCGTGCTCGAGCACGGTCGACATGATGAATAGGAGGCAGACCTCCAGCAGGCCGAACACGATGAAGAAGAATGGGATGGCGATCAGCGCGAACTCGACGGCGACGGCGCCGCGGCGCTCTTCGGCCCAGTCGACCAGTTTCTGGCGCAGGCGCGGCGCGATCACGCCGGGATTGAAGGCAGTCATACTGATCCCCTCCGGAACAGGCTCAGAACGATCTGTATCAGTATTGGGTTTGCCTACCGTTTAACGGGTATGTGAAATTTCACATTTCCTGCTGCAGGAACGCGCAGCGCCGCGCGGTTTCGCAGCACCGGTCCGGACACGGCCTATATATATAAGGACTCAAGGGGCTTATTCGCCGTCCGTCAGGGACTGGGTGTCGCGCTGCTGTTTCATCAGCGAGTCGAAGTATTCCGAATCGTCACCCGTGCTCAGCACTGAACGGCAGTTCGGCGTGCAGTCATAGGTGAAGTTCGACCCCGAACGGTTCACCGTGACCAGATTGGTCGTGTTCACCGTGACCGTGACGTCATTGGAATAGATCTGTTTGCCGTTGCGGTCGAACACCATCAGGTTCGTGGTGCCGAAGGTTTTTCCGGTGATGAAGATCAGCTGGTCGTCATGAACGGCGACATCGGCGATGTTGCGGTTGCCGAGAACCACGCTGGCGGCGGATCCCTTCAGGCGGACGGCAACGGTCTTGTTGGCCTCCACGGCGAGCGGGCCGGCCGAGGCGGGCAGGACAATCGCCAGACTGGTCAGGGCCAGGGCGCAGGCGCGGACAGAAAATTTCATGGCCGAAGACTCCGGTTCGGATTTTCTTCAATGTCATCCAAGAAGGTTGCGCGAGTCCTAATCCGCCGGCTGGCGCAGCCGATTCTGTATAAGGACGAACGCAAGGCGCAGGATTGGGCCGTTCAGGAGGCTCTGATTCGGGTAAACAAATTGCTCATTGCGCTTCATGGATTTTCTATTCCGATAAACTGCGTGTGAACGGTGTTCGTGTAGGGTGCATCCTGTTCCGGCAAGAAAAAGCAAACCGGGGCGCTAACAAATGCATGATGGGAGTTTCCAATGTTTGCACGTTTCATGAAAGACGAGTCCGGCGCTACGGCTATCGAGTATGGCCTCATCGCCGCTCTGATCGCTGTTGCAGTCATCGGCGGTGTGACCGCTGTTGGCAACGCCACGAGCGCGAAGTTCAACCTCGTCGCTACGAAGCTCGGCTCGTAACCGAGTAAGCCATACGGCTTTCGAAGGCCGCCGGGTTCGCCCGGCGGCCTTTTCGATTCCGGGGCCTGAACAGCGCGCCCGACCAAAGTTAAGGCGCGCTCAGCTTTCATTAGGAATTGTCCTCCAGTGTCCCGCCAGCTTCCTGTGGGGACCGGATATGATTCTGACACTGATCGGCTGCATCTTCCTGGCATTGTGCGTGTACGCGGCAATGCATGATGTGCACTGCCTGAAGATCCCGAACTGGCTGAACCTGACGCTGGCATTGCTGTTTGTGCCGGCTGCGGCGCTGTCGGGCCTGCCGGCGGAGATGATCGGCGACCATGTCCTGACCGGCCTTGCGGCCTTTGTTATCGCCTTCGGCTGCTTCGCCTTCGGCATTTTCGGGGGAGGGGACGCCAAGATGATCCCGGCAGTCATGCTGTGGATCGGATCGACGGCCTGGTTCCCGTTCCTTATGTCCATGGCCCTGGTGGGCGGCCTGCTGGCCGTCATCATCCTCATGGTGCGCAAGACTGTGCCGGCCGCTGTGCTGCCGGGCGCAGTGCGCGCGCCGTTCGAGGACAAGGCCGGGGTTCCTTATGGAGTCGCCATCGCTGCCGGCGTGTTTATCGCCGGGCCGCATTCGCCAATCCTTTCCCAAGTCTTAAGCCAATTCGGGATTTTCAGTTAACGTTGCCTTAGGCGAGCTGTGGGATTTTCCGGGATGGATGGGAACAGCCGCATGCAAATCCACATCCCTGTACATTGTTTCTGAACGGAGCAGCCATTCATGTCACCCATGCGACTCATCATTCTGATCGGTGCCGCAGTGGCTGCCATCGCCGCCGCCTTCCTGGTGCGTGGTGCATCCCAACCGCAGACCATTGTCCAGACCGTCACGGATACGCAGACGGTCGTTGAGACCCAGGAAGTGTCCGAGACCCAGGTTCTCGTCGCCAGGCGCGACCTGGTCGTGGGCGACCTTCTTTCGCCCGATGACTTCCGCTGGGCGCCCTGGCCGGAGAAGAACGTCGTGGCCGGTTACCGCACGGAAGAAGACAGCCCGCAGGCCATCGACGAACTGTCCGGCAGCGTCGTGCGCATCCCGATCTATGAAGACGAGCCGGTTCTGCCGCAGAAGCTTGTCATGAAGGGCGAGACCGGCTTCATGGCCGCGCTGCTGAAGCCTGGCATGCGCGCCATCTCTGTTGAGATTTCTACAGAATCGGCCTCCGGCGGCTTCATCCTTCCGGATGACCGCGTGGATGTGATCCTGACCTATGAAGTACATTTGCAGACGCAGGAGTCCATTGTCGAGCGTCCGGTCACCGAAACGATCCTCCAGAATGCCCGTGTCCTGGCCATCGACCAGGTGTTCGCGCAGGGCGAGTCGGATTCGGCCAGCCAGATCGGCAATACCGCAACGCTCGAAGTTGAACCGGCCGAAGCAGAGCTGATCGCACATGCGCAGCGCCTCGGCACGATTTCCCTTTCGCTCCGCCCCTGGGCTGACGCGCTCGACACCGGTTCGCGCGGCGCCCGGACGGACCTGCTCGCCGGTGGCGGCGGATCGGGCGGCGGCATCACCGTATATCGCAATGGCCAGCCCTCGGCTGGTGTGGGGGGTAGCTGACCATGAAGGCCATCCAGTTTGCCCGGGCTGCTGCTGCGCTCGCGCTGGTGTCCGTGTGCGGACCGGCGGCGATCGCCGGGCCCAATGACCTTGGAACGCGGATCACCCATCCGGGCGATTCCGACTACAGCCGCCATGTCACGCTCGGCCTCAACAAATCGATGATCGTCGAGCTGGATACGCCGGCGGCGGACGTTGTCATCACCAATCCGGTGATTGCGGATGCCGTGGTGCAGACCTCGAAGCGGATCATCTTCCGGGGTGTAAATTACGGCCAGACGAACGCGTTCGTGTTCGACCGTGACGGCAACCAGCTGCTCAATCTCGAAATCGGTGTCGAGATGGACATGGCGAGCCTGCAACAGCTGATCTCGCGCCATGTTCCGAATGCGCGTGTGAAGATCGAAGGCCTCAATGGCAATGTCGTGATCACCGGCACGGTAGACAGCCTGTCGGAGTCCGATGCCGTCCAGCGGCTCGTTGCCGCCTATATGCGCGCCGACGAGACCGTGCAGATCGTGAACATGATCAACATCGCCGCCAAGGACCAGGTGATGCTGGAAGTGCGCATCGTCGAGATGCAGCGCAATGCGATCAAGCAGCTGGGCATCAATTTGTCCGGCCAGCCGAGCTTCGGCGACCTGTCGAACCTGGTTGAGCAACAGCTTTATACCGGCAGCCCGCCGGCCAATGCCAACACGACGACGCTGGGCGCCGGCCCGCCCTTCGATGTGCAGGGCGACCTCGGTGCCAGCGCGGGCTTCCCGATCCAGGGCCGGTCCCTGGGCGGCTTCGGTGGCTCCATCGCCTACAGCAACTATGTCGGCGGCTATCTCCAGTCGACCATCGGCGCGACGCTGAACGCGCTTGAGCGGATCGGCATCGTCAAGACGCTGGCAGAGCCGAACATCGTCGCCATGTCCGGCGAAAGCGCCAAATTCCTTGCCGGCGGTGAGTTCCCTGTGCCGGTCGGCCAGGACCAGAACGGCCGTATCACGATCGAATTCAAACCCTATGGGGTCGGCCTCGGCTTCACGCCGGTCGTCCTGTCGGAAGGCCGCATCTCGCTGAAAGTGTCGACCGAAGTCTCCGAACTGACCTCGCAGGGCGCGTTCCAGGGTGAGAGCCGCACCGCAGTCGATTCCAATGGCAATGTGATCCAGGTCGAAGGCGTGACGCTGCCGGCCCTGACCGTGCGCCGCGCCGAATCCGTGATCGAACTGCCGT
>JAGQRO010000473.1 GCA_020425315.1 Hyphomonas sp. | reverse complement strand
AGAACCGCCGCCGCATCCTTGAAGAAGCGGCCGGCATCGCGGGCCTCAACACGCGCCGCCACGAGGCGGAGCTGAAGCTCAACGCCGCAGAAGCAAATCTCGAACGTCTCTCCGAGGTGTCTGCCGAGGTGGAGCGTCAACTGGCCAGCCTGAAGCGGCAGGCCGCGAAAGCGCGCCGTTACAAGAAGCTGTCCGAAGAGATCTACGCCCTCGACGCGCTGATCGCCCATCTGCGCTGGCACGAGGCAAAGCTCGCCTGCGAGACGGCGCGCGAGAAGCTGGAAGAAACGAAGCGCCAGGTGGAGGATGCCTCCCGGCAGGATGCCGCTTGCGAAGCTGCGCGCGTCGAAGCCGGCGAGGGCCTTGCCCCGCTGCGCGAAGCCGAAAGCCTCGTCGCGGCGAAGCTCGGCCAGGCACGGATTGCGCTCGCCAAGCTCGAAACCGAACGCAAGGTCGCCTCGGACGCCCATGCCCGGCTGGAAGCTGAAGCGACCCGACTGATGGAGGACATCGAGCGCGAGCAGGCCGCCAAGACCGAAGCAGAAGAGGCACTCGCCAACGCCAAGTTCGAACTCTCCGCCCTGCCGGTAGAAGACGAAACCGCCAATGCCGAGACTGAAGCGCAGACTCGCGCCGTACTCGAAGCCGCGCGTGCTGACCTCATCAAAGCTGAACAGGCTGCAGACGATGCACAGGCCCGCCTGTCCGAAGCGCGTGCGCGTCGTCAGGCCTCTGAGGACCAGGCTGCGGCCCAGACCCGGCGCAAGACACAGCTGACCGCTGAAGTCGATCGCCTGCGTGCCGACATGGCCGCTCTCGAAGATGCCGTTACGCTCGTCAGCAAACTGAAGGCTGCTAAGGCTGCCGAAGAAGAGGCCGAAGCAGCGCTTCAGACTGCAGAACATGCCGTTGAAGAAGCTGAACAACGCCTTGCCGCCACGCGTGATGCCGAGACGGCCGCCCAGCCGCCGCGCGACGAGGCCGCCAGCGCCGTTCGCGAACTGGAAGCCGAGATCGGCGGCCTGCGCAAACTGCTACGAAAGGCCGAAGGCCCGAGCGCCCCGCCAGTTGTGGAGCGCATCCGCACGAGAGACGGCTATGAGAAAGCCGTTGCTGCCGCACTCGGCGACGACATCGAAGCCCCGACCGACAAGGCCGCTGCCATGTATTGGGGCGGCGCCGATGCCGTTGGCCAGATACTGCCGGAGGGCGCGACGCCCCTCTCTCAGTACACGGATGCGCCGGGAGAACTCGCCGCGCGCCTGTCACAATGCGGACTGGTGGATGCCGCAGAAGGCGCCCGCCTCGCCGGACAGCTGAAGCCGGGCCAGCGCCTCGTTTCGAAAGAAGGCTATCTCTGGCGCTGGGACGGCTTCGCCCGTACACCCGATGCACCCGTTAGCGCCGCTGCCCGGCTGGAACAACAGGCACGCCTTGAAGCCGCCCTTGCCGAACTTGGACCGCTCCAGGAAACGCTCGCGGCGCGTGACGCAGATTTCACCGCCGCACGTGACGCCCGGATCGCCGCAGAAGAAGCCCTGCGCAATTGCCGCTACGAAGTCGCCCCGGCCCAGCGCGCGCTGAACATGGCGCGCAGCACGGTCGCCGAAGCGGCGCAGGCTTC
>JAGQRO010000060.1 GCA_020425315.1 Hyphomonas sp. | reverse complement strand
GTCTGGATGGCGTTGCCCGCATAGATCGGGCGCTCGAACGTATCGGCATCGATCACGGCTGTGATTTCGGAGAGCTGCATCACGTCCAGCTTGGCGGCGATGCGCGGGGCGATGTTCTTGCCCGTCGTGGTCGCGGCGATGAAGACTGCGTCATAGTTCGCCATCAGCGGCACGACGAGGGCTTCCATGGCTTCGGCAGTCTGCTTGCGCAGGCTCTCGCCTTCGGCCTGCAGCACCTTGCGCACGCCGGAGACCTTGGCCGCTTCCGGGGCAACCGCAGCGGCATTCTCGCCGGCAACCAGAAGATCGACGTCGCCGCCGAATTTCGAAGCCGCCGTGACGACCTTGTGGGTCGCGTCCGACAGGCCGCCATGATGATGTTCAGCAATAACGAGGACGGCCATATCAGATGACTCCTGCGGTTTTCAGTTTCGACACGAGGGCGGCGACGTCTTCGACCTTTTCGCCAGCCTGGCGCACCGGCGGTTCGGTGACCTGCACGACAGTGAGGCGCGGGGAGATATCGACGCCATAGTCGGCGGGCGACTTCTCGGCGATCTCTTTCTTCTTGGCCTTCATGATGTTCGGCAGCGAAGCATAGCGCGGCTCGTTGAGGCGCAGGTCGACAGTGACGATGGCCGGCAGGGCCAGTTTCACGGTCTGCAGGCCGCCATCGACTTCGCGGGTGACGGTGAGCGCGTCGCCGTCCTTTTCCAGCTTGTAGGCAAAGGTGCCCTGCGGCCAGTCGAGCAGCGCGGCCAGCATCTGGCCGGTCTGGTTGGAATCGTCGTCGATGGCCTGCTTGCCGAGGATGACGAGGTCCGGGCTTTCATCGGCCACGACCTTGGCGAGCAGCTTGGCCACGCCCAGCGGCTCCACCGTCTCGTCGGTCTTGATCAGGATGCCGCGGTCGCCGCCCATGGCGAGGGCGGTGCGGATGGTTTCCTGTGCCTGTTGCGGGCCGATGGAAACGATGACGACTTCCGTCGCCGTGCCGGCTTCTTTCATCCGGACAGCTTCTTCGACAGAGATTTCGTCGAAGGGGTTCATCGACATTTTCACATTGGCGAGATCGACACCGGTCTTGTCCGGCTTGACGCGGACCTTCACGTTGTAATCGATCACGCGTTTGACGGGCACGAGGACCTTCATGGGCAGCGCTCCACACGTTACGGGGATTGGACTTAAGTCGGTTCGGGGTGTGCCTACAGGGACTGCAAAAAATGCGCAAGGTTGACGTTGACGTAAGTGTCAAATTGGCGCGCTTGCGACGCATTCCGCCGGGGCGGCCCCGTTCGTGCATGGCTTGCATCATGAAATCGCTTTTCGCCTTTCTGCCCTGTCTCCTGGCCCTGCCGGCATCGGCGCAAGCCGCCTATGTCCTGCAGCCGGGACAATATGAGCATGTCCTGACCACGGACGGGGAAAGCGTCGATACCGGATCAGGTACCATCGTGGATGCCTGGTCGGATAAGTCGGTCACAAGCGAGTGCCTGGAAGGGGAGGGCGAACGCCTGCTGGCCCCCGGCATTGCGGGCGATCTGCGCTGTGCCTATCGCGAAACCGGCCGGGCGCAGGGCCATGTCACATTCGAGATGGCCTGCGCCTATCCCACGCTCGACATGGCCGGCACCGGCACGTTGGACTTCGAGCGGGCCCGCCTTGACGGGTTCGACCAGCAGATCACGCTGACGGGCTATTCCGGCGGGGCGGAGACCACGCTGCGCATGCATCTCAGCGCCCGGCGCACCGGGGCCTGCTGGCCGGAACTGCGCTAGGCCTGGCCCCGGTTCATCAGCTCTGTAAGGTTTGCAGCGGCCCCCGGCCCCTTGAGGAAGCCGAGGGTTCCGGGGCCGAGCAATTCCTCGCCCGCCGCGACCAGCGCCTTGTAGGCCGCGTTCGAGAAGGCCGAGCCCATCGAGACGCGCTTCACCCCGATCGCTGCCAGTTCCGCCATCGGGACATAGCCCGCCCGCGGGCCCATCAGCACATTCACCGGCCGATCGACCGAGCTGACCACCGCGCGGATCTCGTCCAGCGTCTGCAGGGCCGGCGCGTAGAGCACGTCGGCGCCGGCCTCCTGATAGGCCTGAAGCCGGGCGATCGTGTCGGCAAGATCGGGATTGCCGCGGATGAAGTTTTCCGCGCGCGCCGTCAGCACGAAATCATGCGGCAGGGCGCGGTCGGCCTCGGCGGCGGCGCGGATACGGTCCGTGGCGGCACCAAGGTCATAGATCGGGGCGGCGGGATCGCCGGAATAGTCCTCAATCGACCCGCCCGCGAGGCCGGCCTCTCCGCCAAGTCGGATGGTCTCGGCGCAGTCTTCCGGGGCATGGCCGAAGCCGTTCTCGAGGTCTGCCGAGAGGGGCAGGGCGGTCGCCGCGCTGAGGGTGCGGATATGGTCCATCTTCATCTCGCGGGTGATGGCATAGTCGCCGACCCCGTGAGACATGGCGAAGCCGAAACTGGTCGTCGCCAGCGCTTCGAAGCCCATGCCGGCGAGGATCCGGGCCGAGCCGGCATCCCAGGGGTTCGGCAGCAGGAACAGGCCGGAACGCTCGTGCAGGGCGCGGAAGGCGCGGGCCTTTTCAGCGAGGTCGGTCATGGCGGGTCTCCTCATGTCTTGTGGCCGGCACTGGAGCGCGGCTCTGCCCCGACGTCCACCCGAATCCTGCGCCCCGAGTTCCGCTCATGTGAGCCCTGCGGCAGCGACTACGTAGATTCCGCAATTGGCGCGGCGCCCCGCCGGGCCAAGATGCAGTAAGGACACCAGTCGCAGGGAGATCAGACATGTCGCACACACCGCACGAACTTGCCGAGGAATTCCCCGACGCCGTGGACAGGATCCACGACCTGAAGACCTCCAATGCGCATTTCGCCAAACTGGCCGATGAGTATCACGACCTGAACCGCCAGATTCACCGCATCGAGACCGACATGGAACCGGCCTCCGACGAGCACCAGACCGAACTGCGCCGCAAGCGCCTGGCCCTGAAGGATGAGATCTACGCCATGCTGAAGGCGTGACGGGCGCGTCCGGCCGGCAGGTCAGAATGACGCGAACGTCACCTCATTGACGACCTGCCACCCGAGGCGCTCGGCCAGCCGGTGCCGCAGCGCGTCCATGAATGCAGCGACATCGCCGTCCGTCTGGCAATAGACGCGCAGGGCCGTCCATTCCGGCAGGTCGTCGCCATCGGGCACGGAATAATGGCGCCCGCTCTCTTCGACGATCGCCGTGATCGCCGGCTCGTCGGCCAGTGCACGGTGGATCGCGTCCAGTTCCTGCGTGCTGCCGGTTTGGTGGATGGTGAATCGCTGTTCCGTCATGGCGCCATGCTGGCCCGGACGGACCGTCGCGGCAAGGCGTGACGGGGCCGGCGAACGCGGCTAGTCTCTGCCCGGACAAAAGGGGAGTGACGCCATGACCACCATCCTGCAATCGGGCCTGAAATGCCTGGCGCTTGCCGTCCTGTTCGCGCTGGCCGCGGGCAGTGCGGCGGCCGACCAGCTCTTCATCAAGACGCTGACCGGCACGACCTACACGCTGGACGTGGAGAAGACAGATTCCATCCTCGCCGTGAAGGAGAAGGTCGAAGCCGAAGCCGGCGTCCCACCGGAGCAACAGCGGCTGATTTTCGCCGGCAAGGAGCTGGACGACACCCGCTCGCTGGCCGACTACAACATCCAGAACGAAAGCACGCTGCATCTTGTCCTGCGCCTGCGGGGAAGGTGAGGCATGGCGCAGTCGCATGAAGACCTGTTGGCCGCAGCCGAGGCGGAGGTGACCTCCATCGACGTGGCCGAAGCCGCGCCGCTGCGCGCCGATCCCGGCACTGTGTTCGTCGACATCCGCGATGTGCGCGAACTGGAGCGCGACGGCATGATCCCCGGCGCGCGCCATGCTCCGCGCGGCATGCTGGAATTCTGGATCAGCGCGTCGAGCCCGTATCACAAGCCGTGGCTGGCCGAGGACAAGACCTATATCTTCTATTGCGCGTCCGGCTGGCGCTCGCTGCTGGCCGCGCAGGTGGCCCAGAAAATGGGTGTACGGAGCATGAGCCTGCGGGGTGGCTATTCCGGCTGGAAGACATCCGGTCAGGAAACCGCCACGCGCGAACCCAAACCGGGCCTGTGATCGTGCCGGCTCAGCTCCAGAGCTGCGGCTGCGCCTCGCGCACGCTGTCACGGCAGCCGTCTTCCCAGGGATAGGCCCCGGTCAGCCAGTCCGGCCAGACCAGCTGCACAAGGCCGGGATGGCCCTTGTTGCCGCCGCGCTTCCAGAACCAGTCCGCCATCACGGCATATTGCGAGAACGCCTCGACATGGGCGACATTGCGCGCGACGCAGGAAATGTCCTCATAGAGGCCTTTCCAGGCTTGGTTCTCCTTCAGCTTTCGGCCCGCCTTGATCTGGCGGAACACGCTGTCCAGCATGTCGAACATGACATCCCGGTGCAGGCCGAAGACGATGAATTCCGGCGCGTTCAGCGTCTGCGAGAAGCCGACCGTATAGGTGAAGTTCGGCGTTTCCAGCTCGGGATCGAAAATATGCACGCCATACCATCCGTATGCCTCGATACTTTCGAGGATGCGGCGCTCTTCTTCGATCACGATGCCTCCAGCCATGGGCCCATTCACGCGCTGCGCCGCCGGTGGGGTCAAGCCGGTTTCGCCCGTATGACGGAGATTTAACGGGCGCAGGCGCGCCGCCCATGGCATTCTCACCCTGCGCCCATGCGCCTTCTGCCGGACTGGCCGAAACCATCCGGGTAGGGAGTATTCCGTTGCCCCATGAGACAGGGCCGGGCGCGGCAGGCGCCGTGGCGCTCCGCCAAAAAAAGTAAGTAATGGCTACGGAGTGGAGCGTTACCGCCCGCCGCGCCGGGAAAAGAGATTTCGGTTGCTGCCGGCGCGCCCTCAAGACGCCTGCACCCACTCTCTCAGAGT
>JAGQRO010000059.1 GCA_020425315.1 Hyphomonas sp. | reverse complement strand
GCCAGCGCGTCGCGCTTTTCCTCGATTTCCAGCCATTCCATCTCGGCCGCGTCGAGATCATTGCGGGCCGCGCCGATGCGTTCGGACTTTTTCTGGAACGCCGCGGCATCGCGGGCATAGAGGCCGGGATCGGAGAGATCGGCCTCTAGCGCGGCGATTTCGGCCTGCAGTTTCGGAATGAGGGCGTCGAGTTCCTTCTGGCGGTGTTCATCCTTGAAGGAGAGCTTGGTCTGCGGTTTCGGCTTCGGCGCCTCTGCCTTTGCAGCCTGTTTCTCCGCCTTCGGAGCATTCGCGCCCTTGCGGCGGAGGCCTTTCAGCTGTTCCTGCGCATCGCTCCAGCCGCCAGCGGTCTGGATCCAGTCTCCGTCGCCAATGGGGCAGAGGCAACTCGTCACCGTGGCATCGAGGAAGGCGCGGTCATGGCTGACAAGGATCAGTGTGCCGTCATAGTTGAGCAACATGTCCTCGAGCAATTCCAGTGTCTGCATGTCGAGATCATTGGTCGGTTCGTCCATGACGAGCAGGTTGGAGGGCTGGGCGAGCCCGATGGCGAGGGCGAGGCGGTTGCGCTCCCCGCCCGAGAGCGCGCCGACCGGCTGGCGCAGTTGTTCCGGCTTGAACAGGAAGTCCTTGGCATAGGCCGCGACATGGCGCTGGCGCCCCTGCACCATGAGGGAATCCCCGCCCATCGGCGCGAGCGCTTCCCAGATCGTGTCTTTCGGATTGAGGCTCTCTCGCGTCTGGTCCTGATAGGTGACCTCCAGCGTCTTCGACTGCTTCACGCTGCCGCTGTCCGGTTCGATCTGTCCAAGGAGGAGTTTCACAAGCGTCGTCTTGCCGGCGCCATTCGGGCCGATAATGCCGATCCGGTCGCCGCGCAGGATCCTGAGGGTGAGGTCTTTCGCCAGCACAAGCGGGCCGTCCGGCCCGTCATAGGACTTCGAGAGGCCGAAGGTCTCGATCACTTTCCGGCTCATCGAGTCGCCGGAGCTGACGCTGAGGTCGGCCGTGTTCTTGCGGTCGGCGAGGGCGGAGCGCATCTGCTGGTGCTGCACGCGCATGTCTTTCAGGCGCGCAAGACGGCCCTGGTTGCGCTTGCGCCGCGCGGTGACGCCGCGGGCGAGCCAGTGCTGTTCGTCCTTGAGCTGAGTTTCCATCCGGCGCAGCGCCCGGGCGTCTTCTTCCTCCACCTGCTCGGCCCAGTCGTCGAACTTCGCATAGCCATCCGGACTTTTCAGGACGACACCCTGGCGCAGCCACAGCGTGGTGGTGGAAATGGATTCCAGGAACCGCCGGTCGTGGCTGACTACCAGCACGACGCCATTGAACGATTTGAGACGACCTTCGAGGAATTCGATCATCGGTACGTCAAGATGGTTGGTCGGCTCGTCCAGCAGCAGCACGTCCGGGTCCTGTGCGAACGCCTTGGCCAGCGCCGCGCGGCGCTGCTGGCCGCCGGAGAGGGTCGCCGGGTCCGCGCCGGCCTCGACGCCGAATTCCATCAGTTCGGCCTCGGCCATATAGACGCCGTCGAGCCCCTCGGCGGCATAGTCGAGCACGGTGGCGTAGCCCGAAAGGTCCGGCTCCTGCGCGACGGTGGCATAGGTGATGCCCGGCTGGCGCCAGACCTCCCCTGAGTCCGCTTCGATCGTTTCGGAGATGATCTTCATCAGGGTCGACTTGCCCGCCCCGTTGCGGCCGACCAGTGCGGCGCGCTCGCCCTTCGACAAGGAAAAGCCGACGCCCGTGAACAGCGGCTTGCCGCCAAAGGACAGGCGGACATCGGAAAGGGTGATCAGGGGCGGGGCGGCCATGGCGGCGATGTAACGTGCGGCGCGTTGCGGCGCTAGGGGGTAGCGCCAGCGTTTCCAGCTGCCGCTTTGCCTGTTACACTGCGGCAAAAGAACACCGGGAGGATACAGCATGGCCTATTCAGATGCCGAGGCAGGCTTTACGCAGTTCGAGGCGCGGCCGATGTCGCCGGCCATCGGGGCCGAACTGATCGGGGCAGACCTGACCCGGCCGACGGACGAACTGGTGTCTGAAGTGCGCGCGGCGCTGCTGCGCTACCAGGTCGTATTCTTCCGCAATCAGGACATTACCCGCGCCCAGCATATCGCCTTCGCCCGCAAGTTCGGGGAGCTGGAAATCCATCCCGCGACGCCGCTGGACCAGCCGGACCGGGAAGTGCTGCGCATCGCCCATGGCCCGAATTCGCGCGGCACCGAAAATTCCTGGCACTCGGATGTGACCTGGCGGGCCGAGCCCTCGCTCGGCTCCATCCTGCGCGCCATCGAATTGCCGGCGGTGGGCGGCGACACGCTCTTTTCCAACATGGTGATGGCGTATGAGGACCTCGATGAAGACCTGAAGGCGCGGCTCTGCACGATGACGGCCGTGCATGACATTGCGCGCGTGTTCGCCAAGCGCCTGAAGAAGGACGCGACGGAGCTGCACGCCAAGTATCCACCGATGGAGCACCCGGTCATCCGCACGCATCCGGAAACCGGCCAGAGGCTGATCTATGTCAATACGGGGTTCACGGACCATATCAAGGACATGGACCGCAAAGAGAGCGACGAGTTGCTGAAGTATCTCTATTCCCGCGCCGCCATTCCGGAATACCAGTGCCGCTTCCGCTGGGCGCC
>JAGQRO010000472.1 GCA_020425315.1 Hyphomonas sp. | reverse complement strand
CCCGGAGGTCGATTGATGCCGCGCTTTGTCCATTCGGTCGCCGCCCAGATCGGGGTGCCCGCTTACCGCGAAGCGACACTGCGCGCGGGCGAGGGGCAATTGCCCGAGGGCATGGTGCTCGCCGGCGACGGGCAGCATGGCTACGTACCGTGTCGAGGATCCTCGGCGAAGGGCGCGCGCCAGGAGGAGAGGTTCGCCAGAGCCATCCTCTGTCAGCCCGTCGATACCAGCGCAGGCCCTCAGCGCGCGAAAATCCTGCCGGGCAACGCCATCGTCTTTGGCTCGCGCCTCATCTTCCACCCCAGCGTTGCGCCCGACGAGCACTGGACGATCCACGGTCAGCTCAGCGCCCGCGGTTTCCTGGTCCTCGACAAGTAGGTTTTCAGCCAATGTCCATTCTCGCCCACATTGCCGACCGCGCCCTAAATCGCCCCCTGATGATTACGCCCGCCAAGGCCGAGGTCATCGTATCCATCCTTTCTGGGCGCATTGGCCTCGATGCCGGCGAGGTCGCCGCCGACCCCGAGGCCAGCCGCTTTGCCGGCCGAACGCGGCTCCAAGCCGCCGAAGGCCGCGCCGGCATGCAGCCCAAGCCCTATCCGGAGGAAAATGGCGTGGCGATCATCTCGATTGTCGGCACGCTGGTGAACCGCGGGGCTTGGATCGGTGCGTCATCCGGCCTCGTCTCCTATGAGGGCGTCCGTCACCAGATCGCGGAGGCAGCGAGGGACGCAGACATCAAGGCCATCATTCTCGACATCCACTCCTCCGGCGGCGAAGCCACCGGGGCGGTGGAAACCGCGGCCGTGGTGCGCGAGGCGACGGCCAGGAAGCGGGTCGTCGCCGTGGTCAACAGCATGGCGGCCAGCGCCGCCTATGCGATCGCCTCAGGTGCCTCCGAGATCGTCACCACAGAAACGGGGGTCAGCGGCTCGATCGGCATCGTCCTCCTGCATGCCGACCATTCCGAGCAGCTCAAGAAGGAGGGGGTGAAGCCCACGCTGATCTTTGCCGGCGCCCACAAGGTCGACGGAAATCCCTTCGAGCCGCTGCCGGACAACGTCAGAGCCGACCTCCAGGCGGAGGTCAACAAGCACTACGAGCTGTTTCTCGCAACCGTCGAGAAGGGCCGGGGCGCCCGCCTGACCGCCGAGAAGGCCCGCGCGATGCAGGGCCGGATCAAGATCGGCGAGGAGGCTGTCGCAGCCGGCCTCGCTGACCGCTTGGGATCGTTCGATTCGGTCCTTGCGGAACTGCAGCGCCCGCCCGCCGGTGGGCGCCCGATCACCCCCCAGACGAGGAGTCAGCACATGACCCATACGACCACAACCGCGGCCGCGCCTGCCAAGCCGAAATCCGGCCTCACGCGTCTGATCGACGCCCGGGTCGCAAAGGCCAAGGCCCAGGAAGCCCGCCAGACAGGCGAGGAAGCCCCTGGCTCCGCCCCGGCCGGGCGATCCGGACTGAGCCGCGAAGTCGACAAGCTGCTCGCTCAAGGCCACCGGCCCGCCCGGTGAAAGGGCTTCGCCACCCGGCGGAGTGACGCTAACGTCATCGCGCCGGCGGGCGGCTGCTACCGCCCGGCCGGCACTTGGCCAAAACGATGAAAGGACATCGCATGACCCCGATCGCCAATATCACGAAGATGACCCGTCGCGCACTATTGCGTGCCAGTGCCCCCGCGGCCGCCGCGGCGGTTGCCCTGCCATCCCTCGCCGCCAGCGCGCGGCCCCTCCATGACATCGCTTTCGTGCCGACGAAGGTCGGTGCCGATATCAGCGTCGAGGAGGCGCTCGACCAGTTGCGCAGCTTCGGCCTGGTCGTAGGGCAGCGGGGT
>JAGQRO010000471.1 GCA_020425315.1 Hyphomonas sp. | reverse complement strand
TCGAACCAGACATAGAAGACCTTGTTCTCGAAACCCGGGCGCGGATTGCCGTCCACATCGGTTACCTTCACGCCCCAGGCGAGGTCGCGCGTGATCGAGCGGGCGATGAGGCCCTCGTCCAGCCACTTGTTGGCAATGGAGACGGCGAGCTGAGGCCAATTCACACCCTTCTTCTTCACCCAGGCGCGGATCTGGTCCTGCATCTCGGCCTGCAGCAGGTAGAGGTGGTTGGTATCGCGGATTTCGATATTGCGGCCGCCGGAAACGGCCGAGTACGGATCGATGAGGTCCACCGGGTCCAGCAGGCGCCCGCAATTGTCGCACTGGTCGCCGCGCGCTTTCTCGTATCCGCAGGTCGGGCAGGTGCCCTCGACATAGCGGTCCGGCAGGAACCGTCCGTCATCGACCGAATAGACCTGTTTCGAGGTGCGCTCCTCGATCAGGCCCTGCTTCTCCAGCGCCTGCGCGAAATGCTGGGTAATGGCGTGGTTTTCCGGGCGCGAGGTGCGGCCGAACCAGTCGAAGGCGAGGTTGAATCCTTCGCCGGCGGCGCGCTGGATTTCGTATTGCTCGTCGCAATAGGCCTGCACGCTCATGCCAGCGGCCTGTGCGGCGAGTTCCGCGGGCGTGCCGTGCTCGTCCGTGGCGCAGATATAGGTCACCTCATGGCCGAGCAGGCGCATCACCCGCGAATACACGTCAGCCGGCAGCATCGAGCCGGCAAGATTGCCGAGATGCTTGACGCCGTTGATGTACGGCAGGGCAGAGGTGACGAGGATGCGCCGGGTTCGCGTCATGAGGGGTGGGTACTTTCCCGTTAGGTCGTTTGAGGTCATGATTCGGGCAGGCCGCCCGATGAAGCGTGTCTTTTAGCGTGGGTTGCCGGAAAAGAAAGAAACAGGGAGGCGAAAATGCCGAGGATTCTGGGCGTAAATGCAGTGGGCGCGCTTCTGGCGGCCGTAGCGATGTTCTTTGTCGGGTTTCTTGTCTACGGGGCGCTGTTCACCGAAGTCTACATGTCGGCCCGTGGCTTCCAGGAAGCTGATTTCGAAGGAAACGGGCCGGCCTGGATGGGGGTGGGGTTCCTGATCGAACTGGTCGCCGCATTCGGAATTGCGTGGGTTATCAAGGCGCGGGGCACAAAGGGGCTCGTCCCTTGCCTGCTGACGGGCCTGACCCTTGCGATCCTGATCGCCTTGCCGATGCGTTCCTATGAGTTCGTCTATGGCTGGCGCCACGACGTACCGGGCCTGCTGATCGACTGGGCCCATTCCCTTGTCGGATTCTCGGTGGCCGGCGCGGTCCTGTCCTTCTTCGACTAAAGGGGCGCACAAGAAAAACCCCGGACAGGCCAAGGCCGGTCCGGGGAGTTCCGGCGGCGGGCCTGCGGTGACAGGGGCCGGCCGCCGGGAAGGGAGGTTGCGGGGCCTAGAGGCCGTAGACGGGCTTGACCTCGAGGCGCACGTCGACACGGCGCGCCATCGGCTCCTTCATCGTCTCGGCGCCAGCGGCGGCGGCATTGGCGGGTTCGAAGCTGGTCTGCACACGCGGCGCATAGATGCCCCGGGCAGACAGCGCCTCCAGCACAGCGGCGGCGCGGGCCTCTGACAGGCGCGACAATTCCGAATCCGTGTGGGCTTCCTCGGAGACGACCGACACATCGATGTCGGTGACCGCACAGCCCGACAGCGTATCGCTGGCAGCGTTCAGAGTGCGGACGGAATAGGAGGACAACATCGCCTCATAGGCGGAGAAATAGATCGAGAGATTCATGTCCTCGCAGGCTGGCTTGCGCGCGATATAGACCTTTTCGGTCGGCGGCGCCGGCGGGGCGTCCGACATAGCCGGCAGCGACGCGGCTGCGGCCAGGGCGAGGGATGCTACACCAAACAATGCGATCTTCATGTGTCTCTCCTTCGTGCCATCTTCCCGGACCTTTTCACCCGGTGGGCCGGTGATGATTCCGGGCCTCGTCTATGGGCTATGGGATAGTCGCCGTTTGGGGCCGAAATGTGCGGCTATCGCGGCGAATGAGGCAGACCTGCGGAATTTGAAAGGAATCTTTAACTGGCCGGATTTTGCCTTGTGAATCAGGGCTGTCGGCGGCAAGTTCGCCCGATGCGTGTGGGGATAGCGGGCCCGGCGGGGCCAAATGGGGCAAAAGCCGGGCCCCAATCGGCGCTGGCCTGCGCGCTTGCATCGGCGCGGTCTTGCCAGTAGTGACGGGCATCCTGGATGCCGGCTTAGCTCAGCTGGTAGAG
>JAGQRO010000058.1 GCA_020425315.1 Hyphomonas sp. | reverse complement strand
CGACAGACCTTGCCGACTGGCTGGTCCGCGAGCTCGGCCTGCCTTTCCGGGAGGCCCACCATGTGACCGGTTCGCTGGTCGCGCTGGCCGAAAAGCGGGGCGGTGACCTCTCGGATCTGCCGCTCGCAGACATGCAAGGTGTGCACAAAGGCATCACTGAGGCCGTGTTTGGTGTCCTGACCGTTGAAGCGTCTGCCTCATCTCGGACATCTTATGGCGGTACCAGCCCTGTTCGCGTCGCCGAACAGGTGGCACAGTGGAAACAGAGACTCGGACTGGAGTGAGCCCCCCATGAAACGCGCCCTGGCCATCGCTGCCCTCATCATTGGCGCCGTCACGCTGCCCGCTTGCGGCCTGACCGGCGAGTTGAAGCGCCCCGATCCGCTGTGGGGCGACCCCTCAGGGGACATTGACCCGGCTGAACTGCCCGATACAGGCGATGCCTCCCTGCCGAAACTGCCGCCACGCGAGGAACAGAAGCCGGCGGACTCAGAGGATGAAGATGAGTTGCTGGGCGGGCTTGAGGAGTAGACCATGACCCGACGCTTCTTTCGTCCGGTCGGGCAATGGCTCGCCGGCACCGCCCTGCTTGTGTCCCTTGGTGCCTGCGCCGGTGGCATCCGGTCCGTCAAGGCTCCCGGCTATGACCAGCCCATTGCCGTCGTTGCCGACGTCGTTCCCGAGGACGGTCCGCAGGTCAACCAATGGGGCGGCATTGTTCCCGAGGCCAAGCCCACGACTCCGGTCGATGATGGCGGCCTCGGAGAGATCGGCAGCTAGGCCCCATGCATCATTTTGCCTATCAGGCCGGGCGTCTTGCCTGCGAGGGCGTGGACCTTGCCCGCATCGCCGATGCGGTGGGTACGCCTTGCTATGTCTATTCCACGGCCACGCTGCAGCGCCATGCGCGTGTGATCGCCGAGGCGTTTCAGGGGCAGGACTGTCTCATCGCCTTTTCCGTGAAGGCGAATTCGAACCTGGCCGTGCTGGCCACGCTGGCGGCGGAAGGCTGCGGTGCCGATGTGGTCAGCGGCGGCGAACTGAAACGCGCCCAGATCGCTGGCATCCCGGCCTCGAAGATCGTCTTTTCCGGTGTCGGCAAGACAGCGGACGAGATGGAACTCGGCATCCTGCAGGGCATTCACCAGTTCAATGTCGAGAGCGCGGCGGAACTCCGCCTGCTGTCGAAAGTGGCGGCGCGCTGCAAGTCGCAGGCGCCCATCGCGATCCGTGTGAACCCGGATGTTGCCGCAGGCGGCCACCCCAACATCTCCACCGGCAAGAAGGGCGACAAATTCGGTGTGCCCTGGGCCGAGGCCGAGGCGCTTTATGCCGAAGCGGCCAGCCTGCCGGGCATCCGCGTCGTCGGCGTGGATGTCCATATCGGCAGCCAGATCGGCGATCTCGTGCCGATGCGCGCAGCCTTCGAGAAAGTGGTCGGCCTGATCCAGCGCCTGCGCGCGGCGGGCCATGATATCACCCGCATCGATGTCGGTGGCGGCCTTGGCATTCCCTACAAGGAGGGGGACGCACCCCCGCCGCCGTCTGACTATGCCGCCATGATCGCGGAAGTCAGCGCCGGCCTCGGCGTGCAGGTCATTCTCGAGCCCGGCCGGGTTATCGCTGGCAATGCCGGCATCCTTTTGACAACCGCCCTGTACGAGAAGGAAGCGCCGGACCGCACCTTCCTGATCGTCGATGCCGGCATGAACGACCTGATGCGCCCGGCGCTCTATGGCGCCCATCATGATCTCCTTCCGCTCACCGAACCTGCACCGGATGCCGCACAGAAAACCTATGACGTGGTCGGCCCGATCTGCGAGTCGACCGACAAGTTCGCGTCCGGGCGGGAGATGCCCGCCATCGCCTCCGGAGACCGGCTCGCTTTCATGTCAGCCGGGGCCTATGGCGCCGTGCTGTCTTCGGCCTACAATACGCGTCCGCTCGTACCGGAAGTGCTGGTCAATGGTGATCGCTTCGACATTGTCCGCCGCCGGCCCGATCTGGATGAGATGCTGCAGTTGGAACAGGTGCCCGATTGGCTGAACAGGACGGATTGAAGGCAATTGCCGGCAAGCTGGCGGCGACGCGCCGGCGGCTGACCCTGCTGGCCTTTGGCCGGGCCTTCTGGCCGCTGATCGTCTTCGTCACCCTGTTCCTGGCCATGGCGCTTGCTGGCGTTCTGGACCGCCTGCCAGCGCCAGCCGGGGCGGTCGTGACCCTGCTGTTCTTTGCCGGCGGCCTGATTCTCCTGTTCCGGGGCCTGCGCCGCTATCGCCGCCCGCCTGAAGAGACCGTGCGCCGCGCGCTGGACGACCAGTCGCCCCTCAGGCCGGTTTCCTCCCTTGCGGACAGGCCGGCGGACGCGTCTGCGGCAGGACAGGCGCTCTGGGTACGCCATCGCCGGCGCATGATGGACGCGCTGGCGGGTCTGAAGCCGCCAAGTTTCGCCGCGCAATGGCGCCGGCTTGATCCCTTCTTCCTGCGCTTCGTCCTGCCGGTAGCGCTCGCCGGGATTACCATACTCGCGGCGGAGGAAGGGCCCGGCAGACTCGCGCGCGCCCTCTCGCCGGATTATGGCTCGCTGGTCGGCGCGGATTCGATGACGGTCGAGGCTTGGGTCACCCCGCCGGAACATACCGGGCGTGCGCCGGTCTTCCTGAAACCGGGCCTTGTGGATGTGCGCGTGCCGAAAGGGTCCGAGATTACCCTGCGCACGGAAGCGCCCACAGCCCCGCGCCTTGTGATGAAAGGCAGGCATCGCAAGACCACAAAGTTCGCGGCGACTCCAGACGGCGCGTTCGAGGCCCGCGCCATCCTCACCGAAGATGCCCGCGTGTCCGTGCGCTGGTGGGGAGAGCGCGCCGCCTGGACGCTGCTCGCGTCGCCGGATGATTCACCCACGGTGCAGTTCGTATCCATCCCGACCTATGGCCGGCAGGATCGGATCGAGTTCTCCTGGACCGGGCAGGATGATTACGGGATCGTGAAGGCGGAACTCGCCCTGCGCCTCAAGGAGCCACACCCGGCCGCACCTGAGGACGAAGATCGCGTGCCGATTTCACTGGCGGCGCCCTCCATGCAGGAGGTCAAGGACATGACCCAGATGGACCTGACCCGGCATCGCTGGGCCGGTCTCGCCGTGGAGGTTCGCCTGATCGTCACCGATGGCGCCGGCCAGCAGGGCGAGTCGGAGACTGTGCCATTCGTCCTGCCGGAGAAGCTCTTCCTCGATCCGATGGCGCGTGTGGCGCAGGAGGTTCGCGTCACGGTGCTGCGGGAGCCGCGCGACTATGCCGACGCGTCGAAGAATCCAAATGCGCTGCATCAGGACGCGCTTAATCTCGACGCGGCCAACCGGCTGGCGCTTGCCCCGCCGGACATCCAGCGCGCGGCCCTGATGCTTGATTCGGTGACCCTGATGCCGGAACGTTACATTCCGAATGCAGCGCATTTCCTGACGCTGAAGACGGCCGAAGGCATGCTGGAAGCCGCCGGTACGAAGTCAGAGGCTGAACAGGTCGATCCGCTGCTTTGGGCGATGGCCCTGAAGGCCGAGTATGGCAGCGCGGCAGATGCCCTGCGCCGGCTGGAGGCGGCTCGCCGGGCGCTCGAACAGGCATTGCGAGACGGCGCCTCCGAAGAGGAAATCCGCAAGCGGATGGAAGCCTTCCGTGACGCCGCGAACGAATACCTCGCCGCCAAGATGGCAGAAGCCATGGCCAATGGCGGCGAGATGCCGGATTCCGCGCCGGACAGCCAGGCCATGGCCGGCGGCGGCCCCAATCTTGGCGGGCAGGATTTCGAAGACATGTTGAATGCCCTGCAGGACCTCACCGAGACAGGGGCTACCGAGCAGGCGCGCCAATTGCTCTCTGACATTACCAACATGCTGCAGAACCTTGAATTCCAGCGTGGCCAGAGCGGGCAGGGCGGCATGCCCGGCCTGCCGGGCGAGCAGGCGGACGGCGAAAGCGACGAAGACCTGCCCCCGCAGGAGCAGGAACTCACCGATGCCATGCGCCGCCTGTCGGAAATCCTGCGTGAACAGCGCCAGTTGAACGACGACACGCTCGCTCAGGAGCGCGGCGAGAGCCCTGGCCAGCAACAAGGCGGGCAACAATCTGGTGAAGGCCAACAGGGTGAGCAACAAGGCCAGCAGCAGGGCCAGCAATCCGGTCAGGGCGATGGCGGCCTCTCGCCAGATCCGAATGCCGGTGCGGGCGGCTTGGGCGGAGACCGCGAAAATGGAGAACGGGCCGGCACCAACAGCTATGCTGGCACGGATGAGGGCGCCGCGCCTGAAGGTGGCACGCTGGCCGAGCGTCAGGCTCGCCTTGGCGAATTGGTCGAACGCTTTGCCCGGGAGCATGGTCTGGGCGAAGGGGAGGGAGAGGATTCCCTCTTTGGCCGTGTCGATCCCGATGCGCTGGAAGACATCCGCCGCGCCCAGCGCCGCGCGGAACAGGCGCTGGACCAGGGCAATGAGGGCCGCGCCGCGCGCAATCAGGATCTCGCCACGCAGGGCCTCTCCGATATCAACCGCGATCTCGCTGGCCTGCTGGACGAGATGCAGCGCGAACGCCGCGGCGACCAGGGCCAGATGTCGAGCGATCCGTTCGGCCGGCCGGCGGGCGGGCTCGGCAACAATGGCGACGATGTCCGCATCCCCGACGAAGCCGAGCGCCAGCGCGCCAAGGATATCCTCGAGGAACTCCGCCGCCGCTACAATGACAGCGACGATGAGGAAGAGCGCGAATATCTGCGCCGCCTGCTGGATCGTTTCTGACCCTTGCGCCCCGCGCCCAAGCCTGACTTGATGCAGGAAAACGGGAGGAATGTATGGCGCGCTGGGAATTCACACATGGGCTGAAGGATATCGGCAATGGCCTCTATGCCTGGCTGCAACCGGATGGCGGCTGGGGCTGGTCGAATGCCGGACTGATCGTGGATGGCGATCAGTCGTTGCTGGTCGACACACTGTTCGACATGCACCTGACGCGCGACATGCTGACCGCCATGGCGGACGCATCCGGTGTGAAAGCCGAGGCGATCAACACGATCGTCAACACGCACGCCAATGGAGATCATTGCCATGGCAATGGCTGTTGTCCGCAGGCGGAGATCATCGCGTCTGAAGCCAGTGCGAAGGAGATGGCCGAAGTGCCGCCTACTATGCTGGCGACCTTCAAGAAGGCCGGTGCGCAACTGGGGCCGGCCGGCGCCTACTTCGCCGATGTGTTCGGCCCGTTCGATTTTGACGCCGTCGAGGAACGCCTGCCGACGCAGACTTTTAGCGGCCGCATGGACCTGAAGGTCGGTGACAAGGCCGTGGAACTGATCGAGGTTGGCCCCGCCCATACCGGCGGCGACGTCATCGTGCATGTGCCGGGCGACCGCACTGTGTTCACTGGTGACATCCTGTTCATCGACGGCACGCCGCTGATGTGGGCCGGCCCAGTACGCAACTGGATTGCCGCTTGCGAGAAGATTATCGCCATGGACGCCGACGTGATCGTGCCGGGGCATGGTCCGATCACGGACAGGCATGGCGTTCAGCGTGTGGCCGACTATCTCGCCTATGTCGATGCCGAGGCGCGCAAGCGCTACGATGCCGGCTTGGGCGTGCGGGAGGCCGCGCTGGATATTGCCTTGGGTGATTTCGCCTCATGGGGCGATGCAGAGCGCATCGCCGTCAATGTCGATACGCTTTACCGCGAGTATCGCGGCGACGGTGTTGTTTCCTCGCCGCTCGAACTCTTCGGCCTGATGGCGGAAGTGCGGGATGCTCAGCGGCGCTGATCAGCGGTTCGCGCCGGGCACCCATTTGATGTCATCGGCGCCATTGCCATTCGCGGCCCGGCCGGCAACGAACAGCCAGTCCGACAGGCGGTTTACGTAGGCGAGCGCTTCGGCGCTAACGGTTTCGCCTTCAGTGGAGGCAAGCTCGGCCACGTGCCGCTCGGCCGTGCGGCACAGCGTGCGCGCCACATGCAGGTGCGCCGCCAGCGGCGTACCGCCCGGCAGGATGAAGCTGTCGAGCGGGGGAATGTCCGCATTCATTGCGTCGATCTCGGTCTCGAGGCGCGTCACCTGCGCCTCGACGACGCGCAGAGGCGTCCATTCCAGCGCCCGGCCGCGGTCCGGCGTGGCAAGGTCCGCACCCAGATCGAACAAGTCGTTCTGTATGCGGCGGATCGCCGCCAACAGGTCACCTTCGGCGTGAAGGGCAGCGACACCGAGCGCGGCGTTCACCTCATCGATCCCGCCATAGGCGGCCACACGCGGATGCCATTTGTTCACCGGCTCACCAGTGGCAAGGCGCGTCTGCCCCTTGTCGCCGGTCTTCGTATAGATCTTGTCGAGCTTGACCATGGGATCAGAACTTGATGGCGCCGACCGCGAACCCGATGGCCACCAGCAGGGCGATCACGATGGCCTGAACAAACACACGCATCCGCATCAGCTTGTTCGAACGGCTGGGTTGGTTCTCGTCCGTGCGGGCAAGATTGGCGATGCCAAGGCCCAGAACGACCAGCAGGGCCGCAATGGCCACATAGAATAGAATGGAGAGCAGCTGCGTCATGCGAGGCGCCTTTCCTGACAGGTTTCCGGGCTATCACAAGGCCCCGGCGCCCGCCAGTCGCGCCCCTGTGGCAAATCGCGGAGGCGGGTCAGCCGCCAGATTCGATCCGGGCTGCCAGCGTCTCGATCCGATCTGCGGCAGAAGCCAGTGCTTCAGCCACCTTGCGTTCCGCATCGGGGGAGGGGGCTGCCGTGCGCCTGGCCATGTCGAGCTCGTCCAGCAGGGCGAGCGCCGAGATCAGCAACAGGCGTTCCTCGCCAATTTCGCCTACAGCGCTTGCAATATGTTGCAGGCGGCTGTCCAGCTGGCTCGCCAGAGCGACGATCCGGGCTTCCTGTCCGGGGGCGCAGGCGATGGAATAGTT
>JAGQRO010000057.1 GCA_020425315.1 Hyphomonas sp. | reverse complement strand
TCCTGTTGCTCGTCCCGGCGAGCCCTGTCGAAGGCCTTGTTGCCAGCCTGATTGCGTTCCGGGCGATCTATTACCTCGCACCGCTGGTGATCGCTGCCGCAGGGATGAGCCGCCGCCTGCTGCGACGCCACGGAGCCGCCCTTCAGGGGGTTGGCCGGGGGGCAGGGGATGTCGCGACCCTGTTCGCGCCGGTCTTGTTCGGCCTGCTTGCGTTCGCGAGCGGCGCCTACATGCTGATCGCCGCGATGACACCCGCACTGCCGGCGCCGCTGACGGCGGCAGCGCATTTCCTGCCTTTGCCGCTGATAGAGCTGTCGCATTTCCTCGCGTCGATTGTCGGGCTGTTCCTGCTGATTGTGGCGAATGGCCTGGCGCGGCGGCTCAGCCATGCATGGATGGTGGCGATGGGGTTACTGGCCGCCGGGATCACGCTGACCCTGACCAAAGGCGCAGGCCTTGGCGAAGCTGCGCCGCTGTTCGTCGTGCTGGCTGTGCTCGGCCTGTCGCGCCCGGCCTTCTACCGGGCGACGCCGCTGATGGCGACGCGGCTGACGCCCGTCATGGCGCTCGCTATTCTCGCAACATTGGGCGCGGTGATCTGGCTGGGCTTTTTCTCCTACGAACATGTCGATTACCGGAACGAACTCTGGTGGCAGGTGGCGCTGCAGGGCGGCACGTCGCGCTTCCTGCGGGCCGCTGCGGGCGTCAGCGTGCTCACCTTCCTGTTCCTCGCCTGGAACTGGCTGCGTCCGCTGCACGCCCCGGCGGAGGAGGCGCCGCCGCTCAGCGAGATCCGCGAGATCATCGCCGCCGCCGACACGGCCCGGCCTGATGCAGCGCTCGCCCTCAGCGGCGACAAACGGTTCCACTTCAGCCCTTCGCGGCGGTCTTTCATCATGTTCGGCTTGCGCGGGTCGAGCTGGATCGCGATGGGACAGCCTGTTGGGCTGGCTGAAGAGATCCCGTCACTTGTCTGGTCCTTCCGGGAAGCCGCCGATGCCGCCGGGGCTGGCATCGTGTTTTATGGCGTGGGGCGGGACTTCCTGCCGCTCACGGTCGAACTTGGCCTGTCTGTCCAGAAGATCGGGGAGACGGCGATTGTGCCGCTCACGGAATTTTCTCTGGAAGGGGCTGACAGGTCGCGGATGCGGCAGGTCTACAATCGCGCAGGCCGCGACGGGTTGAGCTTCGAGGTCCTCGGCCCGGAAGACGTGCCTGCGCGGCTGGACCACCTGCACAAGATTTCCGATGACTGGCTGGATACCCATGGCGGCGCGGAGAAGGGCTTTTCGCTCGGCCGGTTCGATCCGGACTATATCGCAAACTTTCCCATTGCTGTGGCGCGCCTGAATGGAGAGATCGTGGCCTTCGCCAATCTCTGGCCGGGGGCCGGCAAGCAGGAGATCGCGATCGACCTCATGCGGTTCTCGGCCGAAGCGCCACGCGCGGTGATGGACTATCTCTTCGTCTCCACCATGCTCTGGGCAAAGGAGGCGGGGTATCAGCGCTTCGACCTCGGCATGGCGCCGCTGGCGGGGCTGGAGGCGCACCGGCTGGCCCCGGCGATGACGCGCCTCGGCGCTTTCCTGTTCGAGCACGCAAATGCCGTCTACGGGTTCGAGGGCTTGAGGGCCTACAAGGACAAATTCCATCCTGTCTGGGAGCCGCTTTACCTCGCAGCCCCGAATGCGCGGGCCCTGCCGGGCGCGCTCGCCGATGTCGGCATCCTGACAAGCGGCGGCCTTACCCGGATATTCCACAAGTAACACCCTTGCACGCCGGCCGCGGGTCTGCCTTGATGCGCGTGAAAACAGGGAGACATTCATGCCACGCTGGGAATACACCAAAGGGCTGAAGGATATCGGCAACGGGCTTTACGCATGGCTCCAGCCGGACGGCGGATGGGGCTGGTCGAATGCCGGCCTGGTTGTGGACGGAGACCAGTCGCTGCTGGTCGACACGCTGTTCGACATGCACCTGACCCGCGACATGCTGGACGCCATGGCGGATGCGTCGGGGGTCCGCGCCGAAGAGATCGGCACGATTGTGAACACGCATGCCAATGGCGATCACTGTCACGGCAATGGCTGTTGTCCGTATGCGGAGATCATCGCCTCCGAGGCCAGTGCAAAGGAAATGTCTGAAGTCCCGCCGGATGCCCTGGCGACGTTCAAGAAAATGGGTGGCCAGCTCGGCCCGGGTGGCGCTTACTTCGCCGATATCTTTGCGCCTTTTGATTTTGACGCTGTGGAAGAACGCCTGCCAACCCAGACATTCACCGACCGGATGGACCTGACCATCGGTGACAAGGCCGTCGAGCTGATCGAGGTCGGCCCGGCGCATACCGGCGGCGATGTGATCGTCCATGTGCCGCAAGACCGGACGGTCTTTACCGGCGATATCCTCTTCATCGATGGCACGCCCCTCATGTGGGCCGGGCCGGTGAAGAACTGGATCAATGCCTGCGACAAGATCATCGGTATGGAAGCCGAAATCATCGTGCCGGGGCATGGTCCGGTCACGGACAAGGCGGGCGTTCGGCGCGTTGCCGACTACCTTGCCTATATCGATACCGAGGCACGCAAGCGCTACGATGCAGGCCTCAGCGTGCGGGAGGCCGCGCTCGACATTGCGCTCGGCGATTATGCCAATTGGGGTGATGCCGAACGGATCGCGGTCAATGTCGACAGTCTCTACCGCGAATATCGCGGCGACGGGCAGGTCACCCCGGTGATCGAATTGTTCGCCCTGATGGCGGAAGCCCGGGACGCGATGCGGAAATAGACCTTACCGGTTGGCGCCAGGCACCCATTTGATGTCGTCGGCACCGTTCGAATTAGCGGCGCGGGCGGCGACGAACAGCCAGTCGGACAGGCGGTTGATGAAGGCGAGCGCCTCGGGGCTCACCGGCTCGTTCTCCATGCCGGAGAGTTCCGCAATCTTCCGCTCCGCCGTCCGGCAGAGCGTGCGGGCCACATGCAACTGCGCGGCCAATGGTGAACCGCCCGGCAGGATGAAGCTGTCGAGCGGAGGGATGCGCGCATTCATCGCGTCGATCTCTTCCTCCAGCCGCTTCACCTGCGATTCGACGATGCGCAGCGGCGTCCATTCCAGCACGCGCCCCCGGTCGGGCGTCGCAAGATCAGCGCCCAGGTCAAACAGATCATTCTGTATGCGGCGAATGGCGGTCAGCATTTCGTCGTCCGCATGCAGGGCAGCAACGCCGAGCGCGGAATTCACCTCGTCAACGCTGCCATAGGAGGCAACGCGGGGATGCCATTTGTCCACCTGTTCGCCGGTCGACAGACGGGTCTGCCCCTTGTCGCCGGTGCGCGTGTAGATCTTGTCGAGTTTGACCATGGGGTCTCCTCAGG
>JAGQRO010000470.1 GCA_020425315.1 Hyphomonas sp. | reverse complement strand
GCGATAATGACAGCCGCTGGCACTACAATCGCGGATACCGGGGCTATCACGGCTACCGCCGCGGCGGATACTGGGACAAGGGCGACAATGACGGCGAAGTGATCGTCGGCGCCCTGCTCGGCGCGGTCGTCGGCGGCATGGCCGGCAGCGCCATCGCCAGCGACGGCAACCGCCCCTGCCAGGTGGCCACCCCCTATGGCGGCACCTTCCGCAGCACTTATCCGGCGGCTTACCCGCAGGGCTCCATCCCGCGCACGACGGACGGCCTCTATGGCGGCCCGGAAGTGATGGGCACGCATCCGCAATCGGCCTATCCGGCCTCGGCGCCGCGCCCGGCCTACCCCGCCTATCCCGAGCCTGCCTATCCGCAGCAGCAATCCTACCCGGCCCAGCCGACCGAGGAATGCCGCACGATCTGGCGCGAGACGCGCCTGCCCGACGGCCGCATCGAGCGTGACCCGGTCACCGCCTGCCGGCAGGGCAACGATGAGTGGGAAGTCGTCGACGGATACGCAGACGACGATTACGGGGACTATGGCTACTAGGCCCTGACCGCATGAAACAGGCGTTCGGCATTGCCGTCGCCCCCTGAAATCGGGCTGGCCGTCCAGGCCTGGATGGGCCAGCCCTTTTCTTTCATCCAGACGGCAAACCGCTCCGCCGCCGCATCGGCCGCCACCGCGTCCGTCACCAGCCCGCCCTTGCCGACATTCTCCCGGCCAACCTGGAATTGCGGCTTGAACAGGCCGACAAATTCCGCCCCCGGCGCGGCCAGCGATAGCGGCACGTCCAGCAATTTCTCCAGCGAGATGAAGCTCGCATCGCACACAAGCAGGGTCGGCGCCGGCCCAATGTCCTCCGCCGTCAGCGTCCGCGCATCGGTCGATTCGAGGCTGCGCACCCGTTCGCTGTTGCGCAGGCTGGCATGCAACTGGTCGCGCCCGACATCCACGGCCACCACCTTCAGCGCCCCCCGCCGCAGCAGCACATCGGTGAAGCCGCCGGTCGAAGACCCGATATCCAGGCAATGCCGCCCGGCCGGATCGACACCGAACGCCTCCAGCGCATGGGCGAGTTTCAGCCCACCGCGCGAGACATAAGGGTGCGCCGCCACTGCTTCGATCTGCGAATCGGATGACACTTCCTGGGACGGCTTGGTCACGACCGTGCCATTCACGGTCACGCAACCGGCTTTCAGGGCCGCACGCGCCGCTGCCCGGCTGTCGAAATGGCCGAGTGAGACAAGAAGTCTGTCGATCCGGTCTTTCACAATCGCGTGCACCCCGTGACCATGGAGGGATTCGGCGTATATCATCCACCCGCCACAAGGAGAGCCGCCATGATTGCCCGCCTGCCCCTCATCGCCCTTGCCGCCACGCTGGCCGCCTGTACCCACCTTGCCACCGCCGAGCCACCCGCGACAGACGCCCTGCCCGACATGGCGGACATGCCCGGCCCGGCCGACGGCGTCTTCCCTTCCATGATGCGCCAGACCGCCGACATCCAGGGCGCGGACGGCGCCATGATCGGCAGCGCCAATCTCCTCAGCGGCCCGAACGGCATGATGATCCGTGTCGAGATCGCCCCCGGCGGGCTGACGCCAGGCTGGCACGGCATGCATCTGCACGCGGTCGGCGACTGTTCCGACATCGGCACCTATACGCTGTCAGGCGGTCATGTCGGCAAGCATGAGGGCGGCCATGGCCTGCTCAATCCGAAGGGCCCGGAAGCCGGAGACCTGCCGAACATCTGGGCCGCCGCCGACGGCTCCGCCGGTTATGAGGCCTTCTCCACGATGGACGCCCTTGCCGGCCTTGCCGATGCAGACGGCACCGCGATCATCATCCACGAGAGCGAAGACGACCACCTCACCCAGCCCATCGGCGGGGCCGGCGCGCGCGTCGCCTGCGGGGTCGTGAAATAGGCCATGACCGTCACGGTCCACCCCTTCGCGCCCGCAGATGCCGCTGCGTTCCGCGATCTCAACTTGGCATGGATCACGGATGCCTTCGGATCCGTCGAGGCAAGTGACGCATACTTCCTCGCCCATCCGGACGAAGCGGTTCTCTCACAAGGCGGTTGCATCCTCATGGCTTCGGCGGACGAGCAGCCGGTCGGCACGGTCACGATCCTGCCGCGCGAGGACGGGCGGATGGAACTCTGCAAGATGGCCGTCCGGGACGGCTATCGCGGGCGCGGCATTGGCAAGGCCCTGATGAGCGCGGCCGAATCCTGCGCACGGCAATTGGGCGGGCAATCCATCTGGCTCGAAACCAGCACCCGGCTCGGCCCCGCCATTGCCCTCTATCGCGCCAGCGGGTTCACCGAATCCGACGCGCCGGGCGGTTGCGCCTCGCGCTGCAATCTGCAATTCACCAAGGCGCTCTAGCCAAGGTCTTCGGTCAGGCGCGCCAGAGTGTCGGCGCCCATCTTCGCATGGCGGGGATTATCCTGCCGCCCGGTCTCCAGCAGGATGACGCCGTAGAACACGGCCCAGCCGCGTGCCCGCACCAGCGTCGCCGCACTCACGCCATAGGCCTCGATCGCGGCGCGGCGGGCGTCCGCCTCCCCGAACAGGCCCCAGATGGAGGCAAGGTCCGTCGCCGGATCGCCGGCGCACATGTCGCCCCAGTCAATGAAGGCGGCGAACCGGCCGTTCCGTACAAGGACATTGCGGGCATGCACGTCGCCCGCGATCCAGCTCTTCGGCAGGTCGACAGGCGCGGCAAGGCCCGCCGCCCAGGCCCGCTCCACCTGCGGCGTGATCGCATCCGTCTCCGCTCTCAATATCGCCATGCGCCGTTCGGTGTCGGCCTGCTTGCCCGTCAGCGGACAGTCGCGCACGGGATTGGCCGGCGGGTCCGGCGGCAGCGGCAAAGTGTGCACCGCGCGCAGGAACCCGGCCAGCACCGGCGCCTCGGAGGCATCGGGCCGTGAGAGGTCCGCGGTCTCCCCCTCGAACCAGGGCAGCACGCTCCACGCGAACGGATATCCCCTGCCCGGCATTCCCGTCCGCACCGGGGCCGGCACTGGAAGTGACAGGTGCGGAGCCAGCTGCGGCAGCCAGCGCTGTTCCCGGCGGATCAGGTCATCGGCCACCGCGCGGCGCGGCAGGCGCAGCGCGAGGTCCTCTCCCAGCCGGAACATCACATTGTCCCAGCCCTCCCCTTCCGCCGCGAGCGGCAGGCCGGCAAGGTCCGGATGCTGGTCCTGCAGCAGGGTCCGGACAAGAGCCTCGGTGATCTCCACTTCGGCGGGCGGGCTGCCGGCGGCATCTGCGGTCATTTCCATATCCCCTTGCGCAGCGGAGCGCTCCGTTACACCCTGCGCACCACAGAAACAAACAAAACGGCGGAGGAATCACAGATGGCACGGATGACGAGGCGCAGTGCGCTGCTTGGCGGAACGGCTTTTGCGGCGCTCGCCGCCTGCAGGGAGAGCGAAAGCCCCGGCACGGAGACGCCCGCCGCCGCCGCGCCCGAACCTGACATTTCCGCCTCCACCGGCTCTGCCCCGGCGCCCGCCGGCTGGATCGACGGCACAGACATGGCCGCCCGCATCGCCCGCGGCGACACATCATCGGCCGCCGAGGTCGAGGCCGCCATCGCCCGCGCCAATGCCGTCAACGGCGAGATTAACGCGATTGCCAGCGAGCTGTTCGACACGGCCCGCGCCGATGCCGGGCACACGCCGGCCGGCCCGTTCCAGGGCGTGC
>JAGQRO010000005.1 GCA_020425315.1 Hyphomonas sp. | reverse complement strand
TGGTCGCCAACCGGCTCAGCGTGCTGTCGCGCGATGTGTCGTCGGCCCTGCGCGGCAGCTCGGCCCGCGAGCGTATCTATAATGTGCAGGAAGTGAAGGGCCGCACGTTGGAAGTGCGCCTGACCCGTGCGGCCGAAGACGGCTCGTTCCCCACCGAAGAGGCCCTGAAGCGCCTTCTGAAGCTGAACGCCCCGGTCGGCGGTGTGATCGGCGGCGCCAATATGTACGAGATGCGCATTGCCGGGGCTGACCTCATCGAGATCACCGTGCCGCAGGCGGCCGAAGAGGCGCTCGTCAAGGATGCGCTGGCCAAGTCGATGACCATCGTGCGCCGCCGGGTTGATCCGGACGGCGTGTCCGAAATCTCGATCACGCCGCAGGGCACCAGCCGGATCATCCTGGAAGCGCCCGGTGAGCCGGATCCGCAGCGCCTGAAAGACATCCTCAGCCGTGACGGCCGGATGACCTTCAATCTCGTCAACAGCGACCCGAGCGCCATTGCGGCCGCGCAACGGGGCGTCATCCCGCCGGGATATCGCCTTCTGTCCGGCCCCGGAACGGGCGACCTGCTTGTACGCGACATTCCGGAAATCGTCGGCTCCGATGTCGCCAATGCGGCGCAGGGCTTTGACGAACGCAACCGTCCGCAGATCAATTTCCGCCTCAACGGCAATGGCGCCAAGAAATTCTACGAGACCACCCGCACCAATACCGGCAAGCTGTTCGCCATCGTTTTGGACGATGTGATCATGTCGGCCCCGAATATCAACGAGCCGATCCCCGGCGGCCAGGTGCGCATCACCGGCAGCTTCACCCAGCAGGAAGCCATCGACCTCGCCGCCATCATCGAGGCAGGCGAAATGCCGGCCAAGCTGCAATTCCTCGACCAGCGCACCGTCAGCCCGACACTCGGCCAGGACTCGATCAGTGCCGGTTACACCGCCGCGGTGATCGGCCTTGCGGCCGTCGCCGTGTTCATGGTCCTCGCCTATGGCACGCTCGGCTTCTTCGCCGTCCTGTCGCTCGCCGCGAACATCATCCTGATCTTTGCCGGCCTGTCCGGCATTGGCGCGACGCTGACCCTGCCGGGCATTGCGGGCATCATCCTCACCATCGGTATGGCCGTGGACGCCAACGTTCTGGTGTTCGAACGGATACGCGAGGAACAGAATGACGGGCGATCGCCCTGGACGGCCACGCAGGCCGGCTATGAACGCGCCCTGTCGACCATCATGGACGCGAACATCACCACGCTGATCGCGGCCTCCATCCTCTACCTCCTGGGCTCCGGCCCGGTGAAGGGCTTCGCCGTCACGCTGTCCATCGGGATCGTGACCTCCGTCTTCACGGCCTATGTCGTGACACGGATGATCACGGTCGGCTGGATGAAGCTGATGAAGCCCAAGCGGTTCAACATCTAGGCGCCGGGAGAGACACTATGCTGATCAGGTTCTGGCCCAAGAAAACCAATGTCCGCTTCATGAGCCTGCGCTTTGCAGGCGTCGTGCTCTCGACCCTGATGATTGCCGCATCGGCGTTCCTTCTCGGCACGCGCGGCCTCAATTTCGGGGTCGACTTTGCCGGCGGCACGGTGATGGAACTGGAAAAGACTGACACGGTAACCGTGCCGGCCGTGCGCGCCGCCATGCCGATCAATGCCGAAGTCAACAGTGCCAGCGGCACCGACGGACGCGAGATCGTCGTCATCAAGTTCGGCGAGGCGCCGGCGTCCATGCTCGGCGAGGAATTCCAGACCCTGACGCCGGCCCAGCAGGCCGAGCGCGCTTCGGGCGCCACCAACGAACTGATCGTCAGCACGCTGGAAAGTGAATTCGGCCTCAGCCAGCCGAATGGCGATTTCCTGCGCAACGACTCGGTCGGTCCGAAAGTGTCGAAAGAGCTGTTCACGGACGGTATCACGGCACTGGTCGTCGCGCTGGCGATGATGCTCGTTTACATCTGGTTCCGCTTCCAGTGGCAGTTCTCGGTCGGCGCCATCGCGGCGCTGGCACATGACGTGATCATCACGCTCGGCATGTTCTCGCTGCTGTGGATCGAGTTCAACCTGACCTCCATCGCGGCCCTGCTGACGATTATCGGTTATTCGATGAACGATACGGTCGTCGTGTTCGACCGCATCCGCGAAGACCGCCGCAAGTACAAGAAGCTGCCGGACCGCGACGTCATCGACATGTCGCTGAACGTCACGCTCTCGCGCACCCTGCTCACCTCCGGCACGACGCTGATCTCGCTGTTCGCGATCTATTTCCTCGGCGGGCCGGTGCTGCAGGGCATGAGCTTCGCGCTCATCTTCGGTATCTTTATCGGTACCTATTCCTCGATCTTCATCGCCTCGGCGCTGGTCCTGTCGCTGGGCATGGACTTCACGAAGAAGCCGGTCGAGGAAGTGCAGGGCTTCACCGGCACCGGCGTCTGAGGCCGGGACTTACCACCGTACGGTCTCGCTGAGCGTCAGAGCAGTGCGGCGGAAGCCGAACTCTCCCTCGCCGGTCCATCCCTTGCCATCGGGGAAGCGGACTTCGACGCCGGTCAGTGCATCGGGATCGAACAGGCGCATGTTCACGCCGACAAGATCGTTCATTCCGTACTGCGCCTTGAAGGCTTCGGTCCGCACCCAGTGTGTCGTGGTTGCGCAGGTTTCGCAGGTGTGCACTTCAACCGCCGGGGCCGACTTGTCCGTGCGGGCGTAGGCGCGGGTTCCGCCTGTCGTGGTTACGGCCGCCGGCGGGAAATATCCCCATGCTCCGCCAGACTTGCGGCACAGGCTGCAATTGCAGTCGTGAATGAAGTCTGGCTTCGCATCGATGGTGACGCTGACCGCGCCGCACAAGCAGGTTCCTGTCATCTGCTCCTCCCGGCCGCTACTGGTCCAGTTTCACGATCCGGTCGCACAGGGCGTCGATGGCGTCCTCCGGCGTCGTGCAATGCACCAGCATGGCGCGGAAGCTTTTCGGCGTGAACCGGCCGTCGATGATGTGATCCATCAGTTCGAAGAAGGGCGCCCAGAAGCCGTCCTCATCCAGGAAGGCCATCGGCTTGGCGTGCAGGTTCAGCCGCGCCCAGGACAGGATCTCGACGGCCTCTTCCAGCGTGCCGATACCGCCCGGCAGCACGATGAAGGCATCGGATTCGTCGAACATCATCTGCTTGCGGGTGTGCATGTCCTCCACGATGACGTGTTCCACATCCTCGTAGATCATCTCCTTGGTCAGCAGGAAGCGGGGCATGATGCCCAGCACCTTGCCGCCAGCGCCATGCACCGAACGGGCGCAGGCGCCCATCAGGCCGACGCCGCCGCCGCCATAGACAAGGCGAATGCCGCGCCCGGCCAGCGCCTTGCCCAGCTTCTCGGCGAGCCGGATATAGTCCTTCTGCACGTCATCCGACGCGCCGCAATACACACAGATCGACTTCACAACAGTCATGTGGGGGCCTTTTCTTCTTATCGTTCCCTCATATGGGGCGCCTCAAATCCTTGCCAGAGTGAAAATCAGGCCGAATCTGCGGGCCTGGGTTCCCGATTTGCCGAATTGGCCCCATATGCGGTCGCATGAGTGATACCACATCCGCCAATGACCAGGACAAGATCGAGAGCGCCGATGGCGGCCTCTGGGGCTCGATCCTGCATATCCTGCAGCTGCTTGCCCGGCCGGAACTGAAGAAATGGCGCCTCGTCATGGCAATTGCCGTGCTGCTGACGCTGGGCGCCTCGGTACTGGAAGTGGTCTCGCCGCTGCTGATCGGCCACGCGATCAACCAGGTCATGCCGGCGGGCGGGCAGGCGGCGGCCTTCGGCACGGCGTTCGCCTGGCTGGCCTTCGGCATCGGCATCCGATTCGCCGCCGGCGCCATGCCTCAGGTGAGGGACTGGCTGTTCTCCCCGGTCAGCCAGGACGCGCAGCGGGTGGCCAGCGTCGACGCCTTCGGCCATGCCCAGATGCTGTCCCTGAATTTCCACCAGACCCGCCGCACCGGCGCCCTCAACCGGGTGATCGAGCGCGGGGCAGGGGCTATCGACTATCTGATCCGGTTCCTCGCCTTCAATATCGGGCCGACCTTTGTGCGCCTGATCCTTGCCGCCGTCGCACTTGGCGTCGCGTTTGACTACAAGCTGTCGCTGATCGCGGTGGTGACCATCGTCATCTATGTCATCGCGACGGGCATGATCACCGAATGGCGCGTGCGCCAGCGCCGCAAGATGAACGAGGCCGACACGCATTTCCGTGCCATGGCGGTCGACATCCTGACGAATTTCGAAACGGTGAAATCCTTCGCCGCCGAGAAGCGCGAGACCGGCCGGTTCGACAAGGCAATGGGCGTCTACAACCATCACTATGTCGAAACCGTGCGCTCGATGTACATCCTCAACGCGACGCAGGCGCTAGTGATGAATGCCGGCCTCGTTGCCGTGCTGGCCCTGTCGGCGTGGAACGTCATACAGGGCAGCATGCAGATCGGCGACCTGACGGCCGTGATGCTGATGATGTTGTCGCTCTACGCCCCGCTCAACATCCTCGGCTGGGCCTGGCGGGAGATCAAGCAGGGTGCGGTGGACCTTGAAAAGCTCTACGGCCTGCTCGGCATGAAGCCGGAAATTGTCGATGCTCCGGATGCGGAAGACCTCGTGAGCCCGCAGGGCAGCGTCTCGTTCGATCATGTCGCCTTCAGCCATGAGGGCAGGGTGGTCGGCGTGAAGGATGTCTCCTTCGACCTTGCGCCCGGCAAGAAGGTCGCCTTCGTCGGCACGTCCGGCGCCGGCAAATCGACGCTGCTGAAGCTGCTTTTCCGCTTCTATGATGTGAAGGCCGGCCGGGTTCTGGTCGACGGGCGCGATGTGCGCACGCTGACACAGGAATCGCTGCGCCGCGCGCTCGGCCTCGTGCCGCAGGATGTGGTCCTCTTCAACGACACGATCCGCCAGAACATCGCCTATGCGCGCCCGGACGCTTCCGACGAAGACGTGCGCGAGGCCGCTCGCCGGGCCCAGCTGCTCGATTTCATCGAAAGCCTGCCTGAAGGCTGGAACACGCGTGTCGGCGAACGCGGCCTCAAACTCTCCGGCGGCGAGAAGCAGCGCGTCGGTATCGCCCGCGTCATTCTCGCAGACCCGGCCATTCTCGTCCTCGACGAGGCGACCTCCGCTCTCGACAGCGCCACGGAACAGGCCGTTCAGGAGGCCCTCGACGAAGCTTCGCAGGGCCGCACGACGCTGATGGTGGCCCACCGCCTGTCCACTGTGAAGTCCGCCGACGAGATCCTCGTGCTCGAAGCCGGGCAGGTGATCGAGCGGGGCGACCATGCGGCGCTGCTGGCAAAGGGTGGCAAATATGCTGATATGTGGGAACGTCAGGCCCGCAGTGCCAATCTGGCGCTCGCGGCCGAATAAGAAGACCGATTGAGGAACGTTCCGAGCGATGGACGATATCGAGCGCAAGACCCTGCCCTGGCTGAATGGCGGCTTCGACATGGAAGGCATCGCCGCGGCGCTGGCCTTCCTGCTTGTGGCGGTTCTGCTGGGTGTGCTCTGGGGCCCCCTGTTCTGGGTCGTCTTCATTTTCTTCGTGGCGGCCCTGATGGCCTCGCGCTGGTCGAACCGTACGCCGCCGGAAACAGCCAATGGCATCGTTGCGCCATGTGACGGCGTTGTCGTCTCGGTCGGCCTTGCCGAAGTGCCACCGGAACTGCGTCTCAGCCAGAAACCGATGATGCGCGTGCGCATCTCGTCCGGCCCGGCAGCCACGAACAAGGTCTACACGCCGAT
>JAGQRO010000469.1 GCA_020425315.1 Hyphomonas sp. | reverse complement strand
CATCAAAGGAATATCGAGAGCAGGGCCAGGTTCAAAGCGCTACGCGACGCCGCTCTTATCGAGTGGCGCGAGTTGCTTCTCGTCTGACACCTGCTTGTCCGCGAGGAGTGAAGGCTGGTTCGAATTCGTCAGACATCACTCCTTCAGAGATCCAGCACCATCTTCATGGCGCCTTCGGCCCTGCGGTCGAACAGGTCGTAGGCATGTGCGCCCTCCGAGAGGTTCATGGTGTGGCTGATATAGCGTTCCGGTTTGATTCGGCCCGACTGGATCAGCGGAACGAGCTCCGGCCATTCCTGCGGGACGGAACAGGTGCCGATCCGGAAGGTCAGCCCCATCGCGAACGCCTTGGCCATGGGGAAATCCATGGTCCTGTCCTGATTGACCCCGATCACCGACACAGTGCCGCGGCGCCCGGCAAGTCCGAGCGCCGCGCGGATCGTCGCGGATTGCCCCACCGCCTCGATAACGCTGTCACACATCCGGCCATGGGTCAGTTCCCGGATAATCTCGCGGGCATTTGCCGGGTCTGGTGTTTCCAGTCCGATGGCGCGGCCCATGGCGCGGCGCTCCTCGACCAGGTCTATGCCGAAGACGCGCGCAGCACCCATGGCGAGCGCGCCTTCAGCCGCCATGAGGCCTATGGGGCCAAGGCCGACAACGGCGACGGTCGCGCCATGCGCAATGTCGGCATTGCGGGCGCCGAACCAGGCTGTTGCCATGGCGTCGGTCAGCATCAGCGCCTGTTCCGCCGTGACACCTTCAGGGATACGTGCGGCATTGAAGTCCGCCGCTGGTACGCGCACAGCCTCGGCCTGGCAGCCCTGCAGCGCGCTGGAGAGGCCATAGCAGCGGCCGGAATTGGTTTCACAATTGTCGACATTGCCAGCAAGGCAGGAGCGGCACTGGCCGCAGCCGACAGCCGCGGAGATCATCACCTTGTCCCCCACCTTCAGCTGGCGGACGGACCGGCCAATCTCGACCACTTCGCCGACGGCTTCATGGCCGACGCAATAGCCGATATCCTCGGAGAAGGTCTCGCCATGATAAATGTGCAGGTCGCTGCCGCAAATGGAACATTTGTCCACCTTGATGATCGCGTCGCGGTCATCCTCCAGCACCGGATCCGGAATGGATTCGAAGCCGATATCCTTGGGGCCGCGATAGACGAGGGCTTTCATGATGTGTCTCCGTCCCGTGCTCAGCGCGCCGGCATGGCGTTGTATTCGCGGATCTTCAGCTTGCCGAGCTGAGACATATGAACCTCGTCCGGGCCATCCGCGATGCGCAGGAAACGGTTCAGCGTGAAGAAACGGGCGACCGGCGTGTCGTCGCTCACGCCCATGCCGCCATGCGCCTGGATGGCGCGGTCGCAGACCGTCTGCGCCATTTGCGGGGCGACCACCTTGATGGCGGCGATCAGGTCCTTCGCCTCCTTATTGCCGAAGCGGTCCATGGCATCTGCGGCCTTGAGGGTCAGGAGGCGGGCCATCTCGATCTCGCAGAAGCTGCGGGCGATGTCCTGGCGGATGGAGCTCTGGTCGGCGAGCTTCTTCCCGAAGGCGACACGGTTTTCGACGCGGCGGGCCATGATTTCCAGCGCGCGCTGCGCCTGTCCGATGGAGCGCATGCAGTGATGGATACGGCCCGGGCCAAGGCGGCCCTGCGCGATCTCGAAACCGCGGCCTTCACCAAGGATCATGTTTTCCTTGGGAACACGGACATTTTCGAAGCGCAGTTCGCACTCGCCACCCGGGGAGTTCTTCGAGCCGAACACGGTCAGGTGGCGCACAATGGTGATGCCTGGCGTCGACGGCTCCACAAGGATCTGCGAGTGCTGCAGGTGGCGCGGATTGTCGAGCAGTGTCTTACCCATCACGATCCATATCTTGCAGTTCGGGTTCATCGCGCCCGAAATCCACCACTTGCGGCCGTTGATGACATAATCGTCGCCATCCGGAAGGATCGTCAGTTCGAGATTGGTCGCATCCGAGGATGCCACCTGCGGCTCTGTCATGACGTAGGCGGAGCGGATCTCGCCGGCCAGCAGCGGCTTCAGCCATTTCTCCTTCTGCGCAGGCGAGCCATACTTCGCCAGTACTTCCATGTTCCCGGTGTCCGGCGCCGAGCA
>JAGQRO010000468.1 GCA_020425315.1 Hyphomonas sp. | reverse complement strand
GCTGCGGCGTCATCACCGGCGTCGGTTCGGTCTTCCATGCCGCGAAGGTGGAGCCGGGCTCGACCGTCGCCGTGGTCGGCTGCGGCGGGGTCGGCCTGGCCGCCATCAATGGCGCGGCGATTGCCGGCGCCTCCCGCATCATCGCGGTGGACCTCTCGGATGAGAAGCTGCAGCTCGCCACCCGGTTCGGCGCCACCGATGTGGTGAACCCGTCCAAGGTCGATGCCGTCGGCACGATCAAGGAGCTCACCAAGGGCGGCGTGCACTATTCCTTCGAATGTGTCGGCCTGAAGCAGACCGCCGAACAGGCCTATCACATGCTGCGCCCGCGCGGCGTCGCCACCGTGATCGGCATGATCTCGCCGGGCGTGAACATCGAGGTGCCGGGCATCGAACTTCTGGTCACGGAGAAGCGCCTGCAGGGCGCGGTGATGGGCTCCAACCGGTTCCGCATCGACTTCCCGCGCTTCGTCGACCTCTACCGGCAGGGCAAGCTGCACCTCGACGACCTGATCTCCGACCGGATCGGCCTCGACGGCATCACCGGCGCGCTGCAGAACCTGAAGGCCAACAAGGGCACCGTCGCCCGCCAGGTTGTGGTGTTCAACTAGGCAGGCGAGCCGCGCGTCCGACTACTCTTCGGCCGGCGTCTCTTCCGGCGCGGGCGCAAGCTCGAAAGATTGCGCGGGCGATCCGATCAGCTGCATGTCGCCGGTCAGCGACGCGCTGCCTTCCGGCTTTGCCAGAACCGTATTGAAGGTGCGCCAGTGCAGGGCGCCGCCATCTATCGGCGTCAGATAGAACCTGAACCCTAGGGATTCGACTTCCAGCACCATGCCATCCTCGTCTTCCTCAATACGGATGGGCCCGAATTGGGGATGCAGGTACCGCCCGGCGAGGCCGCGATGGGCCGCTTCAAGGGCCACCGGTTGGGGCCGCGCCGAAGGCAGGTTGTCCAACGTCTCGCCCTGCCCGATCCGGAACAATGACCGTTCAAGGCCCCAGAGCGGATAGCTTGAAATATTGAAGGCGTAGGCGACGGACAGGCCGTCCGCAGGCGAATAGACGACACCGGCGCCGCCACCGGGGGTCGAGCCCTGCATCTGGATGACGCTCACCCCGTCATAGTCGCGGATGTGGACATTGCCGATGGGCTCCTCCCCTTCCGGGATCAGCTGGGCGAGGCGCCCGGCGTCGATTGCCTCCACCCAGTCGATGATCTGCGCGGCCGACAGCAGCACGCCGCTGTCGCCCTGGCTCGCGCGCGCGGAGGACGGCCGGCGAAGGTCAAGCGGCGGCGGACCGGCCTCATAACCGGTTGCCACATCGGCGGCCGCTGCCATTGCAGACCCGGCCACGCGGGCATCCGGCAGGTCTGCCGGCAGGAACACTTTCGCGCGCAACACTTCCGGGAAATCTTCTCCTGTGACCGTTTCGATAAGTTCCGCAAGCAGCCGATAACCGACATTGGAATAGGCTTCGTCCGACCCCGGATCGAACAGCAATTCCTGCTGGTTGACCCAGGAGACAATGCCTTCCGCAGTCACTTCAGCTTCCTCTTCCTCCGGAACATCCCTCGGCAGGCCGGCGCGATGTTCCATGACCTGGCGCACGGTGACCGGCTGGCCGAGCGCAAGGCCCGGCAGGTATTGGCTGACCTCAGCATCCCGGTCGATCAGACCTTCCTGTTCCAGGATCAGGACAAGCGTCGCCGTGAAGCTCTTGGTGATGGACCCGACATCGAACAGCGTGCCCGCCTGGTTGGGCCGGCCGGTCTCCGCATCGGCGAGGCCGAACACGCCTTCGGCAATCAGGTCGCCATTGCGTTCCACGCGGACCACGCCGGAAAGGTCGCGGTCCTCTGCAATTGGGGCAAAGACGCGCTGCAGCTCGGCCCCGATGGCGCGGGCGGGGTCGTCGGCGGCCGTGTAGACCGGCGTCGCCAGACTGGATTGAGGTGGCTCCGCCACTGTAGGCGATGCGGTGCAGGATGGGAGAAATGGAAGAACAAGGGACGCGCACAGCGTGGCTGCGGCGCCCGGGGATAGGGGGCGGGTCGTCATATCAGCTCCTTGCCCCTTAAGCCGAAACTTGCACGCGTGCCGCCCGAAGGCAAGCAACTGTCCGGCAAGGCAGGCCCCCGCCATTCGCACACGCAGCATTGACGGCGGCGGCGTTCCCGGGCATGGGGGCGCCGTCGCAGCGCTTTGAAACGCGCATGGGGCTGGCAGCGTGAATCGCGGCCTGCAGCAAATGCAGGACATGAGCCTCCCCCCTTCAGGCATCAGATCCTGACGCCCCCTGTCACGCGGGGCCGTTCCCACAAGCCCCCGGACCACCGGGAAACCGCCGGCGCGCGACCGATCGCGGCGCCGCGCACGCATGAAAGTATTGAAGTGACCACATTCAAAGATACCCGCCTCAACGCGAAGCTTCTCAAGGCCGTCGCCGAGGAAGGCTATGACACGCCGACGCCGATCCAGGCGAAAGCCATCCCGCACCTGATGGAAGGCCGCGACCTGCTCGGCATTGCCCAGACCGGCACCCGCAAGACTGCATCCTTCGTCCTGCCGATGCTGACGCGGCTCGAGAAGGGCCGCGCAAGGGCGCGGATGCCGCGAA
>JAGQRO010000467.1 GCA_020425315.1 Hyphomonas sp. | reverse complement strand
CAATGGCCACCACCGCCATGACGCCAGCCCAGACCGTTCCGATGGCCAACACAGCGCTGCGCTTCACGAGAATGCCTGCCCCAATGGCGACCGCGCCCAAAATGGTCGCCAGCAAGGCCGTCTTCGAGGTGGACATCAGTACAAGGAGGACGCAAAGCGCAAGCCCAAGCGCCCAGGCCTTGCGGTGGCGCTCATCCGCCAGAAGGAGGATTCCGAACAGGAAAGACGCGCGCGCCATGACGCCGCCCAGTGCATTCTTTTCCGGATAGAGCCCCATCCACGCGCCGGCATGGGTTGCATGGTCAACGGCGATCCCTGGCGCCGCGAGTGCAGCGATAAGATTGGCCGCGGCCACAATCAGCCAGGCCCATCCGAACAGGCGCAGCAGGTCCGGCCATGTGTAGCGTGCGGCGAGATACAGTCCAAACCATGTCGTGCAGATGAGGGCGACAGAGCGGCGCAGCGTAATGCCGGGATCGATGGACCAGGCCGCAGAGGCGAGCGTCAGCAGGACCAGCAGGATCAGGAAGGGCGCCCTCAGGCAAATCTGCAGCAGCGCGCGCCAGTGAAACGCGCTCATCGCAATGGCGAACCCATAGGCCGGCAACCATAATTGCCTCAGCAGCGGGCTTCCATCTGCCGAGGCGACCGGCGAGATGAGCCGCTGGAACAGCCCTTCGCTGAACAGGATCAGAAAGAGGACGACCACCACGTTTTCCGCTGCGCGCCAATTGAAGCGCTCGTCCCGGTACGGAGCAGTCATCTGCTGAGCCCGCATCGCCTGCCCGCCTAGACGCCGAGGCGGTCCGCCAGCCGGGCATCGGCGCGGATCCGGTTCATCACTGCCCCGACGACCCGGCCGCCATGGTTCTCGATCTCCTGCGTGACGGAGGCGACGTCTTCCACAGACGTCCTGTCCGCCCGTACGACCAGGACGACCCCGTCCATCTGGTTGGCAAAGGTCAGCGCGGCCGAAGATTCCGACAGGGCGGGTGCATCGACGATGATCCAGTCGGCCGCCTTGCGAAGCGCGCCCCACCAGTCCGGCGAAGGCCGCAGGCCGACACGCTGCCCTGGCAGCAGGCGTTCCTCCCGGAACCGCGTCACCAGAAGTTTCGTCCCTTCCACCGCATGCGCCGTCAGGAATTTCTGCCCGCCGGACGCGCCGGGGGCGGGCGGGGCGACGGAATAGATCTGCTCGGTCTTCAGCGCCGCATCATAAGCCCGACCCGGTTTGCCGACCTTGCGGGCGAAACCGTCGCGAAAGGCTTCGAAATCGGGATTGCGCATGAAGTCCAGATCCACCAGCCAGGCGGTCCGCGTTGCCTGTTCGGCTGCCATCAGGGCGAAGGAGGCCGCAACGCTGCTCGTGCCCTCCCCGGCTTCTGCGGCAACGAACATGACCGTTCGCCCGCCACTTGCCGGCGCCAGCCGGGACGCGGCGCGCCAGAGCTTGGTCAGGTCTGATCTGAGGTCATGCATAACGAATCGGCAGGTATCCGGGCGAATACCCCAGAGCTACGCCGGGATGGTTAACATGGCTTTAGGTATCGGCGCCTCAGAGCGGGCGGACCGCCGCGACCACAGGAATGCCGAGCGTGCGCTCCAGTGAGCGGCCGGTTGAAAACCGCGTTCGCGTCAACGCCCGGGCAAGTCCCGCCATCAGGGCCGAGAACCCAGCCACGAGCAGGGCCAGAACCGCCACAGGCAGTTTCAGGCTGGTGCCCTTCACCGGCGCGACGGCCGGCTCCAGGATACGGATATTGTTGAAGCTTTTCTCGACCAGCTGCGAGCGCGCCCGCGCCTCGATTTCCCGCTCGGCCAGCGTGGTCACGTTGCGGTCCAGGACGTCCCGCGTGCGCACCAGTTCCTGATAGCCGGGCTCCAGCTCGCTTAGCCGCTGCTGGCGCGCCTCGAAGTCCGCCACCTGGCGCACCAGTTCCGAATGCTGGCTTTGCAGGGAGGCGGCTTCGGCCTCAAGCGTCTTGATTGATGTTTCGACCTGCTGGAACAGCGGATTGGGGCCCCGCCGGACCGTGCCCTGCGCCCCGCCGCGCTCGGCCAGATAGGCCTCAGCTTGCGCGATCCGCTTGTCGATCTCCCTGATAACACGGGAGTCTTCGGTATAGCGCGAAAGCTTGTCTTCCCGCTCGAGACGCAGATCCATCAGCGTCTGCTGGCTGGTATCGTCGACATAGAGGTCGAGTTCGGCCGGAATGGTGCGGATCTGTCGCCGGCTGGCCGCCAGTTGCCCATCCACAAGGTGAATGCGCGCCTCCACGGCCCTCAGATCCGAACTGGCAAACTGGTAGAGCTGGCGCACGGTGTCGCGTTCAGCGTCGAAATTGCCGATGCCATTGTCCAGAAGGAAGGCCTTCAGCGCCTCATCGGCCGCCTTGAGTTCCCCTTCGAACCGGCCGCGCTGTTCAGCAAGGCCGCTGGAATTGCCGTCGGCAAACACGGTCGAACGGTAGGTGAAATAGGCCCCGACCACGGCATTCAGGACCTCTGCGGCCACAGCAGGGTCCTCATGCGTATAGGTCGCGGAAATGACGGGAATCTGGGGCGCAGCGCCGGCGCCGAACTTCTTGTGGAAGGCCCGCACGGCAAGCTGGTTGCACGCTTCTTCAAACTGATCGCCGCTGAGGCGCGCGCCGAATTCCTGCCCGCACGCCGCGCGCAGTTTCGGGAAGACGCGATTGAGATCGAATCTCTTGAGCGCTTCGCGCGCCACGACCGGGCTGCGCAGCATTTCGAGCTCGGACTGGATCAGCGAATCCATTCCCGGCGACAAGGGCTGTTGCGACTCCGGGCCGACGGAGGGGCGGAACACATACTCGTCCCCAAGCGAAACCAGCACGCGGGTCCGCGCAGTGAACTCCTTCTTCATTGAAAAAGCGAGCATCATCCCGGCCAGGAAGATCGGCAAAAACACAAGCAACATCAGACCCATGGCCCGCCAAAGCTGAAGCAGCACATCAGCCAGGCCCAGACGCGGGTGCACCGGCGTGCGCTGGCGCGGAGTTTCGCGCCGGCCGGGCTCGCGGGACCAGTCTTCAGTCATGGACATTTTGGCCGGCTCCCAGCGGTGGCATCCCTATGAGTTGCCGCGCTGCGTTTGATATTTCCTTAAGCATTAAGGAGAAGTGTGCACCGGACCCTGACCGCCAGATGTGGACCCGCATGTCCCGCCGCCTGATCCCCGCCCTCCTGATCGCCTTTCTGGCCGCCTGCGGTAGCCAGCCGAAGCCGTCAGACGCGTTCCCGACGGAATTCTGGCAAGCGGCCCTGCCCGACGATGACACCTATCTGCTGGCCCCCGGCGACAAGGTGGAAGTGATCGTCCACAGCGCCCCGGAACTCAGCCGCGAACTGGTGGTCGCGCCGGATGGCCGGCTGCGCATGCCGCTGGCCGAACCGGTGACCGCCATCGCCCATTCCCCCTCCGAAGTGGCCCGGGCGCTCGAAACCTCCCTGTCAGCAGAGCTGCGCGACCCGGACCTCGATGTCGTACCGCTGGAATTTGCCTCGCAATCCATTTTCGTCGGCGGCGAGGTTGGCAATCCCGGCATGCTGGACCTGCCCGGACAGATCGATCCACTGCAGGCCGTCATCATGGCCGGCGGCTTCACGCGCGACGCAAAGCAGAAGGATGTGATCCTGATGCGGCGCCTGCCGGGCGGGGAAGTCCGCACTGTGGTGCTGGACCTCAAGGGCGGCGTCATGGACCCCGCCGCAGCGACCTGGCTGCCGCTGCGCCGGTTCGACGTGGTTTACGTGCCCCGCACGCGGATCTCGGAACAGAACCAGTTCGTGCAGCAATATATCCGCAACGCCCTGCCGGTGGAGTTCTCGCTGTTCTACGACCTGCGGAACCGCAACTAGTCCGGACTTATTCAGTGGCAGCTGCCGGCTCCTGTGATAACTACCTATTTCAGGAACCCGAACTGCGGATAGAGAGGGCGGCATGACCGAATATTTCAAACCCATCCCGTTCACCCTGTGGGCCGAGGACAAGCAGGCCTTCGCCGACGCGCTTGGCGGCTCCTTCCGCGAAACCGGCTTTGCCGTGATCTCGAAGCATCCGATCCCGCAATCCGTCATTCAGGAGAATCTCCGCGCCACGAAGGCCTTCTTCGCGCTCAGCGAAGCGGAGAAGATGCAGTATGACGGCCGGGCCGGCGGCGGCCAGCGCGGCTACACCGCTTTCGGGACCGAGAATGCCAAGGGCAAGGCGGAAGCCGACCAGAAGGAATTCTGGCACACCGGCCGCGCCCTGCCGGCGGACTCGCCCTATCGCGCAACCATGGCCGAAACGCCGGCGGTGAAAGATGTCGCCGAATTCGATGCGGCCACCCATGCGATGTATGACGCGATGGACCTGTTCGGCCGGCAATTGCTGCGCGCCGTGGCCCTGCACCTTGGCCTCGACGAGGCCTGGTTCGAAGACAAGGTGAATGTCGGCAATTCCATCCTGCGCCTGCTGCACTATCCGCCGCAGATGAACCCGCCGCCGGAAGGTTCCGTCAGGGCCGGCGCGCATGAAGACATCAATGTGATCACCCTGCTGCTCGGCGCCGAAGAGGCCGGCCTGCAGGCGAAACACCGTTCGGGCGTCTGGCTCTCCGTCAGCCCGCCGCCGGACTCGCTGGTGATCAATTGCGGCGACATGCTGCAGCGCCTGACCGGCGGCGTGCTGCCGTCGACGACGCACCGCGTGATAAACCCCTCCCCGGAACGGGCGAAGTTCCCGCGCTTTTCGACGCCCTTCTTCCTTCACTTCAATCAGGATTTCCTGATCGAGGCGCTTCCGGGCTGTCTCGCCGAAGGGGGCAAGGCCGAGCCACCCATCACCGCCGAAGGCTATCTGATGGAGCGCCTGCGCGAGATCGGCCTCGTCAAGGCCTGACGGACCTGATGCACTGCAACACCTCGAACGGCTGGCCGATTTGGCCAGATTGGATTTGACAACGTTGTAAAATGCGAAGACCCTTGCCGAAGCAGCAGGCGAAAACGCCGCGCATTCCGGGAGGGAAACATGCAGAGCATCCGGCGCGGTTTTCACGCATTCCTTGGCACGGTGTCCGTCGCCGCATTGGCCTCCTGCGCGACGCCGGCCGATCCGCCGGTCAGCGCCGTTGCAGACACTGCAGTGCCGGCATCCGGCTGCACAGCTTCCTCCAGCCTGCTGACGGCCTCAACCCGCGTGCAGGACCTTGTCTCCCGCATGACGCTGGACGAGAAACTTGGCCAGCTGAACCAGGCACCCGGCGGGCGGTCCAAATCCCTCAACTCGAAGCTGACGCCGGAAGAACTCGACAAGGTCCGCCGAGGCGAAATCGGCTCCTATCTGCATGTTGCCGGCGCCGCACCGCTCGGCGCGTTGCAGAAAGTCGCGGTGGAGGAAAGCCGTCTTGGCATCCCGCTTCTCTTCGCCATGGATGTCGTTCACGGCTACCGGACGATCTTCCCGGTACCGATCGCCATGACCTCGACCTGGGATCCGGCAGATTGGCAGGCCGCTGCCGCCATATCTGCAGACGAGGCGTCCTCAGCCGGCCTGCACTGGACCTTCGCCCCGATGGTGGACGTTGCGCGCGATCCGCGCTGGGGCCGCATCGTGGAAGGCGCCGGATCCGATCCCTATCTCGGCGCACGCATGGCAGAAGCGCAGGTGCATGGCTATCAGGGTGAGAGCCTAGCCGATCCGCACACATTGCTGGCCACGACCAAGCATTTCGGCGTCTATGGCGCTCCGACGGGCGGGCGCGACTATGGCTCAGCCGATGTCAGTGAACGGACGGTCATGGAAACCTACATGCCGCCCTTCCATGCGGCAACGAAGGCCGGCTCCGGCTCTTTCATGACAGCCTTCAACGACATTGCCGGCGTGCCGACCACGGCCAATGAAGACCTGATCGACGGCCTGTTGCGGGCAGAGTGGGGCTTTGACGGCATGATCGTGTCCGACTGGAACGCAGTTGCCGAACTCATCAATCACGGCGTTGCCGAGACCCGCGAACAGGCGGGAATCCTCGCCCTGCGCGCCGGCGTGGACATGGACATGACGGCCGGCGTTCTCTCTGGCGAGCTGAAGGATGCGGTGCAGGCAGACGACTGCCTGATGCACGATCTCGATGCTGCCGTGGCGCGCATCCTGACGACCAAGGAACGGCTCGGCCTGTTCGACACGCCGCTCGCCTATCATGACGGTGCGCGCGAAAGCGCCACCCTGTTGGCACCGGAACACCGCGCGGCCGCCCGCCGGATCGCAGCGCGCAGCATGGTTTTGCTGACCAACAAGAACGGCGCCCTGCCCCTCAGCGGCACGGAGAAAAGCATTGCGGTGATTGGCGCCCTCGCCGAAGACCGAATGACACAGCTCGGCTCCTGGCGCGCTCGCGGCGACGCTGCAGATGTCGTCACCCTGCTCGAGGGAATCCGCGCCAACGCACCCGAGGGCACGGCGATTTCCTATGCACCGGGCAGCCACCCGAACGACTTCGATGCCGATGCCATCCGCAACGCCACAGAGGCCGCCAGCCAGGCGGACCGCGTCCTGCTCGTCATTGGCGAAGACTATGACCTTTCCGGCGAAGCGCGCAGCCGTTCGGACCTCGCCTTGCCCGCCAGCCAGATTGCACTGGCCGAGGCCGTGTTCGCGACGGGCAAGCCGGTCACCGTCATCCTCCTGACAGGCCGCCCCGTGGCCATCGAGAGCATCGCCCAGCGCGCGGACGCCGTGCTCAACGCTTGGATGCTGGGGGTCGAAGCGGGAAATGCGCTGTCGGATGTGTTGTGGGGCGATGTGTCCCCGGCGGGCCGCCTGCCGGCGAACTTTCCGCGCCGCACGGGCGCTGTGCCCTTCACCTATTCCGAATATCCCGGCGGCCGCCCGGCTGACCCGGATCTGGCGAAAGACTCCAACCGCTATCACGACCTGCCGATCACGCCGCTGTTCGCCTTCGGACATGGCCTGTCCTATTCCTCGTTCGAATATGGCGATCTCACAGTCGACGCGACCGACATTGCCGCAGACGGGAACATCCGTCTCTCCGTAGACGTCACAAATACCGGCCTCCGCGCCGCCGACGAAGTCGTCCAGCTCTACATGCGCGACCCTGTCGCCAGCATCGCCCGGCCGAAGCTCGAACTGCGCGGGTTCAAGCGGGTGCCGCTGGAAGCCGGCGAGACCCGGCGTGTGACCTTCACGCTCACCCCCGCGCAGGCGGCCATCTGGAAGTCCGGCACCGGCTGGCAGGTGGAGGCCGGCCGGCTCGACTTCATGATCGGGGCCGCATCGGATGACATCCGTGGCACGGTCTCCGTCAACATCACCGGAACGGCCATCAGTGCCGCGCCGGCCGCTGCCCTCGAAACCAAGGTGGATGTCCAATGAAACTCGACCGCCGCGAATTCCTCGCTTCCGCATCAGCCGCCCTTGCGCTGACGTCCTGCGCTTCCCCCAAAACGGCGGTGGGCGCTGAGGGCACGAAGATCGAAGTCTTCTCTGACGCCCTTCTGGACCTGCTGGACCCGGCCAGCCCGATCGAAGCGCTCGCCTCCGGCTATGGCTGGAGCGAAGGCCCGGCCTGGGACAGGGTGCGCAACTGCGTCTACTATTCCGACGTCCCCGGAAACATCGTCTGGCGCTGGAGCGAGGCAGAGGGCGCGACGGAATTCCTCAATCCTTCCGGCGCCCCGGCGGCAGAGACCCAGGGCTTCCGTGAGCCCGGCGCCAATGGCCTATGGATCGCCCGCGATGGCGGCCTGCTGATTTCCAATCACGGCAAACGCGCCATCCAGAAGATGGATCTGGACACGAAGGAACGCACAACGCTCGCCAGCACATTCAATGGGAAACGTTTCAGCAGCCCAAATGATGTTGTCGAGGCGGCCGACGGCACCCTGTTCTTCACCGATCCGCCCTATGGCCTGGAAGGCATGAACGAGTCTCCGCTGAAGGAACAGGACGCCAATGGCGTCTACCGTCTGGCTCCGGATGGCACCGTCACGCGCATCCTCGACGACATGACTTTCCCGAATGGCGTCGCGCTGTCGCCGGATGGGGCACGGGTCTATGTCGCCCAATCCGATCCGGATAGGCCGATCCTGCGCGTCTGCGCGCTCGACGGGTCCGGCGTGAAGACATTGTTCGATTTCAAACCCTACATGGCCGATGATGCGCCCGGCCTGCCGGATGGCATGGCTGTTTCCGAAACGGGCCACATCTTCCAGACCGGCCCCGGCGGCATCTTCATCCTGACACCGGAGGGCGAGGCGCTCGGCCGCATCAATACCGGCAAGGGCACAGCCAACTGCGCCTTCGGCGATGCCGACGGGCGCACGCTCTACATGACCGCGCACGACACGCTGATGCGGGTGCGCACCAGGGCGCGTGGGCTGCAATGGATGTAGGCGCTTTCCTCACCGAATACCGCCCGCTGATCGCGACGGGCTTCGGAATCGCCGGACTGCTCGTCCTGATCCTCCGGGCAAGGATGAATGCGTTTGCGGCGCTGCTGCTGGTCGCCATCCTCAGCGCGCTCGCCGCCGGCATGAGCCCGGATGCCTCGTTCCAGACGATTACCAAGGGCATGGGCAGCACGCTCGGCTTCATCGCCACGGTGATTGGTCTCGGCGCCCTGTTCGGGGCGATCCTCAATGCCTCAGGCGCGCTCGAAGCGCTCGCCCGCAAGCTGACCGACAAGGCAAGCTTCGAGACCAGCCGCTGGCAGGTCGCCGGCATCGGCCTGCTCGCCTCGACGCCCGTCTTCTTCGATGTCGCGCTGATCATTCTCGCGCCGCTGACCCTGGCCATGGCGCACAAGAAGAGCCGCCCGGCGCTCGGCCTCGGCCTGCCGCTGGTTGCCGGCCTCGCTGTCGGCCACAGTTTCCTGCCGCCGACACCCGGCCCCATTGCCATCGCCGAACTGATCGGGGCGGACCTTGGCTGGGTCATCCTGTTCGGCGCGATCGTCGGCGTGATTGCCCTGTCCATATCGGGGCCGATCTATTCGGCCTTCCTCGAAAAACGCGGCCTGATGCCGGAAGGCGAAGCGGCCTTCGATTTTGAGGAATTGCAGCACGCCCCGGCCGCGCCTTCTAAAGCGGGCATGGCGGTGTTCCTGATCTGCCTGCCGCTGATCCTCATCCTTGCCGGAACGCTGGCGAAGTTCGTTCCCGTGCCGGAACTGCGTTATGTGCTCGGCATTGTCGGGCACCCGTTCAGTGCCCTCCTGATCGGCTGTGGCGCGACATGGCTGCTCCTGAACCCGAAGACGCCGGAAAGCCACGCCGCCATGTCCGAGGGCCTCGCCAAGGCGTTCGAGCCGACCGGGGCCGTTATCCTGGTGACCGGTGCGGGCGGCGCTTTCAAACAGGTTCTGGTGGATACTGGCGCCGGCGACCAGCTGGCCAATGCCGCGCTCGGCATCGGGCTCGGGCCGCTCCTGGCAGGTTACCTGCTCGCCGTCATGCTGCGCCTCGCGCAGGGCAGCGCGACGGTCGCCATGATCACCGCCGCCGGCCTCACCGCGCCAATCATCGCCGCCGCAGGCCTTTCAGCACCGCAACTGGGCCTCGTGACAATCGCCATCGCGGCGGGCGCGACGACGGCCAGCCATGTCAATGACAGCGGCTTCTGGCTTGTCGGCAAGATATTCGGTATCACGCCGCGAGAGACGCTGCGGACCATGACCATCACGACGACGCTCATCTCTGTCGTCGGCTTTACCGCGGCCGCAATCCTCTATGCGATTGTGTCTGCCGTCAGCTAGATCAATCCGGCCAGCGGCGAACTCGGATCGGCATACATCTTCTTCGGCATGCGGCCTGCGAGATAGGCCTCGCGCCCCGCAATCACGGCATGCTTCATCGCAGAGGCCATCAGGATCGGATTCTTCGCCGCCGCAATGGCCGTATTCATCAGGACGCCGTCACAGCCGAGTTCCATGGCGATGGCGGCATCAGAAGCTGTTCCGACACCCGCATCGACGATCACCGGCACACGCGTCTGTTCCACGATGAGGCGGATGTTCACCGGGTTCATGATGCCGAGGCCGGAGCCGATGAGCGAGCCGAGCGGCATGATCGCGCAGCAGCCGGCATCCTCCAGCATCTTTGCATAGACCGGATCATCCGAGCAGTAGACCATCACCTCGAACTCGTCCGCGATCAGCGCTTTCGCAGCCGCCAGCGTCTCCGGCATGTTCGGGTAGAGTGTCTTCTGGTCGGCCAGCACTTCCAGCTTCAC
>JAGQRO010000056.1 GCA_020425315.1 Hyphomonas sp. | reverse complement strand
CCCATCCAGTCCCGCAGCCGGTCGCCGGAGGGATCGTTGAACGGCACCGCGGTCGTGTCGGCCAGATTGCCGGGCGCCTGCCCCACGATCAGGATGCGGGCACTCGGCGAGAGCTGGAAGATCGGGTTCGGCTTGCGCTCCATCTCGCCTTCGCAGAGACGGCAGGCTCGCATTTGCGACAGCACGGACTGGAGATCACCGGACATCGGTGCATATCTGGACTGTGACACCAGCCAGGAAAAGGAGAAATGCCGATGAACGACGGCATCTCACGCAGGATTGAACCCAATGCACGCGACCTGGGCGGCGGTTTCCGCGTGCGCCGCGTGCTGCCCCAGGCGGCCCAGCGCATGGTGGGCCCCTTCATCTTCTTCGACCATTTCGGCCCGGCCACCTATGCACCGGGCGAAGGCTTCGATGTGCGCCCGCATCCGCATATCGGCCTGTCGACGGTCACCTATCTGTTCGAGGGCGCCATCCGGCACCGCGATTCCCTTGGCACCGATATCGTGATCCGGCCGGGCGCCGTGAACTGGATGACCGCCGGGCGCGGCATCGTCCATTCCGAGCGCACGCCGGACACCGAACGCGAGAGCGGCCAGAAACTGCACGGCCTGCAGACCTGGGTCGCCCTGCCCCGCGCGCATGAAGCGGCCGCGCCGGCCTTTGAGCACCATCCGGCCGACACGTTGCCCGCCTTTGAGCGGGGCGGCGCCCATTGGCGCGTGATTGCCGGCGAGGCCTTCGGGCATTTATCCCCCGTGCAATTCCCCTGGCCAATCCTCTATGCCGCCTTCGAGGCACCGGAGGGCGGGAGCGTGATCGTTCCGGGGGATATGGCAGAGGAAAGGGCCGTATATGTGGTGACTGGCGGGGTGGAGATAGGTGACTTCCGCGCGGGCGAAGGGTCGATGCTGGTCTTCGAGGCGGGGGAACCGGTGGCGCTGCGGATGCTTCCCGGCACCAGGGGGGTCGTCTGTGGCGGGGCGGCGATGGACGGTCCGCGCCGGATCGACTGGAACTTCGTGGCAAGCGACATGGACGCCATCCGTCAGGCCCGCGAGGACTGGACCCACGCTGTCGAAAGCGGCGGATCGGACCGGTTTCCCCTCGTGCCGGGCGACGAGTCCGAGTGGATTCCGCTGCCCTGACCCGCGCGCTTGCCCCTCAGGCAGTCACATGTCACACCGATGACAAAGCCATAACGGAGAACCCCATGAAGAAGCTGTTGCTGGCGGCCTCGCTGCTCGCCCTGGCGGCGTGCGGCAACAAGGACGCCGCGCCGGACGTTCCCGAAACGCCCGCCGTCCCGGAAGCCGAAGCCGAAGCCCTGCTCTACCCGCTGCCCGACAATACCGTGCCGGAAATCACCGCAGCCGACCTTGCCGTCCGTATCAAGGCGCTGGCCGATGATGTGTTCGAAGGCCGTGGCCCCGGCACACCGGAAGGCGAAGCCGCAGCCGACTGGATGGCCGCCGAAATGCAGCGCCTCGGCCTTCAGCCCGGCGGCGACAACGGCACCTATTTCCAGCAGGTGAAGATGGTGAACCAGACGCTGGACACCGCCGCCTCCTACCTCACCTTCGTGATGCCGGACGGCAGCGAGCGGGCGACCGAGCTGAAGACGGACTCCGTGATCTGGACCAAGCGCCAGAACGCCAACCATCTCGCCTTCGAGCCTAGCGACATGATCTTCGTCGGCTATGGCGCCGTGGCGCCGGAATATGGCTGGGACGATTATGACGGGCAGGACTATGCCGGAAAAACCGTGGTCATGCTGGTCAACGATCCCGGCTATGCGACCGAAGACCCGGCCCTCTTCAAGGGCAAGGCGATGACCTATTATGGCCGCTGGACCTACAAGTTCGAGGAAGCCGCCCGCCAGGGCGCAACGGCCGCCATCGTGATCCACGAGACCGAGCCGGCCTCCTATGGCTGGGACGTTGTGTCGAACTCCTGGTCCGGCGCGCAGTCGGACCTTGTCCGCACCGATGGCGGCGCTGACCGCACCGTGCTGGAAGGCTGGATCACACGCGACATGGCGGTGGACCTGTTCAACGCCGCCGGCCTCGACTTCGAAGCGATGAAGACTGCGGCCAAGACACCGGGCTTCAAGCCGGTTCCCCTCGGCGGCATCAAGGCAAAGGGCGAGATCACCCAGACCATCGACTCCCTTTCCAGCCGCAATGTGATCGGCATCCATCCCGGCACGACTGCGCCGGATGAATATGTTCTGTACACCGCGCACTGGGACCATCTCGGCAAGAAAGCCGAGGAGAAGACCGGCGCCCCGGGCGAGGACTTCTATCAGGACCAGATTTTCAACGGCGCGGTGGACAATGCCACCGGCTCCGCCGCCCTGCTTGAAATCGCCGAGGCGATGCAGGGCGAAGAGACCGAACGCTCCGTCATGTTCCTGTCGGTGACGCTGGAAGAATCCGGCCTGCTCGGCTCTGAATACTTCGCTCAGAACCCGACCGTGCCGCTCAGCCACATCGTGGCCGGCATCAACATGGACGGCTCCCTGCCTGTCGGCCGCACGAAGGACATGGTCGTCGTCGGCTATGGCGCCTCGGAGCTGGAAGACATGCTGGCCGCCTATCTCGCCACGCAGGACCGCGTGGTGAAGCCGGACCCGAAACCGCAGGCCGGTTCCTTCTACCGCTCGGACCATATCTCGATGGCCAAGCGCGGCGTGCCGATGCTCTATGCCGATGGCGGCGAAGACAAGGTGGAGGGCGGCATCGCGGCCGGCAAGGCCATCGCACAGGCCTATAACGAACAGCGCTATCACAAGCCGATGGACGAGTATTCCGACAGCTGGGATCTTTCCGGCAATCAGGAAGACGTCACCGCGCTCTACACGATCGGCCTGCAGATCGCCCAATCGAGCGACTGGCCGACCTGGTATCCCGGCAACGAATTCGAAGCCGTGCGCCAGAAGAGCCTCGGCGGTTCGCAATAAGACCCGTGCCCGCCGGCCAATCCCGGCGGGCACACTTTCTACCGGGGCCGCCTCATGTTGTCGTACCAGCACGGATTCCATGCGGGCAACCGCGCCGACGTGCTGAAGCACGCCATCCTGCACGCGGTCCTGCCGGAGATTGTGAAAGCCAACCCGAAACTCCTCTATGTGGAAACACATTCCGGACGCGGACGGTATGACCTTGAAGGCCCGCAGGCCCGCAAGGGGGGCGAGGCCAATGACGGCATCCTCGAATTGCTGGCAAACGCGCCGCCCCGGCCGCTCGTGCCCTGGGTGGACCATGTGCGCGAGCGCGGCCATCGGGATTATCCGGGCTCCCCGGCATTGGTGCAGGCGCTGTTGCCGGACACGGCCCGCATGGTGTTCTTCGAGAAGCACCCCACCGAGCATGCCGAACTGGTCAAAGCCATCGGAGACGATCCGCGCTGTCAGGTGAAACATGCAGACGGCTATGCCGGCGCACTGAAGCTCGCCCCGCGATCGGGCGAGCAGATGGTCTGTTTCGTGGACCCGAGCTACGAAACTTCCCGCGACATCGACGCACTGGCGCTGTGGACGCCGAAGGCGCTCGCCCGCTGGCCGAAGGGGATCGTCATCCTGTGGCTGCCGCTCTTCCGCGACGGGCGTGAAGCCGAGTTCGGCGAATACCTGACGACGCTGGGCGACTGTGTGGTCGCCGGCGCGCGCTGGCCGGTCGACCCGCTGGAGGAAACCGCGCTCGAGGGCACAGCCATCGTCGCCTATCGCATTCCGAAAGCGGCCCGGGAGACGAGCCTCTCCATCGCCGGGGCGCTGCAGTCCTGGTGGGGCGATTGACGGGCGCGCGCCGGCGCGTCCTGCTCGCTGGCGGCGGGCATGCGCACATCGTCGCGCTGCGCCATCTGGTGCCCCGCCCGCTCAACCAGTGCGATCTCACCCTGATCAGCCCGAATGCCCTGACCTGGTATTCCGGCGCCCTGCCCGGCGCGATTGCCGGCCACTGGCCCGCCAGCACCATCACGACGGATGTTGCGGCGCTCGCCCGGGCGGCCGGCGCAGAGTTCGTCGAAGGCAACATCGACGCCATCGATGCGGGGGGGCAGGCCGTCTCCGTGGGCGGCAAGCGCCTGCCCTATGACCTTCTCCTGCTCGATATCGGATCGGCCTCCCGTGACCTGCCCCATCTCAGCGCCATGCCGGAATTCCTGAATGTCCGGCCCATCCCGGATTTCGTGGCATCGGTGGAGAGCGCCCTAGGCGCGATTGCGCGCGGCGAGGCACCGGCTCAAGCTGTCATTCTGGGCGGCGGGCTCGGCGGCATCGAACTCGCCTTCGCGCTTCACTACCGGCTGACAAAGTCATCTGCCGCCACCACACCGAAGGTGACGCTGATCGAAGCCGGAGACGAGATCGCAGGTGGTGCCAGCCCGGCTCTTCGACAAGCCCTGATGGCCGCGCTGGCACGCAAGGGAATCCACGTTCGAACCGGAACCCGGGCAACGGGATTCGACGCCCGCAAGCTGGTTCTTTCAGACGGGTCCGATATCGGCACGGGCCTTGTGGTCAACGCGACGGGCGCGGCAGCGCATCGCTTCCTTGCGGACAGCGATCTTGCAACGGTGAGCGGATTTGTGGCGGTCGATACATGCCTGCGGGCGCGGTTCCATCCCGAAATCTGGGCATCGGGCGACACGGCCTGGTTTGAAAGCCAACCCCTGCCCGCCGCGGGCGTCTATGCCGTGCGGCAGGGCCCGCACCTCGCGGAGAACCTGCACCGCTGGCAAGCGGGCGAGCCGCTGCAGGAATTCCATCCCCAGACGGACTATCTGAAACTTGTCAGCCTTGGCGGGCGCGAGGCGATTGCGGAGAAAGCGGGTCTCGCCCTTTCCCTGCCCGGCGCCCGTACACTTCTCTGGCACCTCAAGAAATCAATCGACTTCGGCTTCCTTGCCGCCAACCGCCGCGCTGCGGGCGATTGACAGGATCGTGTCGGCGGAAATGTCGGCGGACGAGGCCCCATCGACCTGCATTCTGGCGAGCGCAGCGCGCTGGGCCTCGCGCTGGGCCTGCAGCAGGGCCGGATCGCGCAGGAATTCCAGCGCCTTCGCGGCAATGAATTCGCCCTTCTGCCGTGTCTGGACGAATTCGGGCACCACTTCGGTGTCGTCGGACGCGATGTTCAACAGCGTGATATGGGTCTTCTGGTAGAGCAGGCCCCGTGCCAGCACCCAGGTGAGCCAGCCGGTCTTGTAGGCGACGATCATCGGCGCGTCCTGCATGGCGACTTCGCTTGTCACCGTACCGGAACAGGCGAGCACGAGATCGGCCGCCGCGATGGCATCATAGCGTTCCGACGCGTCGCGCTGCAGGCTCGCCCAACTCTCAATGCCGGGAAAGGCGGCCTCGAAGTCCTGCCGGATGCTGGCGGCGGGACTGACGATGACACGCACATCCGGCATCGCCGTCTTCACTTCGCTGGCCGCTTCCATCAGGGCGGGCGCGACGCGCTTGACCTCACTGCGGCGGCTGCCGGGCAGGACGAGCAGCACCTTTTCGTCCGGAGACAGACCATGCGCCGCGCGGAAGCGGGCACCATCTCCCTTCACCGTGCGCGACAGGGCCGGATTTCCGATCACGGTCACCGGCAGCCCGTGGGCCTTGTAGAATGGCACTTCCATATCATGCATGCAGAGGAGATGATCGACCGTGGCGGCCAGCGTCTTCGCCCGGCCGGGACGTGTCGCCCAGACTTGCGGCCCGATCAGCTTGATGAGCCGGATATGCGGCGCGCGGGCGCGAACACGCTGGGCCACGCGCAGGGTGAAGCCCCAGGAGTCCACCAGCACGACGGCATCCGGGGCGAAGTCAATGATGGCGTCCGCCGCTGCATCGGCCAAGTGCACCACCGTGCCATAGGCGCGGATGCCTTCCGCGAAACCAAGCACGGAGAGCGGCGCGATATCGAATGGTGACTCGATGCCGACGGAGGCAAGTTCCTGTCCGCCGATCCCGGCGAACTCCACATCGTCTGCCTTCTGACGGATGGCTTCCACGACTTCGCGGGCAAGCAGGTCGCCTGAAGGTTCGGCGGCGACCATGAACAGGCGCAATTTGCTCACGGCGCATCGTCCGGCGTGAAGCCGTAGAGGAAAATGCCGAGCCGTTCGGACGCCGCCTCCATGTCCGTCCGCCGCAGCAGCAATGCGCCGCCGGCCTCCACGGCAAGACCGGCAAGGCCCGCCTCGGCAACCCGTTCGACCGTGGAGACACCGACGGTCGGCAGATCGATCCGGCGTTCCTGTACCGGCTTCGGGCGCTTGACGAGCACGCCGCGCCGGTCTGCGGCGGTGCCGCGGATCTCTGCCGGGAGGCCGGCGCAGCGGCGCAGCAT
>JAGQRO010000055.1 GCA_020425315.1 Hyphomonas sp. | reverse complement strand
CGGTCGGTGATGTCGTTCCAGGTGCATCCCGCCCCCCGCATGGCGACGGCGCCCGGGAGGAACACGATGGCCCAGACAAGATCTGACAGGAACAGGCCCGAATGCAGCCGCGCAAAGGCAAGGCCGATCACGCAGGGCAGCCATAGCAGCCAGATTCCGACCGGCCGGTCCCACCGCGCCAGCATGGCATAAGGCTGGACCGCAGGCGGCAGGCTGGAGAGCCAGCCCGGCAGGGCACTGTCGGCGGGCGCTGCGCTTGTGTCGGTCATGTCGCTGTCTATACACGGGATTCCGGTGCCCAACAGCCGTTTGCGCGCAGCAGGCGATTGCGCTTCGCCTGCCGGCCCCAGTGCCTTGCGCCCGTGCCTTGCGTCTTTTCGCTGCCAGCCTATACCGCGCGGATGAGTTCCACGCCTCGCCTCTTTGTCTCGCATGACCTTGCCGAGGGGAAGGCGATCCCGCTCGATGATGAGCAGTCGAACTATCTCCTGCGTGTCCTGCGCCTTTCCGCCGGGGCGCCCGTGCGGGTGTTCAATGGGCGTGACGGCGAATGGGAAGCCGTGATCGGCGAGGTGCAGGGCAAGCGCGCCAGCCTCGTGCCGGAGCGCCATGCGCGGGCACAGCCGACGGTGGCCGGCTCGGCGCCCATCCTCCTGTTCGCGCCGGTCAAGAAGGCGCAGACCGACTTCATCGTCGAGAAGGCGACCGAGCTCGGTGCCGCGCGCATCTGCCCGGTCCTGACGGAGCGCACACAGACGCGCACGGTGCGGCTGGACCGGTTCCGGAAGATCGCCCTTGAGGCGGCGGAACAGACAGAGCGGCTGGACCTGCCCGAAATCGAGGATCTTGCGCCGCTGGCGGCGGCACTGGACGCGCTCGCCCCTGGCACGCAAATCGTCTTCTGCGATGAGGCGGGTGACGATGCGTCGGTGCCCTGGGGCGGGGAAGCAGGGCGGGCGGGACCGATTGCGGATGTCCTGCCGGGGCTTGGCGAGGCGCCTGTCGCCATCCTGATCGGGCCGGAAGGCGGCTTCACGCCGGACGAGCGCGCCTGGCTGCGCGGGCGCGGCGATACGCATGCGGTCAGCCTGGGGCCGAGAATCCTCCGTGCAGAGACGGCCGTGGTCGCGGCCCTCTCTGTCTGGCAGGCCCTGAAAGGCGACTGGCGCGGGGGCTCCGGCGTCAGTCAGTCATGACGGCGGCAGTCCCGATGAAGGGATTCAGGCGGCCGGGCAGTTCGGGCGTGCCGACCTGCCCGGCAGCGATGATCTCGGCCAGGCGCACTTTGGTTGCGCCCAGTGAGGATATTTCTGCCGCGCTATTCGAAAATGAGGATGTGGCCGGTGATGACGCCGCCAAGCAGGACAAGCAGGGCAATCCAGACGGCTAGGATCCCGGTCGTGATGCGCCAGCGGCGCGGCGGCAGGCCGGAGATCAGGAAGGTCAGGATGCCGGCCACATTGATGCAGACCAGATTGGTCAGGAACAGGGTCGCGCTGCGTACGGCGAGTTCAAAGTGGCCATCGCCCAGATACATGCCGGACGCCGACAGCGGCGGCACCAGCGAAACCGCAACCATCACACCTACAAGGGACGTCGACTCTCCTTTTGCCAGCGCGAGGACGCCCGCCGCGCCGGAGGCGAGGGCGAGGGCAATGTCCGCAGGCTGAATGATCGTCCGGTTGTGAAGTTCCGGCTGCAACGGGTCGAACTCGACGAACAGGCCCAGAGGGAGTGTGGAGGCGTAGACGACCAGGATGCCTGCGCCCAGCACTTTCAGGGCCCGGTGTGCCAGCGTGCCGTTGCCGACGGTGCCGGCCATGGCGAGGGTCAGGGATGGGCCGAGCAGGGGCGCAACAATCATCGCGCCGATCACGATCGCTGTCTGCCCGCTGCGCATGCCCAGCGCCGCGATCACTGAGGAGAGGACGATGGTCATCACATAGTGCGGGGAAATCTCGATCGTCTGCACGACGTCGTCATAGATCTCGTCCGTACTGCGACGGTCGCGGCTTAGGAATTGTTCCAGCCGGGACGGCGGGCGGCCGGCCGTGGCGGTTTCGGCGGCCATCAGCTCCGGTTCGACGACCGGAGGGCTGACCGCTTCGAGCGCCATGACCAGGGCCGAAAATGATTCGTGCTGGCCTAAGGCGTCATTCAGCTCCCTGAGCAGCGGCTCGACATTGTGGGAGAGGACGATGCCGGAGAATTTCTCGTTCCCGCCGGGCACGCTCTCCTGCCACTGGCGCACACAATAGGTCTCGAGGCATTCCCGTGCACGCCGGACCTGTGTGTCCGGTACGGTCATTTCGAGCAGTCGTGCAGACACGGGCGGTCGTTCCTCCGGGCGGGCGCAGGCGCCAGCATAACCGCTTCAGGGCCGTTCGGAATGCCGTAGAAGTGCGTAGGGCGCCGTCAGTAGAACCAGCGCTTGATCGGCTTCGGCAGGGCGCCTTCCCAGCGGCGCTTCCAGTCGATGGCAAGGCCGACGCGGTGATTGATCTTGCCGTCCCAGACCGGCTTCAGGCCGACAGCCTTCAGCGTGTCATAGAGGCGCCGGCCAATTTCGATACAGGCTTCATTGCTCGCCTCGGCGTCTGCCGCGCCATAGGAGATGTAGAGGCTGCCGCTCTCCACGGCGCTTTCGGTATCCTGCTGGTGGAAGAAGACATAGCCCTTGGCCCGGCGGCCGGCGTCTTCGAAATCCTCGATCTCGGCGCCGATTTCGGCCGCCCCGCAGGTGCCGCAGCAGGTGAAGTGCTGGCGGGCCACGACGCCCTCGTCTTCCAGCATGTCGAAGGCCAGTTCCAGCTTGTCGAAATCGGTCAGGATGGGCCAGGAATCCTGCTCCTGCACCAGCGCTGACACGGCCTGGACCAGCGCATTGCGGACCTCGATCTGGCGGTCGCGATCGGTCAGCGGAGAGGAGAAATCCTGAGCATAATCAAGGAGAATCTCCTCAACTTCCTCAAGAGGTTCATAGCCGCCCCGGATGTGGATACGGGCCCACATCTTCAGGTCGTCGCGCTCGTCTGTCGTCATCTTGGTCATGGCCGGACTCAACTGCCTTAACAAACAAGTGAGCATAACGCGGTTGGCGGGCGAGCGAAACATCCTTATCTGCAACCTTCAAACTGGTGCCAGGGAGGGTTTCCGGATGACCACGCCGACGTCGGACATCGACGAAGCCTCGCCCCGGATCGGGGGCAAGCACGAGCTTGTCGAATACCTGGAGGCCGGCTCCAAGCCGCCGGCCGACTGGCGCATCGGCACCGAGCACGAGAAGTTCGGCTTCACCCGCGCGGACCTGCGCCCGCTGCCGTATGACGGCAGGGCCTCGGTGCTGGCCATGCTGGAAGGCCTGCGCGACCGGTTCGGTTGGGAGCCGATTGTCGAGGGCGGGTACCTCATCGGCCTGAAGCGCGACGGGGCCAGCGTGTCGCTGGAGCCCGGCGGCCAGTTCGNNGTTCGAGCTTTCCGGCGCGCCGCTGAAGACCATCCACCAGACCTGCACGGAAGTTGGTCGCCACCTCGACGAAGTGCGGGAGATCGCCGATCCGCTCGGCATCGCCTTTGTCGGCCTGGGCGCGAGCCCCGTCTGGAACCTCGCCGAGACGCCCATCATGCCCAAGGGCCGCTACAAGATCATGATGGAATACATGGACAAGGTCGGGCGCCTTGGCCGCCAGATGATGTTCCGCACCTGCACGGTGCAGACCAATCTCGATTTCAGCTCCGAAGCCGACATGGTGAAAAAGTTCCGCGTGTCGCTGGCACTGCAGCCGCTGGGCACGGCGCTGTTCGCGAACTCGCCCTTCCTGGAGGGGCGCCCGAACGGCTTCCTCTCCTACCGCTCCCAGATCTGGACCGATACCGACCCCGACCGCACCGGCATGCTGCCCTTCGTGTTCGAGGATGGGTTCGGCTTTGAACGCTATGTCGATTATGCCCTCGATGTGCCGATGTATTTCGTGCGCCGGGGCGGGAAATATCTCGACGCCAGCGGCCTCAGCTTCCGGGACTTCATGGCCGGCAAGCTGGAGATCCTGCCGGGCGAGCGCCCCGCCATGGACGATTTCGCAGACCACCTCTCCACCATCTTCCCGGAAGTACGCCTGAAGCGCTTCCTGGAGATGCGCGGATCGGATGCCGGCCCGTGGAGCCGGCTTTGCGCCTTCTCGGCCTTCTGGACAGGGCTGCTCTATTGCCCGGAGGCGCTGGATGCGGCGTGGGACCTGGTGAAGGACTGGAGCGCGGAGGAGCGCGAGGCGATGCGCCAGACCGTGCGCACGCTCGGCCTGCGCACCCCGGTGCCGGGCGGCCGCTCCATGCAGCAGCTTGCCACCCAAGTGCTGGACCTTGCCCGCCTTGGCCTCAGGAACCGGGCGCATCTCGGCCCCTCGGGCGACGACGAGACGGGATACCTCCACGAACTCGACCAGATCGCCCAGACCGGGAAAACCCCGGCCGAACGCCTTCTGGAGCGCTATTACGGCCCCTGGAACCGTGACCTGCGCCACATATTCGCTGAAGAGGCGTACTGAGGCAAAACTTCCCGCCCTTGGGGCGTGAATTGGCAGACACTGCCTTGTGACGGCGTGAAGAGCGTGGTCAAACTGCCCCAATATTAGGTTTCGGGGAGTTGAACGCGTGACGGATACAACCGCAGCGACTACGGCGGGCAAGACCCGCGACACATCCTTCTTCGGCCATCCAAAAGGGCTGGCCATCCTGTTTTTCACCGAGATGTGGGAGCGCTTTTCCTATTACGGGATGCGCGGCCTGCTGATCCTGTACCTGACGCAGCATTTCCTGTTCTCGGATGAGCGTTCGGCGGTGATGTACGGCGCCTACACGGCCCTCGTCTATGTGATGACGATCATCGGCGGCACGCTGGCGGACCGGTATCTCGGCCAGCGCAAGGCCGTGACGTTCGGGGCAATCCTGCTCTGCCTCGGCCATTTCGGCATGGCCTTCGAAGGCGCTGGATCGAAAGAGATCATCGAGACCAATGGCGAGCGGATCGAGATCGTCGACGAAGGCCGCGGCAGCAATCGCCAGCTGTTCATCGAACAGGACGGCGCCCTGAAGCGGATCACTTTCGACGGCGAGACGGGCGACATCCTGGTCCTCGACTCCGATGACCGCGCCAAGGAGCCGATGGCCGCCGTCGCCCGCACCATCCCGGCCGCCGAGTTCGACACGGTGATCGAGCGCCAGGCCATCTACATGAACATCCTGTACCTCTCGCTCGCCCTGATCATTGCGGGCGTCGGGTATCTGAAGGCGAACATTTCGACCATTGTCGGCGCGCTCTACGAGTTTGACGATCCGCGCCGCGATTCCGGTTTCACCCTGTTCTATATGGGCATCAATCTCGGCTCGTTCCTGTCCTCGGTGACCTGCGGCATTCTTGGTATCGTCTATGGCTGGGCGTGGGGCTTCGGCCTTGCCGGCATCGGCATGCTGGCCGGCCTCGCGGTGTTCCTGTGGGGACAGAAATTCCTCGACGGCAAGGCCGAACCGCCGGAGCCGGAGACGCTGAAGAAATCCTTCCTCGGCCCGATCAATGTGGAGCTCGCCTGCTATCTCGCCGGCCTGCTGATCATCGTCGTGGCCATGACCATCGTGATGAATGCGGAGATCATTCCGGACGGCTTCGTTGGCGGCCTCGGCATCTTCGTCTTTGTCGGCCTTGTCGCCTACAGCTTCATGACCATGAAGGGCTCCGAGCGGAACCGCATGTTCGCGGCCATCTACTTCGTGCTCGCACAGATCCCGTTCTGGGCCCTGTTCGAACAGGCCGGCTCGTCGCTGAACCTGTTCACCGACCGCCTCGTCGACAAGACCATGTTCGGCGTGGAGGTTCCGGCCCCGGTCTTCCAGGCCCTGAATGCCGGCTTCATCGTGATCTTCGCGCCGATCCTTGCCTGGCTGTGGATCGCGCTCGCCAAGCGCAAGCTCGAACCCTCGACGCCGGTGAAGTTCGCCATCGGCGTGTTCCTGGCGGGGCTTGGCTTCCTGTCGCTGGTCGCCGGGATCGGATCGTCCGGCGCGACCGGGCTGACGGCGGTCTACTTCATCTTCCTGATCTACTGGATCCATACGATGGGCGAACTCATGGTGTCGCCGGTCGGCCTGTCGGCGGTGACGAAGATGGCGCCGGCACGCGTCGTCGGCATGACGATGGGGGCCTGGTTCCTCTATTCGGGCCTCTCCAACTACCTCGCCGGCGTGATCGCCCGGGGCACGGGCGCGGAAACCATCGGTGGACAGATCACCGATGTCGCTGCGGCCAAGGCCAATTACGCCGCCGTCTATGCCAATGTCGGCTATGTCGCCATGGGCGTCGGCGTGCTGATGCTGGTCATCTCGCCCGTCATCAAGATGTGGATGAAAGGCGACAAGCTGCCGGACGAAGATCCACTGGTCGCAGACGAAATGGCCTGAGGCGAACAGCCACAAGAATCGGAAAGGGCGGCCCATGGGCCGCCCTTTCAGTATCTGCCGTAATAGTCCGCAGCCGGAAGATCAGTTTCCCGGCGGGATGAACGGGTCCACCGGCAGGCCGCGCTTGATCCAGCCTTGGCCTTTGACCTCATTGCCGCTCATGCCCTCGGCGATTTCGAAGACATGCGAGAAGCCGGCCTTTTCCAGCGCGGCGGCGGCCATGGCGGAGCGGTTCCCGCTGCGGCAGATCACGGCGACCGGATAGTCGAGGTCTCCCAGCACGGCGCCGCGTGCCTGATCAACGAAATCGGAATCCTGCAGCGTGGCCGGGCGGGCATCGCGGGGCAGGCCCGTCATCGCCCATTCCGTCGGCGTGCGCACATCGATGAGGACCAGCTCGCCGCGCTGGACCATGGTCCAGGCCGCATCGGCGGCAATCTGGGTCGGGTCGGCGCCGGCATTGCCGGATATTCCGGCGGCGGCCAGCAGGGCAGGGATCACTAAACGCTTCATGGCACCACGCTCCACGTATTGGCTCCAGACGAGCCCGAGTCGCCTGGAAACCGAATATGGCGGGAAAATGGCAAAGGAATTTTAACCGGGCAAGTCCCAAGGCCCGGAGTTAACAGCAATTTTAGCCTGCGCCGCCCACAGTCAGGGCACCGATTTTCAGGGTTGGCTGCCCAACGCCCACCGGAACCGACTGTCCGGCCTTGCCGCACATACCGACGCCATCGTCCATGGCGAAGTCGTTGCCGATCATGGTGACATCCTGCAGCACGGTCGGCCCGTGGCCGATCAGGGTGGCATTCTTCACCGGCGCGACGACCTTGCCGTTCTCGACCAGATAGGCCTCGGTGCACTGGAACACGAAGTTTCCGGACGTGATATCCACCTGTCCGCCGCCGAAATCGACGGCCCACAGGCCGCGCTTGATGGACGAGACGATTTCCTGCGGATCCCTGTCGCCGCCCAGCATGATCGTGTTGGTCATGCGCGGCATGGTCTGGGCGTCATAGCTTTCGCGGCGGCCATTGCCGGTCGGGGCGACGCCCATCAGGCGGGCATTCAGCCGGTCCTGCATATAGCCCTTCAGGATGCCGTCCTCGATCAGCACATTGCGCTGGGTCGGCGTGCCCTCATCGTCGAAGGAGAGGGAGCCGCGCCGGGCATCGATGGCGCCGTCATCGATCACTGTGACGCCCTTCGCCGCGACCTGTTCGCCGATGCGCCCGGCATAGACGCTGGTGCCCTTGCGGTTGAAGTCACCCTCCAGGCCATGGCCGACGGCCTCGTGCAGCAGCACGGCCGGCCAGCCGGGGCCGAGCACGACTTCCATCTCGCCGGCAGGCGCCGCGATGGATTTGAGGTTCACGTCCGCCTTGCGGATGGCCCGGCGCACCATGTCCTGCCATTTCTCCGGCCGGATCCAGTCGTCATAGGCGGCCCGTCCGCCGGCGCCTGTGCCGGCCGACTCGCGCCGGCCATTCTCTTCCAGCGTCACCGACACGTTGAGGCGCACCAGCGGGCGTACATCGGAATAGACCGCCCCGTCCGGGCGGACGATGTCCACTTCCGTATGGCTGCCGGAGAGGGACACAGACACCTGCACGACGCGCGGATCGGCGACGCGGGCAAAGGCGTCGATCTCGGCCAGCAGGCCCGTCTTCACGGTAAAGTCCGGCGCGGCCGTCGGGTCGATGGGCTGGTAGAGGCGCCGGTTGGTCGGCACGGGGCCGGTGGCCAGCTTGCCGGAATAGCCGCGCTTCGCCTCGGCGGCAGTGCTGGCGGCGCGTTTGATCGCGGCCAGCGACAGCTCCCCGGCATAGCCCGATCCCTGCGCCTCGCCCGCCACGACGCGCAGGCCGAAGCCCTGGTCGGTATCGAAGGCGGCGGACTTCAGCCGCCCGTCATCGAAGACGAAGCTTTCGGAGCGGGAGCGTTCGACATAGAGGTCGCCATCATCGCTGCCGTGAACGGCGTCTGCAAGAATGTCGATGGCCTGGCGGAGATCGAAGGGAAGGGCGCTGTCAGTCATCTGACCTAGATGCGCGTCTCCGGCAGGGGCGGCAAGGGGCGGGCGTGCAGTTTCCGCTCTGCTGCCCGGCCCGGTATCAGTTCGTCGTCACCGTGAAGCGTGAGAGCTGCCATTCGGCGCGCTCGAAGTCCGGCTTCAGCTCCAGCGCCTTCTGGAAGTCGTAATAGGCGCCCTGCAGGTCGCCGGTATTCTCCCGGGCAATCGCACGGTTGTAATAGGCGGCGTAGAGGTCGTGGCTGTCGAGTTCGATGGCCTTGTCCAGCGAGACCAGCGCCGAGCCGAAATCCTTGCGGAAAATGTAGGCTGCGCCCTCGTTCAGCCAGATCGCGCCGAGTTCCGGGCGCATCTTCTTGGCCGTGCTGTAATCGTTGAGGGCGGAGTCATACTTACCGGCCCGCATCCGCAGCACGCCGCGATTGGTGAAGGTCGCGGCGCGATTCTCCAGTTTCATCACTTCGGCTTCCAGTGCCCGGGAGCAGATCTTCTCGCCCTCCATCTCGGACACGTTCTGGAACAGGGCGGCATTGTAGCAGTCACGGGCGAGGCCGCCTCCGATCACGGAGACCTGAGCAACAGCTGCAGGAGCGCAAAGGGCCAGGCCGGCGGCGAAAAGCAGGGAACGAAGCATGAGGGACCTCCGGGGGAAGGGATTCTCGTTAAGGAATTGTACCAGATTTGCATAGCGGAAGCGACAGGCTGCGACATTATTGAACGCCGCAAGAGGTAGGTTGCGGAGCGTAGTTATTGTAGATACAGCGTTCGAGATTCCAACGAGACGAGGATTCCTTCGTGCGACACATCTTTGCCGCCCTCGGCGCCGCATTGTTCGCCGCTCCTGCGCTTGCGTTCGAGCCCACCGACGGCGCCTATGGCATGCAGCCGGCCGCCACGCGCATTGCGGAGCGGATTCACCACTTCCACAATTTCCTGCTGTGGATCATCATCCCGATCAGCGTCTTCGTTCTGGCGCTGCTGCTGTACGTGATCGTGCGCCACAATCGCCGCGCCAATCCGGTGCCGCGCAAGTTCAGCCACAACACGCTGATCGAGGTGATCTGGACCGTGGTGCCGGCGCTGATCCTGGTCGCCATCGCCAGCCAGTCCTTCCCGAACCTCTACTACCAGGACGTTCCGCCGAACCTGCAGCAGGTGCAGGACAAGGCCACCAAGCTGCTGGCCGACGGCAAGTCGTCCCAGTACGAGGCCTTCGTGAAGGAATACAATCCCGACGCGGCCGAGGCCGGCTATGTGAACGTCAAGGTGCAGGGCAACCAGTGGAACTGGACCTATACCTATCCCGACATCACCGATGACGGCGGCAACGCCATCGAATTCGTATCGAACCCGCTGCATGTCGGCCTGTCGAGCGACTCGGCTGACGGCATCCGCAACCTGTCGGTCGATTACCCGCTGGTCCTGCCGGCCGGACGTTATGTGCGCTACTACACGGCCGCTGCGGACGTGATCCACTCCTTCGCCGTGCCGGCCTTCGGCATCAAGACCGACGCCGTGCCGGGCCGCCTCAACGAAGGCTGGTTCCTGGTCGACGAACCGGGCATCTATTACGGCCAGTGCTCCGAACTGTGCGGCGTGAACCACGCCTACATGCCGATCGAAGTGCGCATCGTGCCGCAGGCCCAGTTCGACCGCTGGTCCGCCCTGATGCTGGCCGGCGACTATGACGGCGCCGTCGCCGCCGTGCAGACCGTTGCCTCCCTTGATGAACCGGCCGTCAAGTACGCCGCCGCGACCCACTAGACCCGAGAGAAGAGTACGCCGCCATGCCCATGGATGAAGTTGCCCTCGACCATCACGACGATCACGACCACAAGCCGGGCTTCTTTGTCCGCTGGCTGTTTTCGACCAACCACAAGGATATCGGCACGCTGTACCTCGTGTTCGCGATGATCGCGGGCATTGTCGGCTACACGCTGTCCGGCCTGATCCGTATGGAGCTCATGGAGCCGGGCATCGGCGTGCTGACGCACTTCGTGGCCGGCGAGGGCGACGTGGCGATCCAGAACGCCAAGCATTTCTATAACGTCGTGATCACCTATCACGGCCTGATCATGATCTTCTTC
>JAGQRO010000054.1 GCA_020425315.1 Hyphomonas sp. | reverse complement strand
TCGGCAGGTCGACGGCGGCCTTGCCTTCGAACTCGATCTCGGCAGCGGCCTTGCCGGCGCCGGAGACGATATTGATCAGGCGCTGGCGGCGATAGGAGAAGGCGTTTCCGGAGAGCTCGGCCACCTGGCGCATCATGTCCTTGCCATCAAGGCGCATGGAGCCGCCGGTGTTGGAGACATTCTCGAACACGACATCATCGGTCACGCATTCCAGCATGCCGTCGATGTCTCGGGCATTGTAGCTCTGGATGTAACGGGCGATCACGTCGTCAAGCATGCGGTGGGCCTTGGGTTCGCACGGGGGGTAGGGCCTGTGCCTCCCGTGTTGCCTGACAGGGTCTGCAAGATCAACAGGCTTTCGCACCGGCGGAAAATGCGTCATAAGCCCGCCTCGATTCCAGAGGAGGCCTGAGAACCATGGCGACACGGATTGCAGTTGTGGGCGCGACCGGAAATGTAGGGCGCGAGCTGCTGAACATTCTCGACGAGCGCATGTTCCCGGCCGACGAGGTCTTTGCCGTCGCGTCGCGCCGTTCGCTCGGCAAGGAAGTCTCCTATGGCGAAAAGACGCTGAAATGCCAGGACATCGAGAATTTCGACTTCTCGAAAGTGGATCTTGTGCTCATGTCCGCCGGCGGCACGGCGTCGAAACAATGGTGCCCGAAGATCGCCAGGGCCGGCGCCATCACCATCGACAATTCCTCCGCCTGGCGCATGGACCCGGACGTGCCGCTGGTCGTGCCCGAATGCAATGGCGACGCGGTGATGGACTACAAGAAGAAGATGATCATCGCCAATCCGAACTGCTCCACGGCGCAGCTCGTCGTGGCGCTGAAGCCGCTGCATGATGCCGTCGGCGTGACGCGCGTCGTCTGCTCGACCTACCAGTCCGTCTCCGGCGCCGGCAAGGATGCGATGGACGAACTCTGGAACCAGACGCGCGGTGTCTATGTGAACGACGAGCCGGAGCCGCAGGTGTTCCAGAAGGAAATCGCCTTCAACGTCATCCCCCAGATCGACGTGTTCATGGAGGACGGCTTCACCAAGGAAGAGTGGAAGATGCGCGTCGAGACCAAGAAGATCCTCGACCCGGCAATCGAACTTGTCGCCACCTGCGTGCGCGTGCCGGTCTTTGTCGGCCATTCCGAAGCCATCAGCGTGGAACTCGCCGCCCCTATGAGCGCGAAAGAGGCCAAAGCCCTGCTGCGCGAGAGCCCCGGCATCATGCTGGTCGATGACCCGGCCGAAGACCTCTACATCACGCCGAAGGAATGCGTTGGCGACTGGGCGACCTATATCAGCCGTGTGCGGAAGGACCCGACCGTCGAGAACGGCCTGATGTTCTGGTGCGTCTCCGACAACCTGCGCAAGGGCGCGGCCCTCAATGCCGTGCAGATCGCCGAGGAACTGCTCAATCGCGGTGTGCTGAAGCCGGAGAAGCAGCCGGCTGTCGGCTGATCAGTCTTCGCCAGAATCCAGTTTGGCCTGGCGGGTCTCGACGGTGACGTTGAGGCCCGTCGCGCTTTTGAGGTGCAGGTCGCGCTGCGGGAAGGGGATCTCGATGCCGTATTTCTCCAGCGCCGTGTGCAGGGCCCAGTTATAGTCCGCGATCACGCGCGCGGGGCGGCGCACGGCCGGCTCAGCCAGCCAGACGACCAGTTCGAAATCGAGCGATGAATCGCCGAACTTGGTAAGCCACACCTGCGGCTCGCGCCCGGCCGTGCCGGTCAGGGTCCAGTTGACGCTTTCGGCCGCTTCCAGCCCCGCCGTGCGCACGATCTCCTTGTCCGTGCCATAGGCGACGCCGAACGGGATGCGCAGGCGCCGGCGCGCCTCCCGGTGGGTCCAGTTGATCACCTGCGCCTTGATGAACTCCTCGTTCGGCACGAGGATGTCGACATTGTCATTGGTGGTGATCAGCGTGGAACGGATGTTGATCTCGCGCACCAGGCCGGTGACGCCGGACTGAAGCTCGATGAAATCCCCCACCTTCACGGACTTCTCGGCCAGGATGATCAGCCCCGAGATGAAGTTCGAGAACACTGCCTGCATGCCGAAGCCGATACCGATACCAAGCGTACCGGAGAGGATGGTCAACGCCGTCAGGTTCACGCCGATCACCTGCAGCGCGATCAGCATGGCGATCAGGAGGAACAGGATCTTCAGCGCCTGACCGAGCAGGCCGGCAATCGAAGGCGCGAGCTTTTTCGAGCCGCGCAGCTGGGCCTGCGCCGCATCGCCGGCAATCCCGCCGATCCAGAGCGCCACCGTGGCGACGAACACGCTGGTCAGCAGCCGCAGGATGGAGAAGCGCCAGTCGCCCAATTCGATGAAGGTGGAATCGAGCGACTCCGTCACCGGCTGCAGCAGGCGCAATATGTAAAGCGCGGCAATCGACCAGGCGAGCAGGGTCAATGCATTCGACAGGAAGGCGTCGCGGATGCTGAACGTGATCAGCCGCACGATGATCCAGGCATTGAGCAGGCTGGAGGCGACCCGCAGGATTTCGTTCTCAAGCGAGAATTCGGCAAAGGCCGGCGTCAGGATCAGCAGGAAGATCGCGGTCAGGACAGGCCAGATGATGCGCGCGGCAGAGACTTCGACGCGGAAGATGAGGTCGGCGCGCTCGCGCGCCTGGGCCGCCTTGGTCAGGCGCGTGGCCGGCACGCGGGAGATCAGGAAGCCGAGCAGGCCGGCGCCGATAATGGCCAGGAACTGCCAGAGGGAGGCATAGGACACGACATCGTCTGCCAGCGCGGCGACCCATGACTGTACGTCCGCCCACCAGGTCTGGAACGCGGTGGAGTCCAGGCCGGAGTTCAGAAGGGACGGGTCTGTGTCTTCCATGATCGCAGGCGAATTCCTCAATTCGTGCAGCCGTGCATAGCGGCCATCTATTTCCCTACTACCCCCCGCAGCCTGACGCTGATAGAGCGCGACGATGGATTCAGTACAGAGATTTGGCTTCCTGACAGGACTTGGCGCCTATTTCATATGGGGCAGCCTGCCACTCTATATCCGCATGATGCGGCATATCCAGCCGCAGGAATTGCTGGCGCACAGGATCATCTGGTCGGTGCCGACGGCGCTGGTCCTGATCGCGATTGCGCGCAACTGGCGCGATATCCGTGCGGCGTTCCGCTGGAACACGCTGAAATGGCTGGCCCTGTCGTCTGTGCTGATCGGATCGAACTGGGCGACCTATATCTGGGCGGTAAATGCCGACCGCAACCTCGAAGCCTCGCTCGGCTATTACATCAACCCGCTGGTCAATGTCCTGTTCGGGATGCTGATTTTCGGCGAGCGCCTGCGCCGGGCGCAATGGGCGGCCGTCGGCATCGCAACCATCGGCGTGGCGGTCATGGCCTCGGCCATCGGCCATATGCCCTGGGTCTCGCTGTTCCTGTGTTTCACGTTCGGATTCTATGCGGTGATCCGGAAAAAGGTGCTGATCGACAGCCGGGCGGGCTTCCTGGCTGAAGTCGCGGTGCTGGCCCCGGTGGCGCTGCTCTACCTGGCCTGGTTTTCCCAGCAGCCGGGCGGACGGGCCTTCGGAACCGGTCCCGGTGACGTCCCGCTGCTGATGCTGGCCGGACCGATCACGGCCTTTCCGCTCATCCTGTTCGCGCTGGCGGCCAAACGGCTGAAGCTCTCCACCATCGGCATGATGCAGTATATCGGCCCGACGCTGCAGTTCCTGATCGCCATTTTCGTGTTCCGCGAAGCCTTCACGCCAACCCATGCCGTGGCCTTCGGCTTCATCTGGATGGCGCTGGTCGTGTTCACCACAGACAGCCTGCTCGGGGAGGCGAAAGCGCGGCGCCTGGCGCGCACGGCGCGGCCGGTCTGACCCTTAAGTCCCGGACAAAAAAGAACCCCGGTCGGGGCAACCGGGGCTTTACAAGTTTTGCATGGATGGAGATCGGGTTCCAATCTCAAATGTTAATTTGCAAGGCGCAGGCCAAACCGTTGATTAACCATGGCGGCGCCGCATCAGCCGCGCCCCGTCGACAGGGCGATCCACAGGGCAATCGTCAGAAGTGCAATGGCAAAAGCGGATCGCACATAGATGGACTTGCCCCAGCGCTCCACCCATGTGCCGAACCCGTCGCCGATCAGGACGAGGCCGGAATGGATCAGGATGGACACGACAAGGTGAATCATCCCCAGCGCAAAAATTTGCACCCAGAGATGACCCGCTTCCGGCGATGCGAATTGTCCCACAATGACCAGATAGAAGACGAGCGCCTTTGGGTTCAGCAGGTTGGCGATCAGGCCGCGGCGGAAACCGGTAAAACCTGAGCCCTGTGCCGGCACGGCCGATCCATCGTCGCGGAAGGCTTCCCAGGCCAGGAACACCATGAAGGCAACCCCGGCCCAGCGCAGGCCCTCATAAACGAGATGCGAGGCCGCCATCAGGGAAGAGAGGCCCGTTGCCGCCGCCAGGATCTGCAGGAACAGGCCGAGCGTGATGCCGGCCACCGCCTGCATGCCGAAGGCGCGCCCGCGATTGGCCGACACCATGGTCAGCCAGCCCATGTTCGGGCCGGGCGTCAGCTCCACCACGAACATGGCGAACAGGAAGGCCGGCCAGTCGACTTGCGCCAGCATGGCTCAGAGGGCCTCGTAAACGGCTTCGACGAGGCGCACGGCGCGCGGGTCGCCTACCAGCACCGGCGATTGCCGGTTCATCACATAAGCGCAGGTGAGTTCCGCGTCCGGGTCCGCCACGGCCATGGACCCGCCCCAGCCGCAATGGCCGAGCGTGGCCGGGTTCGGCCCGAACAGGCCGTGCGAATTCAGCATGATGCCGGCCCCGAAACTGGTCACCATGGGCAGGACAAGGTCCGGTCCATGCGTACGCGGGCGGATCAGCTCCTCGAAGATGCCGGGGCGCAGCAGACCGTCGCCGCCATGGGCATACGTATCGTAGATGGCCGCCACGCTTTCGGCCGTACCATGGCCATTGGCGGAGGGGATTTCTATTTCCCGCCAGACGGCGCCGGCCCGGTTCGGCGCGGACCATTTGTGCACGAAGGCGGCGCGGCGGAATTCGGTGAGTTCGCCAAGATCGGCCAGCGCCTTCGGGCGCAACAGATCGCCGACACGGGCGTGCTCGCTCTCCGGCAGGCCGATGCGGAAATCCACGTCCGGGAACATTGCCCGCAGTGTCGTGCCCAGCGTCTCGCCGCTGATGCGCCGGGCGATCTCGCCGGCGAGATAGCCCCAGGTGAGGGGGTGGTAGCCATGGGCCGTGCCGGGCGGCCACATCGGGGGGAGGGCGGCGATGGCCGCAGCGCAGGCCGGCGGGTCGAGCCAGAGATCCGGGTCGATCTCGGTCGCAAAGCCCGGCAGGCCGGCCTGGTGGCTGAGGGCCTCGCCGATGGTGACGGCGCCTTTGCCATGGGCGGCGAATTCCGGCCAGACATCGGCCACCGGCGTCTCGTAACCGGCCGGCAGGCGGTCGACCAGAGAGGCGACCACGAGCGCGGAGATGCCCTTGGTGGTCGAATAGACCGGCACGATTGTGTCAGCGGCCCACTCCCGCGTCCGTCCCCGGTCGGCCCAGCCGCCCAGCAGGGAGGCGACCAGCTTGCCGCGATGGATCACGGCGAATCCGGCGCCAAGTTCGTCCATGTCGCGGAAATTGGCGGCGAAGGCGTCCCGCACGGCTTCGAGGCCGGGGGCGGTAAAGCCGGAAATCGGGATGTCAGTCTCGCTCATGCCGCCCCATACGCTTCAAGGGGTCTCCGTGTCGAGATCGGCACTGGCGAGAAGGCCCGCCGCACTGTCTTCGACGGCGAGGCGGAAATCCTCCAGTTCCAGCCGCCAGAGGAAGATATCGTCGGCGCCAAACGCGGCCTCGCCCAGCAGGCTTTCGGTGTATTTCAGGCAGGCCGACTGGCCGAACCAGTCGTCCCGCGCGAAGGCGAAGCTGAGGCGGCTCGCCATGTTCCAGTCATTGGCGAATTCCAGCGCCTCGATCCGCGACAGGCTCTGCGCTGGCAGGCAGGCGGTCAGCGCGACGCGCGTGCAGGCAAGATAGGCGCCTTCGCAGTCCGACAGGCGCGCCTCGAACGGGACCTCCTCCATCTCGCCGGTGATGACCGGGCTGCCCTCGTCATAGGCAAGGTTCAGCGCCTCGCCGCCGGCGCTCGCCAGCGCGTCCTTTGCCTCGATCATGGTCACCGGCGCGGCCGTTGCGGCAGCGCAGGGCAGGAGGCAGAGGAGGAGGACCGTCAGGCATCGCATGCCCGCCACTATGGCGCAGGCGCCGCCCGAGGCAAATGCCGCAGTTGCGCCTGCTGCAGCGCAGCGCGATAACGGCACGGACAAGAAGGAACATGACCCATGGCCACACCGACGCACCGCCCGCGCCGCTCCTGCCTCTACATGCCGGGCGCCAATGAACGCGCCCTGGAAAAGGCCCGCACCCTGCCGGCAGATACGCTGCTGCTGGACCTGGAAGACGCTGTCGCACCGGATGCGAAACTCACCGCGCGCGACGCCATCGTAAAGGCGGTCACCGAAGGCGGCTATGGCCAGCGCGAGATCATCGTCCGCATGAACGGCCTTGCCACCGAATGGGGCGCCGAGGATCTGCGCGCCGCCGTCGCCTGCGGCGCAGCCGGCGTGCTCGCCCCGAAAGTGGAATCGGCCGCCGACATCCGCGCGCTCGACGCGGCCCTCACCGGCGCCGGCGCGGCGGAGGACTTTGCCCTCTGGGTGATGATCGAAATGCCCAAGGCCATACTCGGCATCGAGGCGATTGCGGCGGCCTCGGCCAATTCACGCCTCACCACATTCGTGATGGGCACCAATGACCTTGCCAAGGAATACCGTGCACGGATGACGCCGGACCGGATCGCCTTCCAGACGGCGCTGCAGCTCTCCATTGCTGCCGCGCGCGCCTATGGCCTCACCGCCATTGACGGCGTCTACAATGACATCAAGAACGAGGACGGCTTCGCCGCCGAATGCGAACAGGGCCGCGACCTCGGCTTTGACGGCAAGACGCTGATCCATCCCTCGCAGCTCGACGCCGCCAACCGCGTCTTTGCACCCAGCCACAATGATATCGAACAGGCCCACGCCGTGATCGAGGCCTTCGCCGCGCCGGAGAATGCCGGCAAGGGCGTGCTGAAGGTCAATGGCAAGATGACGGAGCTGTTGCACCTCGACGAGGCCCGCCGCACCGTGGCCATGGCCGAAGCCATCCACGCGCTGGAAAGCGCCTGACGAGACGGAAAGGGAGGGCACGCCCCCATGTCCTACAAATTGCTGCACAATCCGAAATGCTCCACCTCCCGCAAGGGGCTGG
>JAGQRO010000466.1 GCA_020425315.1 Hyphomonas sp. | reverse complement strand
CGCGAAGTGACCGGCGAAGACGGCAAGACCTATCGCATCGGCTCCATCGGCGGCGGCGGGCGCTATGACGATCTCGTCGCGCGCTTCACCGGGCAGAGCGTTCCGGCCACCGGCTTCTCCATCGGTATTTCGCGCCTGGCCGCCGCGTTGCAGATCATGGGTGAAACAGCGAAGCTCGATGGCCCGGTCGTCGTGCTGAATCTCGACAGGGATAATCCGTCCACGGCGCTTGGCATTGCGGCGGAGCTGCGCCGCGCGGGTATCCGCGCCGAGGCCTATATGGGCGGTGCCAACAATATGGGCAAACAGATGAAATATGCCGACCGGCGCAATTCCCCGGCCGCAGTCATGGTCGGTGAGGATGAGATCGCCAGGGGCACGGTCACCATCAAGGACCTTGAGATGGGCGCCCTGAAGGCCGCCGCGATCAAGTCCAATGAGGAATACCGCGAGGCCCGCCCCGGCCAGGTGGAAGTGCAGCGTGCCGACATGGTCGCCACGATCCGCGCCATCGTCGAGGCGCAGGCATGACCGAGGCCGCCATCGCCGCCGCCGCCTGCGGCGTGTTCGAGGCCTTCGGGTCGAGGCCCGTGGACCCGGCCTATATCCTGCGTTCGGATATTCCGCTGGAGCTTTCCGGCGAAGCGGTGCGCGCGCGCCTCTGTGTGTTCACGGACAATCGCGGCAACGAAATGGTCATGCGGCCGGACCTGACGCTGCCGGTCGCCGGCATGGAGGCCGAACGCCTCACCTCAGGCGGCACAGGGGCGATGGCCTATTGCTATTCTGCCGAAGCCTTCCGCCTGCCGGCCGCGCCGGATGATCCGATGGAATTCACCCAGGCCGGCTTCGAACGGTTCGGCCTGCACTCGACGCCTTATGAGGATGCCGAGGCGTTTGCCCTGGTGCATGAGGCGCTGGCCGCCTGCGACGTGTCGCCGGTCTCCATCGCCACGGGCGACCTTGCCGTGTTCCCGGCCTTTATCGATGCGCTCGGCCTGCCGCGTGTGACGGCGGACCTGTTGAAACGCGCCTTCCGGCAGGAGGGCGGCGTGCGCGCCCTTGTCGAGGCGACGCCCCAGCCGATTGCCGACGATCTGGTTCCGGTTCTGGAGGCGCGCACGCGAGAGGAGGCCGAGACCGCTTTCCGTGCCACGCTTGCGGCGCGCGGCGCCCCGCTGATCGGCACACGGAGCGTGACCGAAATCATCTCAGGCCTGCGCGCCCGGGCTGCTGCGGATGCGGCCGGCGGCGTGCCGGACACGGTGCGCGATGTCATCGGTGCTCTGGCCGCGGTGGATTGCACCGCCTCCGAAGCCGCCGACAAGCTCGACGCGATCGCCGTGCGCTATCATCTCTCGAAAGCCAATGCCGCCATCGACCGGGTGGCGCGCCGCATGGAGCTGATCCGCGACATGCTGCCGGACCTCAAGGCCATCTGCCAGTTCCGCTCCGGCTTCGGCCGGCGCTTCACCTATTATGACGGCTTCCTGTTCGAGACGCTGGGCGCAAACCTGACCGACCGCCAGCCCATCGCCTCCGGCGGGCGTTATGACGGCCTCGTCGCGGGCCTGTCGAATGGCCGCGCCGATGCCAGCGCCATTGGCGGCGTGATCCGGCCGGACCGCGTGCTGCGAGCCAAGGGGAGGGCCACATGACCCGTCTGTCGCTGGCCATCCCGTCCAAGGGGCGCCTGAAGGAAAAATCCGAGGAATGGCTCGCCGCCGCCGGCTTCCCGGTCTCCCAGATCGGGGGCGAGCGCGGCTACCAGGCCGTGATCGAGGGCCTCGGCGACGTCGACATGCGGCTCCTGTCGGCCCGCGAGATCGCGCAGGGCCTGATCGAAGGCAGCCTGCATGCCGGCGTGACCGGCGAGGACCTGCTGCACGACCTCGCCGCCGATCCGGACGGCGATTTCCGCGTGCTGCAACGTCTCGGTTTCGGCGGGGCGGACGTGATCGTGGCGGTGCCGCAGGCCTGGGTCGATGTCGACACGATGGCCGAGCTGGAGGCCGCCGGGGCCGCCTTCCGCAAGGCCCATGGCCGGCGCCTGAGGGTCGCCACCAAATACCTCCAGCTGACCCGCCGCTTCTTCGCGGCCCGTTCCGTCGGGGAATACCGGCTGGTCGAAA
>JAGQRO010000053.1 GCA_020425315.1 Hyphomonas sp. | reverse complement strand
GTGCATTTCGAGATGACCGGCCAGAACGTCACCGAATGCCTCGGCGGCGCGCAGGCCATCTCGGAAGACGACCTCTCCAGCCGCTACCACACCCATTGCGACCCGCGTCTCAATGGCGAGCAGGCGCTGGAACTCGCCTTCCTCGTGGCGGAGAAGCTGCAGGCCCTCGGCAATGGCAAGGACGCTGCGCGCAAGTCTGCCTGATTTTTTCGGTGCCCTGCATCCGAACGGGCCTCCCGGTGCATCTGATGCCGGAGGGGGAGGTGCGTCGCGATGGACCAGCTGATCGGATCAGTCATTGAAACAGGAGCCCTGGCGCTGCTCGGCCTCGCCGGTGCGCTGCTGTTCCGGCGCAGTTTCTCGGCCCGTTGGCTGGTTGCCGCGCTGGCGCTGAACCTCGTCTACCAGTTCCTGCTGACGCGAGGCTTCGGCCTTGTTCCGACACCGTTCCCGCAGGCGGACTGGAACTGGGCCGGCAAGCTCGCGGCATTCGCCGGCACGCTGGGCATCATGGCCCTGCCGGCCTTCGGCCTGCGCCGATGCGGCGTGACCCTGTCGCAGGGGCCGCACTGGCGCGGGGCGCTGGTCCTGCTGGCGGTCCTTGCGGGCCTGTTCACCTGGATGGCCGTGTCAGCCGCAGATGGGCCGGACGATCTCGAAACCATCCTGTTCCAGTGGACGATGCCGGGCTTCGATGAGGAATTCTTCTATCGCGGCACCCTGCTGCTGGCGCTCAACGAGGCGTTTCGTGGGCGGATGAATGTGCTGAAGGCGCCGATTGGCTATGGCGGCCTCCTGTCGACCGTGCTGTTCGGCCTGACGCATGCGCTGTCCTATTCGGATGGTGCGGTCGGATTCGATGCCTTCACCTTCGCGATCACCGGCGTGCCGGCCCTCTTGCTCCTGTGGCTGCGCGAGCGCACAGGCAGCCTGGTGATGCCAGTCATCGGGCACAATATCGCGAACGGTATGTCGACCCTCATCTGACCTCCTCAGGCCAGCGAAGCGTTGCAGGTCGGCCACCCTCCGGGGGGAAATGATCTGCGCACGCACTTGCGGGTTGCCACAGGCGCGGTTCTCACCCAAAACGCCCGGCCCGGCGGGCAAGCCCCTGCCGGAACTGGAAGGGCAATCCAATGAGCAGGTTGAACTGGCCCGCCTGGGCGCGGCCAGCCGACATATTTGATTTGCTTCGGCTCTCGGTGCCGATTGCTGTCTCGCGCATGGCATGGATGCTGATGGGCGTGACGGATGCGATCGTGCTCGGCCAGTTCTCGCCGGGTGAATTGCCCTATGTGCTGAACTCCTGGCTGCCCATCGGTGTGACGCTCGGCTTCGGCATGGGCATCCTCTTGGGCGTGCAAGTGCTGACCTCGGAACTGATGGGCATCGGACGCGGCGCCGAATCGGGCCGCGTCTTCCGCCGCGGCCTTGTCGGCGCCATCGTCATGGGCGCTGTGTTGACCGTGGTGGTCTATTTCGTCGCCCAGCCGCTGTTCCATTTCCTGTTCGTGGAGATGGCGCCCGAGACGCATGGCGCCAGCGCGGCGGACCCGGAACACACGGCGGCGGCGACCGCCTCGGTGACGCGCATCCTGTCGCTGTCGCTGGTCGGGTTCATGATCTCGAATGTGTGCAGCTACTATCTTGAGGCGCTGCGCCGGCCGATCCTCGTTTCGGTGATCAGCTATGGCGGCGTCGCCTTCAACCTGTTCCTGGATCTTGCCTATGTCGGCGGATACTGGGGCTTTCCCGCGATGGGCGCCGATGGCGTGGCGATCGCGACGACCGGGTCGCGCTGGCTGATCGCGGTCCTGACGTTGGTCTGTGTTCTGGCGCTGACGCCCGCGCTGAAGCCGTCGCCGGCCGGCCCGGCGGACGAGCCGAAGCGGCAATATGCTGTCGGCGTCGGCACGGCTGTGGCAAACGTGGCCGAATGGGGCGGGTTCAACCTCACTCATACGATCAGCACCTGGATTAGCCTGACGGCGGTGACCATGTATGGCTACACGGTGCAGATCGTCGGCTTCTGCTTCATGTTCTATCTCGGCATCGCCTCCGCGACGAGCGTGCGCGTGGCCGAGGCCTATGGGCGGCAGAACCGGGAACAGACCGCCAATGCCGGGCGGCTCGGCGTTGCGGCGACGATCCTCGTCGGGGCGGTGCTGGGCCTCATCCTGATCCTGCTGCGCGGGCCGCTCAGTGAGCTGATGGTGCGCAAGGATGCGGTGATGGACGGCGTTCTGCTGGCCCCGGCGATTGCGGGCCTGCTGATAACGGCGGCGGCGATGACAATATTCGACGGCCTGCAGGCGACGGCCTCGTTTGCGCTGCGCGCGCAGGAAATCGTCTGGACGCCCAGCCTCATCCATATCGGCTCATTCTTCGCCGTAATGCTGCCGGCCTGTTACTGGCTGGGCCTGGTCATGGCGCGCGGGGCGCAGGGCATGATGGAAGGCGCGCTGATCGGCGTGTTCGTCGCCGGCATCCTGCAGACGATTGCGCTGGAATGGAAAGCGGCGCGCCCGTTGACCGGGCACGCCGCCTGAACTCAGTACACGAATGCTCCGGAACCGGAGCCGCGCGCCCTAGAGATCTTTCATTGCCGAAGCCGGCTTGAACGCAGCCGATGTCTTCTCCGGAATCTTGATCTGGTCGCCAGTGGCCGGGTTGCGGCCGATACGGGCATTGCGGGTTTTCGGCGCGAATGTGCCGAATCCTGCGATTGCGACCTGCTTGCGCGCTTTCACAGCGCCAGCGATCGTGTCGAATACCGCGTCCACTGCCTTTCCGGCGTCGCTCTGCGACAGGCCAGAAGCAGCGGCCACTGCCTTCGTAAGTTCACCCTTGTTCATAGGGGTTCTCCTCTGAGTTAAACGGCGATGCCCCGCCGTTGCGCCCGACTAGTCCACGATTCGGAAACCGTGAACACGCCAGAATCCCAATAAACACGGGCTAAACGCCCAGAATCCAGCCCTCTTCGGAGATTATTTTGGCCAAATTTCCCTCATCAGGCGAATTGCCTGTGGAAAATGCAGCTCCGAGCGCCCCTTTTTCGTCGAGACTGGCGTAGTGATTGGCGATTCCGCGCACCTGGGCCTCATCCAGAATTTCGCCGGGGCCAGGCGCCGCCTTGATCAGGGACGGGTAGATTTCAGCCATGATTATGGAGATGCCGTCCAGCGACTCCTCGGTCAGCGGGCCGGGGCCGGTCTCGAACGGCCAGATGCGTGCCTCCGGCCAGGCCTGGCGCAGGGCGTGGACATGCGGGATGCCGGTCAGCGACTGGCTGCCGACGCTTCCGGAATAGGCCAGCTGCCAACAGGATTTCGGTTGGCCCTTCTTGCTGTCGCGCAGCTCCTGCTCGACGAGGCGATATTCCGGGAGCGGAGCATCGGAAAAATCTGGCCGCGTCGACCCCAGCGTCGAGACGACATCGCGCGCCGGCGCGCCCCAGAACGGGAAGGGCCCCTTGGAGATCGCATAGTTCATGCCTGCCGCGATCGCGTAGCGGGCATTGGAATTGTCCGGCTTGTCCTTCAGCTTTGCGGCAAGATGCTCATGCATCGCCTGCCACGGCGCCTTGCCGTCCAGCTTCAGGCCGAGGGCGGCCGCCGTACCGGCCGGGTAGCCGAGGGAAAAGTCGAAGCCGAGAAGCACGCGGTCGCCGCGTTTCGTCAGCTTGCCGACCATGTCTTCAAGGAAGGTGCGCGCCTTCAGCCGCGTGTCGATGTTCACGGCACGGAATTGCAGCTTCAGGCGCGCATCTTTGGCCAGGATGCCGATCCAGATGGAATTGGGCCCGGTTGCGGGCTTCGCGGCCGCGCTCCAGTCCACCATGATATAGGCATCGAACAGGCGCGCCATGACTAGCCCAGCTTCACGAGCATCTTGCCGGTATTGGCGCCGCTGAAGAGGCCGAGGAAGGCGTCCGGCGCCTTGTCGATCCCTTCCATCACGGTTTCCTGATACTTCATCTGCCCGGAGCCGATCCATTTCGCCATGTCGGCCACGAAGGCCGGCTGCATGTCGAAATGGAAGGAGACGATGAAGCCCTGGACCTTCAGCTGCTTGCCGACGACCTGGATGATGTTGTGCGGGCCGACTGGCGTGCCGGTGTCGTTATACTGCGCGATCATCCCGCATTCGGCAAAGCGCGCCATCGGGCGGGCGACTTCGATGGCGGCGGCCAGATGGTCTCCGCCGACATTGTCGAAATAGACGTCTATGCCTTTCGGCGCCGCCTTCTGCAGGGCGGCGACGAGGCCATCAAAGCCCTTGGCTTCCTTGTAGTCGATCACATGATCGGCGCCGAGCGACTTGACGAAGGCGCACTTGTCCGCGCCGCCGGCCGAGCCGATGACGGTGCAATTCCTGATCTTGGCGATCTGGACGACGGTGGAGCCCACCGCGCCGGCCGCGCCGGAGACAAAGACGGTGTCGCCTTCCTTCAGCTCCGCAATGCGCAGGATGCCGGCATAGGCGGTCAGGCCCGGCATGCCGACCACGCCGAGGAACGTGCTCTCCGGCAGGCCGACATCGGGCAGCTTCATCGCCATGGCGCTGCCGGGGTCTGCAGTCCAGGCCGTGCGCCAGCCATTCATCGACTGGACGAGGTCTCCGACCTGGAAATCGGAGTTCTTCGAGGCGGTGACGCGGCCGACGGCGCCGCCGGTCATCGTCTCGCCGATGCCGAAGGGCGGCACATAGCTTTCGCGGTCATACATCCGCCCGCGCATGTAGGGGTCGACCGACATCCATGAATTCTGAACCTGGATCTGGCCCTCGGCTGGCTCCGGCACGTCGACCGTCTTCTTCTGGAAGTCTGCCGGCTGGGGCAGGCCGACCGGGCGGCGGGCGAGTGCCCATTCGGTGGAGGTGAGCTGGGCCATGTTCGTTTCCTTCCTGCTGTCGTGTTTGCGGACTAAGTGGACGCAAGGGGCCGCCCTGTGAAGGGGCAAAGTCGAAGAATCCGGCTGCAACCCGGCTGAGGGCAGGTCTTGCTAGAGCCGCGCGCGGATGCCATGCCGAAACAACAGAGGGCCTGGATATGACAAAGCTGAAAGTGGGCGTCGCCGGCGCCGGGGTTTTCGGGAACTATCACGCGCAGAAGGCGGCCGCCTCGGCGAAGACCGATCTTGTCGGCGTGTACGATATAAGCCTCGCCCGCGCGAACCGTATCGCGGACCAGTTCGGCGCGCGCGGCTTTGACTGCTACGCCGATTTCCTCGCGGCGTGCGATGCCATCGTGATTGCCGTGCCGGCCATCTGGCACGAGACGCTGGCCCGTGAGGCGATCGAGGCGCATTGCCATGTCCTGTGCGAGAAGCCGCTGGCGCTGACCGGCAAGGCGGCGCGCTTCCTGGCCGACGAGGCCGCCGCGCGCGGGCGTATCCTCCAGGTCGGCCATCAGGAGCGCTTCGTGGCGAAGGCGATGGGCGTGCTGGCCATCGAGGAGACGCCGCTGCTGATCGAATCCGTGCGGGCCGGCCCGCCGGCGCCGGACAACCGGGCAGGCGATGTCTCCGTGATCTGGGACCTGATGATCCACGATCTGGACCTTGCCGCCATGATGCTGGGCAATGAGTTCACCGGCGTGACGGCGTCGGGCAAGCGCGTGCATTCGAAACATCTCGACGAGGCGAAGGCGCAGTTCACCTATGCCAGCGGCGGCGTGGCACGCCTGACCGCCAGCCGCGCGGCGAGCGAGCGCCAGCGTACCATGCATGTCGTCTATCCGTCCGGCGAGATCGCCATCGACTTCCTGACCCGCAAGGTCGACAATACGACGCCTTACGAAATCAAGGTCGATATCGCCGCCGAGCTCCCCGATCCGTTGGGCGCGGCCGACGAAGGCTTTTATGCCGCCTGTCTTGGCCTTGCGCGCAGCCCGGTGCCGGCGCACGGCACCGTGGGCGCCGTGGCGATGGCCGAAGCGGCCGAAGCAAACGCGCTGGCGAAGCTGGACGCCTGAGCTCGCGCTCGTGCTTCGACTTCGCTCAGCATGAGCGCTACGAGGTTTCGGCAACGGGAGAACTCATCCTGAGCGAAGTCGAAGGATGACGGACGCCTAGTCTTCCGATCCGCGCCGGGCGGTCTGTTTCGGGTCGTGCTTGGGGGCCGGGGCGAGGCGCATCACTTCAGTCTGGAACCGCTCATCGTCGCCGTCCAGAAGGAAGGGCAGGGCGTCGCCAATGGCGGTGACCATGGGCCCGAACCAGTCGAGATCCGCTTTCGAGAAGTCCGACAGGACATGCGGCATGACCATCGCCTTGTCGCCCGGATGGCCGACGCCGATGCGGACACGCCGGAAATCCTCTCCCAAGTGAGCCATCATCGAGCGCACGCCATTATTGCCGGAATGGCCGCCACCCCGCTTCACGCGCATCCGGCCGGGGGCGAGATCGATCTCGTCATAGAACACCGTCACGTCATGTGCGGGCAGCTTGTAGAACTGCAGCACTTTCGACAGCGCGCGGCCGGTTTCGTTGTAATAGGTCTGGGGTTTGACCAGCATGGCCTTGTGGCGCCCGATGGTGCCGTCGGCGATCTGGCTTTCGAATTTCGACCGCCAGGGCTGGAAGCGGAACCGGTTGTGAAGGGCATCCATCAGCAGGAAGCCGGCATTGTGCCGGTTCTTGGCGTAGCGGTCGCCGGGATTGCCCTGTCCGGAAAGGATCAGCATGAGGAAAGTGCCTCCTGCCCGGACTGGAGAAGGGTGGGCGGCCCGCCCGGCAATCTAGTGCGGGCGGGCCAATCCTTAAAGAACGTGAGAGCGAAGACTTAGTCTTCTTTCTTCTCTTCGCCTTCTTCGTCCTCTGCCTCGGCAGTGGCTTCGGTCTCTTCAGACTTACCGCCGCGGCCGGCGATGGTCGCGATCGTGAAGTCGCGGTCGGAGATGGTCGGCTCGGCATCGCCCGGCAGTTTGATGTCGGAGATCTTCACATTGTCACCGATTTCGAGCGAGGAGACGTCGGCTTCCAGGAATTCCGGAATATGGCCGGCCGGAACCAGCAGTTCGACCGTGTGGCGCACGACGTTGAGCGTGCCGCCCTTCTTGAGGCCCGGGGAAACCGCTTCACCGGTGAAGTGGACGGCGACTTCGACCTTGATCTTCTGGTCGGCATTGACGCGGAACAGGTCGACATGCATCGGCTGGTCGGTGACCGGGTGCATCTGGATCGCCTGCGGGATCACGAGCTGGCTTTCGCCCTTGTGGATCAGCGTGGCAGTCGAGGACAGGAAGTGTCCGGTCTCGATGGCCTTGATGACTTCGCCGCGGCGCAGCGTGATCGCCACCGGGTCCTGGCCACCGCCATAAAGAACGCCGGGCACGCCGCCATTCTTGCGGGCCTCACGGGCGCCACCGGTGCCGACGCGCTCGCGCACGTCCACATTAAACGTAATCTTTTGTTTCGACATGATTTTTCCTTTCGCCCTCGACTCCGCCCCGCCATTCCTGTGAGGTGAGAAGCTGACACGCACGGCCTTGCGCCGCCGTTTCTGAAGGCGCGCGGATACCGCATCGCCTGTGGATTGGCAAGGCCGGGCGGCAGAAGGGGCCTGAAGCCCCCGGAGAGGCGTTAGACCAAGGTCGGGGGTGGACCGGGGGAATCCCGGCCTAGACTGGCCGGATAAGGTCAGGGAGGACCAAAATGCTGAAATCACATGCAATGCTGGCGCTCGGCCTGCTGATGGCGGCGGTGTTCGCCCTGAGGCTGGCGAGCGGCTTCAGCCTGGAAGGCGGCGTCGACCTTGGCGAGGTCTACCTGATCGGCGGGCTGGTCCTGTCGGTCGCGTTGCTGGCGGGCGGCCTCAATGAGCGCCGCCGGGTGAAGAACAGGTAAGACCAAAGTGGGGCTGTGAAAGCCGCGCCGCCTGCGCCAGCGTGCAGGGTGCGGTATCCCGCAGCGACAAAGCAACTGGGAGGAACAAGGGAATGACTCACAATCTGGCCGAGATTGATGCGAAGGGTTACTGGCGCGCCGTCGTCAGGCTGACCCTCAGCCTGCTCGCCATATGGTTCATCGTGTCATACGGGGCAGGCATCCTGTTCCGCGACCTGCTGGACAATGTGTCGATCGGAGGGGCGCCACTCGGATTCTGGTTCGCACAGAACGGATCCATCTACGTCTTCGTGGCGCTGATCTTCTATTACTGCCGGGCGATGAACCGCCTGGAAAAGAAATTCAACATCGAGGGATAGGGGGAGACGATGGACTGGTCACTGTTCTGGGTCTTCACGACCTTCTCGATCTATATCGGCATCGCCATCTGGGCGCGGGCCGGATCGACCAATGATTTCTATGTTGCCGGCCACGGGGTGCACCCCGTCGTCAATGGCATGGCCACGGCGGCGGACTGGATGTCTGCAGCCTCGTTCCTGTCGATGGCCGGCCTCATCGCAGGCCTCGGCTATGGCGGCTCGGTCTACCTGATGGGCTGGACCGGCGGCTATGTGCTGCTCGCCCTGCTGCTCGCGCCCTTCCTGCGCGAGTTCGGCAAGTTCACCGTGCCTGACTTTGTGGGCGACCGCTATTACAGCGGTGCGGCGCGTCTCGTTGCGGTGATCTGTACACTGTTCGTTTCCTTCACCTACATTGCCGGCCAGATGTCCGGCGTCGGCATTGCCTTCTCGCGCTTCCTGGGCGTGACCAATGAAGTGGGCATCTTTGTCGGCATGGGCATCGTGTTCGTCTATGCGGTGCTGGGCGGCATGAAGGGCGTCACCTATACGCAGGTGGCCCAATACTGTGTGCTGATCTTTGCCTATACGGTGCCGGCGATCTTCATCTCGCTGATGCTGACCGGCAATCCGGTGCCGCAACTCGGCTTCATCTCCGACATCAAGGGCGAAGGCGTCTCGATGCTGGAGAAGCTGAACGACACGGTCACCAGCCTCGGCTTCGGCAAGTATACGGACTCGACGAAATCCAATTTCGACGTGCTCTGCATCACCGCCGCGCTGATGTTCGGCACGGCCGGCCTGCCGCATGTGATCGTGCGCTTCTTCACGGTGCCGCGTGCGTCCGATGCCCGCCTGTCGGCTGGCTGGGCGCTGGTGTTCATCTCGCTGCTTTACACGGTGGCCCCGGCGGTCGGCGCGTTCGCCCGCACGAACATCATCGAGTCGGTGAACGAGAAGACCTATATCGCCGCCGAGAACTATGAGGCCGATGCAGCCGCGCTCACCGCTGACGGCGGTACGCCAAGCCCGGCCTGGTTCGCCAACTGGGAGAAGACGAAACTCGTCTCCTTCGACGACAAGAATGGCGACGGCAAGATGCAGATCCGTGGCCCGGCGGCGCCGGACGGCCTCGCCAATGAGGTGACGATCAACAACGACATCTACGTTCTGGCCAATCCGGAAATCGCCCGGCTGCCGCAATGGGTGATCGGCCTTGTCGTGGCGGGTGGCCTTGCCGCCGCGCTGTCGACGGCGGCGGGCCTCCTTATGGTGATCTCTTCGGCCATCAGCCATGACCTCTGCCGGCGGACCTTCTTCAAGGACATGACCGACCGGACGGAACTGATGGTGGCGCGGGGCGCAGCGGCCTCGGCCGTGGTGGCGGCCGGCTTCATGGGCATCTACTCCGCCAAGCTCGCCTTCGTGGCGCAGGTGGTGGCGTTCGCCTTCGGCCTCGCCGCAGCGTCGATCTTCCCGGTCATCCTTCTGGGCATCTTCTGGAAGCGCATGAACCGCGAAGGCGCCATCGCCTCGATGCTGTTCGGCCTGATCCCGACCTTCCTCTACATCTGGCACTTCAAGATCGGTGCCGGCAAAGGGGCAGGTGCGGACCAATGGCTGCTGGGCGTGTCGCCGGAAGGCATCGGCTTCGTGTTCATGTGGCTGGCCATGGCCGCCGGTGTGGTGGCCTCGCTGGTGACCGCACCGCCGCCGCAGGACGTGCAGGACCTCGTGGAAGACATCCGCGTGCCCGGCACCCGCCAGCCGCACGGCCTTGCCGATGCCGGAATGGCGCCGGAATAAATCGTCCCTTCCCGGGGACCAAACTGGCGGCCCGCATCTGCGGGCCGTCATTCTTGTCTGAGGCAGGCGGGCCGGTTTTCGGCGCGCTTGCCTTGGGCATCGGGGGCGGGGCACACTCGCCCGGATTGGAGCGCGCTGAATGCCTGTCTGGCTGATCGTCGGAGCGACGGGACTCTACGTCCTCGGCCTGTTCGCCATCGCCTGGCGGGGAGACCGGCGGGGCACGGAAGAAGGCGGCCGGCAGAACCCGCTGGTCTATGCGCTGGCGCTCGGCGTCTATTGCACCTCATGGACCTTCTTCGGCGCAGTCGGAACGGCGGCCTCCGGCGGGTGGGACTACCTGCCGATCTATGTCGGTCCGGTGATCGTGTTCCTCGTCTTTCCGGGCCTCTTGCGCCGCATCGGGGATGTGGTGCAGCGCGAGAGCATCTCGTCTCTGTCTGACTTCCTGTCGGCCCGCTATGGCAAGAGCCGGGCGGTGGGCGCGATGGCGGCCATCGCGGCAGTGATGGGCAGCCTGCCTTATATCGCGCTGCAGCTGAAATCGGTGGGCATGAGTTTCCAGGCGCTGGCCTATGGCGCCGAGAATGCCGGCCAGCAGCCGGCAAGTGAGACGGTGCTGTTCACCGCGCTGGCCATGGCGGTGTTCGCCATCCTGTTCGGCGCCCGCCAGTCGGATGCGACGCGGCGCAATGAAGGCCTGATGCAGGTGCTGGCGCTGGAGGCGGTGATCAAGCTGGTGGCGCTGGTGGCGGTCAGCCTGTTGTCGCTGGGTGTGCTGTCGGGCGAGGGCGTGGGCCTGCCGGTTCCATCGCGGGCGGTGTTTTCGGACCTGTCGGTCGATGCGCGGGTCATCACCATGCTGCTGCTGTCGATGTTTGCCATCGTCTGCCTGCCGCGCCAGTTCCATGTCACCTTTATCGAGCGCAAGAATGACCGCGAAAGCCGGATGGCCCGCATCGCCTTTCCGGTCTACCTGCTGCTCACCTGCGCGACCGTCGTGCCGATCACGCTGGCGGGCCTGTCGGTGCTGCCAACATCTGTCGCGCCGGATCTTTACGTGCTGGATCTTCCGCTGGCGGAGGGGCACGGCGCGCTCGCCTTGCTGGTCTTCCTTGGCGGGTTCACGGCGGCGACCGGCATGGTGATCGTCGCCTGCGTGGCCCTGTCCTCGATGGTGACGAATGACCTTGTCGTGCCCGCGGTGATGCAGTCCGGCCGGTTCGCCAGCCTCGGCGGGGATTCCGGCGCGCGCCTCACCATGATCCGCCGCTCGGTGATCGTGGTCCTGGTCCTGCTCGCCTATGGCTATTATCGCCTTGCCGGGACGGGCGAGGCACTGGCGCAGATCGGACTTCTGTCCTTCGCGGCGGCATCGCAGTTCGCGCCGGCCCTGATCGGGGCCGTCTACTGGCGCGGCGGGCGCCAGGCCGGGGCGCTTGGCGGCATTGCCATCGGCATGGCGATCTGGATGTACACCCTGTTCCTGCCGGCGATCCTGACGCATGAGCGCATCGCGGCGGCCGTGCCGGGCTGGCTGGACCCGCATGCCCTGTTCGGTGTCAGCTTCAATGACAGTCTGGCACATGGCGCGGTGTGGAGCCTCAGCGCGAACCTGATTGTCTTCGTGCTGGTTTCCCTGCGCTCGCGCGAGCGCCTGCGCGACAAGGTGCAGGCAGCCGCCTTTGCCGGCGAGACCGAAATTTCACGGCTGGCCGAAACCGGATCGGCGGCAACGGTCAGCTCGGTGACGCCGAACGGGTTGAAGACGCTGGCCTCCCGCTTCCTGACGCCGGAAGCTGTGGACCATGCCTTCGCCGATTTCGAACGCACGACGGGCGTGGCAGCGAGCGGTGATAGTCCGGCCGACTGGCAACTCGTTCAGCGCACGGAGCGCTTGCTGGCGAGTGCGCTGGGCGCGTCGTCCGCGAGGGTCGTGCTGGCCTCGGCCGTGGGCGGAAACAAGGTGGCGCTACCGGATGTTCTGTCCATGCTCGACCACCGGACGCAGGCCGAGCGGTTCGAACGGCACATGCTGCAGTCCATGCTGGAAAATATCTCGCAGGGCATTTCCGTGGTCGATGCCGAACAGCGGCTGGTGGCGTGGAACACGGCCTATCTGGAACTCTTCAGCTATCCGCATGACCTCGTCGCCGTCGGCACGCCGGTCGAGCGATTGATCGAGCACAATCTGCGCTCTGGCTGGATCGATGGCGACCCGGCCGAAGAGGCGCGCCGGCGTGTCGAGCATATGCGCGCCGGGCGCCAGCACACTTATGAGCGGCGCAATCCGGACGGGCGATACCTGCGTATCACCGGGCATCCGATGCCGGGCGGCGGCTATGTCACAACGTTCACAGACATTACCACCGACAAGCGGCGCGAGCAGGCCCTGATCGAGGCGAACGAGACGCTCGAAACACGGGTGAAAGAACGCACGCACGACCTCGAAATCATGGCGCAGGATCTGGACGTGGCCCGGCGCGAGGCCGAGGGCGCGAATGCCTCCAAGACCCGCTTTCTGGCGGCGGCGAGCCACGACCTGCTGCAGCCGCTGAACGCTGCGCGCCTGTTCCTCGGTTCGATCGGGGCAGACAAGCAGAACAGGGAACTGGTGCAGAGAGCCGACAAGGCCATTCAGTCGGCGGATGAACTACTGCGCGGCCTGCTCGATATTTCACGCCTCGATCACGGCAATATTGCTGCCAAGCCTGTCGCCGTTCCACTGGGCCCGCTTCTGGAAGACCTGGTGGATGAGGCCGCACCCATGGCGGAACAGGCGGGCCTTGCGCTGAGGCTCGCCCCGACCAGCATGGTGGTGAATGCGGATCCGGATTTTCTGAAAAGCGTGCTGCGGAACTTCATCTCGAATGCGCGGCGCTACACGCGCACCGGCGGCGTGATGGTTGGCGCGCGCCGGCGCGGCAACTCTGCGCGCATCGAGATCTGGGATTCCGGCCCGGGCATTGCAGACGACAAGGTGGGCCTGATCTTCGAGGAGTTCCGGCGCTTCGAGGATTCCGACAATGCCGGCATTCGCGGCGCCGGTCTTGGCCTGTCGGTGTCCCGGCGGCTGGCCGACCTGATGGGAGCGGACATCGCCGTCCGGTCCTGGCCGGGGCGGGGCAGCGTGTTTTCCGTCAGCGTGCCGCTGGCAACAACGCGGCCGGCAAAACGCAAGCCGGTCCAGTCCGTCGCGCCGCGCGGGCGCGTATCGCTCGCGGGCATGACGGTCCTGGTGGTGGATGACGAGAGCGCCATCGTCGATGGGATGAAGGCGCTGCTGGGCGGCTGGGGTTGCGAGGTCACCGGAGCCGGTTCCGTGGCGGAGGCCGAGGCAGCGCTTTCCTCCGGCACATTCGATGCCATGATCGCGGACCTGCACCTGCAGGGTGAGATTGACGGGCTGGACCTCATCTGCCGCTCGCGTGGGCGCCTGCGGGGGCAGGGCAGTGCGTTGCTGTTGACGGCCACAGCGACGGATGAAGTGAAAGCGCGGGCCAAGGCCGCGAATGTCGGCGTGGTGCGCAAGCCGGCCGGGCCAACCGATATCCGGCGGTTCCTGGAAGGGGCGCGTACCGAAGGCCAGACGGCGGCGGAATAGGCCTCAGAGCGAAGTCGCATCCTTATAGATGAGAAGCGCCTGCGTGCGGTTATTGGCGCCGAGCTTGCGGAAAATGGCGGTCATGTGCGCCTTCACCGTGGCGACGGAGATGTCCATCTCATAGGCGATCTGCTTGTTGAGCAGGCCGTCGGCGAGGCCGGCGAGCACCTTGCGCTGGGCCGGCGTCAGGCCGGCGACGCGTGCCAGCAATTCGTCCTGTCCGGGCGTGCTGGCGGAAGAGGCCGGCGGGAACCATTGCCCGCCATCGAGCGCGGTGGCGAGGGCGGCCGACAGATCCTCGAGCGACATGGATTTCGGCATGTAGCCGGCCGCCCCAAGAGCGCGGGCCGTCTCGAACGCTTTTGGGGATTCGGTGGCCGATACGACCACAACCGGGCAGCCCGGTCCGGCCGCCAGCAGCCGTGTCAGCCCGTCGAATTCCTGCGAGTCGCCAAGGGTCAGGTCCAGCAGGATCAGATTGTACGTTGTCTTACTTATTTGCCCCAGCGCATCGGCCAGTGTGCCGGCATGATGGGCCGTCGCGCCCTCCGGGAAGGCCGCCTTCAGCGCGACTTCAAGTGCGTCGCGGAACAGTGGATGGTCGTCCACGATCAGGATCGTCGGGGTCTCGGCCATGGGTTCCTCCCCGTGCTTCTGAAGGCACGTCTTATTTCAGTGTCTTCTACAATAAGCAGCGCCGTCCACAAGGGGCCCGGCATTCGACTTTCGTCTTAGCACCAATGGCCAATAGCGGGCGGCCGCGCCGATCCGGATAGTGATCCTCACAAATTGAGACATGAGGGGAGGAAACCATGTCCAGGTCTGTACGCACTGTCTTGTTGTCAACGGCGGCTGCCATCTTCGCGCTGGGAGCAAGCGCCGATGCGAGCATGGAAGAGCGGGTTGCCGCACTTGAGGAAATGGTCGCTACGCTGAAAGCCGAACTGGCGGCGGAAAAGGCGAAAACAGATGAAAGCATTGTCCGTATAGAGAAGAGCGTTGCTGAAGCGCCGGCGGCTGCGCCCGCGCCCCAGAAGACCGATGGCTTCCTTGTGGGCGACACAACACTGAAATTCGGTGGCTTCATCGATGCGGATATTCATGTCACCAGCCTGACCGATGGGGGCATCGCCTCGACCTCCATTGCGCGCGATTTCTATATCCCAGGCGCCATACCGATTGGCGGCGACGGCACGACCTTCACGGATTTCACCGCCGAACCGTCCCGCTTCTTCCTGGCAGCTTCGAAGCCCGTAGGCGACGGCAAGGTCGAAGGCTATATCGAGATGGATTTCCTCGGTTCCGGCCAGGGCAATGAACTGGTCTCGAACTCCTACTCGCCGCGCCTGCGCCGGGCCTTCGTCAAATATGGCAACTGGCTGGTGGGCCAGGAATGGTCGACCTTCCAGAACACATCCGCCATTCCGGAGAGCGCGAGCTTCCTTGCCCTTCCGGACGGCATGATCTTCATCCGCCAGCCGCAGGTGCGCTACACAAATGGCAACTGGATGTTCGCCCTCGAGAACCCGAACACGACCACGCTGAATGCCGGCTCGCGGGACGAGAACATCATTCCGGATGTGGTCGCGCGGTACAATCTCTCCGGCGAGTTCGGAAATGTGTCCGTCTCCGGTATTGCCCGTCAGTTGCGCGCCGATTTCGGCCCGACCGAGGAGGAATCCTTCGGCTATGGCCTCAGCGTTTCGGGCAAGGTGAACATGGGCGCGAAGGATGACGTCCGCTTCAACCTTGTGGGCGGAGAGGGTATCGGCCGCTATGTGGGCCTTGCCGCCAGCCGGTCTGTCGCGGTTGACCCGAATGGCGCGCTGGACGCGATCCCGAGTGTCGGCGGCTTTGTGGCCTGGCGTCACCCGTTCGGCGAGACGGCCCGCTTCAGCGGCGGCTATTCCGGCCTGTTCGTGGACAATCCCGGCTACCTGCCGATGACGACCACGAAGTCGGTCCAGTCGGTGTTCGGGGCGATCCTCTGGGATGTCGCGCCGAAAGTGACGCTGGGTGTGGAACTGATGCAGGGCACCCGCGAGGACGAAAGCGGAAATAAAGGCGACATGACGCGCTTCACGTTCTCAACCAAATATGCATTCTGAGGTGAGAGAGAAAACATGCCTTTCGGAGAGGAACCCATGAGCGATCAGGAAAAAATCTATCCGGTTCCGGCTGAGTTTGCCGCCAAGGCAAACCTCACGCCTGAGAAATACAAGGAGATGTATGACGCCTCCATCGCCGATCCGGAGGCCTTCTGGGGAGAGCATGGCAAGCGCCTCACCTGGATGACGCCCTATACGAAAGTGAAGGATGTTTCCTGGGAAACCGGCGACCTGCATGTGCGCTGGTATGGCGATGGCGTGCTGAACGTCACCGAGAATTGCATCGACCGCCATCTGGCGACGCGCGCCGACAAGACCGCCCTCCTGTGGATCGGCGATGCGCCGGGCGAGAGCTATGCGGTCAGCTATCGGGAACTGCATGGCGCTGTCTGCCGGTTCGCCAACACGCTGAAGAAGCTGGGCGTGAAGAAGGGCGACCGGGTGACAATCTACCTGCCGATGATCCTGGAAGCGGCCTATGCGATGCTGGCCTGTGCGCGCATCGGAGCGATCCATTCGGTCGTGTTCGGGGGCTTCTCGCCGGAGGCGCTGGCCGGGCGGATTACGGACTGTGAGTCCACCATCCTGATCACGGCAGACGAAGGCCTGCGCGGTGGCCGCAAGGTGCCGCTGAAGGTGAACGCTGATAAGGCGGCGGAGATTGCCGGCGGCATGGTGAAGTCCATGCTGGTTGTGCAGCGCACGGGCTCTGAAGTGAACATGGTGGCGGGCCGCGACCACTGGCTGCATGAGGCCGCCGGGGGCGTCTCCGCCGATTGCCCGCCCGAGCCGATGAACGCCGAAGACCCGCT
>JAGQRO010000465.1:295-1885 GCA_020425315.1 Hyphomonas sp. | reverse complement strand
GGCCGACATGGGCGAGATGCAGATGGAACTGCCTGCCAACACATTTCCCATGATGACCGGGACCGGCCCCTACGGACCGATCGAGATGGGCGGCATGTTTTCCACGCTCAAGGTTCGCAAGGACCTGGCGCCAGGCGACTACCGGGATCCGGGCTGGTACGAGCCGCCCGCCGGTACCCAGGCGCAGGAAGTGTCGGTCCCGAACGATGCCCCTCGCGCGCCCGACGCCCGGCCGGACCCGCCTGCCGCGGGCACCCCCTCTGCACGAAAGCCCATGGGCCATTCCCATGAAGGACATTGAATCCATGACAAGAAACACCTTCCTGCCCGCAAGACGACGCCTGTGGAAACACCTGTGGCTGCTGGCCTCACCCGCCCTGCTGCCCACTGTCCTGCATGCACACGGCGACGCACACGCTCCGCCGACCGCAAGAGAGACCGTGCGGGAGCAGACCGACTGGGGCATTGGCGCCGCCCCGGCCGAAGCCCGGCGCACGATCGAGATCCGCATGGACGACCGCATGCGGTTCACACCGGACCACATCGAAGTGACCGAAGGCGAGACCCTGCGCTTGCGCATCGCCAACCGGGGCAGGAAATTGCACGAACTGGTGATCGGCACCCCCAAGGAACTGCAGGCCCACGCCGAACTGATGCGCAAGTTCCCCAACATGGAACACGACGAACCCTACATGGCCCACGTTGGCGCCGGTCGGCGCGGCGAGATCACCTGGACCTTCAACCGCCCGGGCGATTTCGAGTTTGCCTGCCTGATTCCCGGCCACTACGAAGCTGGCATGCGCGGCACGCTGCGTGTGATTCCCAAACCCTGAATACCGTCCAAAGAAAAGGAACCCTCATCATGCAAAGAAGAACCCTGTTGCTCGGCGCCGCCTCGCTGGTGGGCGCCATGCCGCTCGGCGTCTGGGCCACGTCTGCCGAACTTCCAGTGATGCAGGTCTGGAAAGACCCCAACTGCGGCTGCTGCAAGGACTGGATCGCCTATCTGCAACGCGACGGCTTCCGCGTGCAGACCTTCGAGACAGGCAACACGGCGGTGCGACAGCGCCTTGGACTCCCCATGAAGTACGCCTCATGCCACACTGCGCTCATCGGCGGCTATGTGGTCGAAGGCCATGTGAACACCCGCGAGATCCGTCGCCTGCTCGCCGAAAAGCCCAAAGCCATTGGCCTCTCCGTGCCCGGCATGCCAGTCGGCAGCCCCGGCATGGACGGTCCCGTCTACAACGGGCGCCGAGATCCCTACGATGTGGTCCTCGTCCTGCCCGACGGCAGTGGTCGCGTCTACCAGTCCTATTTCCGAACCTGAATTTCACCGCCTTGGAGACCCCAAAATGACCGCTCACCAGAACTTTTCCCGACTCCTCGCTTGCGTGCTGTGCACCGGCGTCCTCTACCTGCCCGGTGGCCTGGCGCAGGCGCAGACCGCTGCCCCGGCCGGCGCTGCCGCGGCAACAGCCACTCCCTTGCCGCAAGTCGACGCCGAGGTCCGCAAGGTCGACCTTTCAGCAGGAAAAATCACGCTGAAGCACGGTGAAATCCCCAACCTCGACATGCCGCCCATGACCA
>JAGQRO010000465.1:0-221 GCA_020425315.1 Hyphomonas sp. | reverse complement strand
GACCAGGTCAAGGGCGCCTACGTGCTGGTGGACATCGAAGCCGCGCCCTGAGCACCATCGCTCACACTTGCATCCGCGCTGACACGAGGAAGAGAAGGCGGCGTGCTATGTTTCAGCCATGCCTGAAAAATTCCGCGCCACCTTGCTGTCCCTGCGCGACCTGCTGGCGTCGATCGGTCCCTTTCTGCTGCTCACGCTCACCCTGCTGGCCCTGGCCTACT
>JAGQRO010000464.1 GCA_020425315.1 Hyphomonas sp. | reverse complement strand
ATCGCCGAGGGCAATGCGCGGGTTCTGTCGGCCCGGCTCGAAGATGCGCGCTTCTTCTGGGACAAGGACAAGGCAACGCCGCTGGAAGAGATGGCGAAGAAGCTCTCGACCATCGCGTTCAAGGCGGAGCTTGGCTCGCTGGGCGACAAGGTGGAACGGGTGGCGGCGCTCGCCCGCGAACTCGCCCCGAAAGTCGGCGCCGATCCGGACCTGGCCGAACGCGCCGCGCGCCTCGCCAAGGCGGACCTCGTGTCGGAAATGGTTGGCGAGTTCCCGGAGCTGCAGGGCGTGATGGGCCGCTATTATGCGCTCGCCGCCAAGGAAGACGCACGCGTCGCTGACGCCATCCGCGACCACTACAAGCCGCAGGGCCCGAGCGACTCCGTGCCGACCGATCCGGTGGGCATCGCCGTGGCGCTCGCCGACAAGCTCGACACGCTGGTTGGCTTCTGGGCGATTGACGAGAAACCGACAGGATCGAAGGACCCGTTTGCTTTGCGCCGTGCAGCGCTGGGTGTGGTGCGGATTGTTTTGGAGAATGATGTCCGCATTGGCCTCAGGCAGTGCATATCCGCTCAGAAACTATCGATAATCTCGCAGCTGCTGGAGCTCTCTAAAAGCAAGAAGGTGTCCGTCAGTGCGGAAAGCCTGAAAAGCGAGGCGCAACTGGAATTTTTGGCGAAGCTGCCTGAATTGCGAGACAATTTCGCAAGACTCACTGACATCCTGGCCCAGCAGGTGCTGCTGGACGACTACAAACTTCAAGACGGTAGCGTATCTGACCTCCTCTCCTTCTTCGCCGACCGCCTGAAGCAATACCTGCGCGATCAGGGCCAGCGGCACGATTTGATCGATGCCGTCTTCGCCCTCGGCGAGGATGACCTTGTGCTGATCACCCGCCGGGTCGAGGCGCTGGGGGCCTTCCTCGGCACCGAGGATGGCGCGAACCTGCTGGCGGGCTACAAGCGCGCCGCCAACATCCTGAAGGCCGAGGAGAAGAAGGGCGCGCTGCCCGACAATCTCGTGGTCGACGGGGCGCTGATCGATGCCGGCGCGGAGTCCGAAATCCGCCTGCACCAGACCCTCGGCCAGGTGCGCCACGACATCGAGGAACCCCTGAAGACGGAAGACTTCGCCGCCGTGATGACGGAGCTGGCAAAGCTCCGCGCGCCGGTCGATTACTTCTTCGAGCGCGTCATGGTGAACGATGACGACCCCGCGATCCGGGCGAATCGCCTCGCCCTGCTGGCCGATATCCGCGACACGCTGCACCGCGTGGCGGACTTCTCCCTCATCGAAGGCTGAGGCCATCTGTCCCGTATCCTGACAGGCCGGGCCCCGCCGGGGGCCTCGTTCTGCCATTTCGGGAATAAACAACGTTGTCAGGATGTGCGCGGCGTTCCGACCGCTGGAATTTCCCGCTGCAATGCAGCATACGGTTTGCACTTGGCTAAGGTCCGGCCGCGGAATAGCCGGACGCGCAACGCATTGAGGATGAGGTGATCCATGGGTGAGGCAGCACTGAAGCACGCGGACGAGACCTGGGTCTACGCCTTTGGCGGGGGCACGGCCGACGGCGACGCCTCGATGAAGAACCTTCTGGGCGGCAAGGGCGCCAACCTCG
>JAGQRO010000052.1 GCA_020425315.1 Hyphomonas sp. | reverse complement strand
CCGCTACATCGCCGACTGGCGCCTCGGCCAGCTGAAGCTGGAACCGATCTACGGCATCACCAAGCACCCGCTGCCCTGGCTGACCGAGATCCTCAACGGCGTCGAACATGCCAACTTCTTCGAACAGCGCGCCACGGAATATTCCAAGGGCGCCACGAAGGGCGACTGGCACGGCGACGAAGGCGTCTGGAACAAATTCGACCAGCGCACCGCCACGAAGAAAGATTCCGTCCCGGCGGAATAGGGGCTCTTCCGCCCTTGAGCGCGCGCAGCGAGATCCTCGGCTGGGTCATCCGCAGGCTGAACGAGATCGACGCGGCCGATCCCGCCGCACGGGCGCAGCTTTTTGACGCTCTGAGGGCCGAGGTGGACCGGACCGGCTTTGCCGGCCTGCCGCCCGCCGAGGCCCGGCCGCATCTCGACAGCGCCATCGCCCGGCAGGAGGTCTACTGGCTGTCGCAACAGCTGGCCGGGGCAACTCCCGCGCCGGCTCCAGACCCCGTGCCACCCAGCGTCCCGCCCACGCCGCGCCCCTCCTGGGGCTGGCGGCGTTTCCTGCCCGTACCAAAGCATCCGCCGGGCCCGCCGGCGGGCGAAGCGACCGGTCCGTTTGCGGATCATGTCTATGAAACCGTGCCGCTGATCGTGGGGCGTGGGCAGGGGGCGTGTCGCCTCTCCTGGGCCTATGACCCGGCCTGCGTCCTGACGGCCGATTGCCCGGAGATCGGGTTCGCCTTCCGCACCCGCGCAGCCAGCTTCCGCCATGCCGCCGAACACCTGCGGCAAGTGCTGGCGCGCGGCGGCCTCGCCCTGCCGGTCGCCGCCTTCGTGCCCGGCGCCGAATGGGCCGCCGACGTGCCGGATGGCGAGACTGTCCGCGTCCCGTCACATGGCCTGCAGCACGCCTTTGCCCGGTTGCCGGAATGATGCCCCCGACCGTCATCGATTGCCGGCGGACGGGCACCTTTAACCGGACGTTCACGCTGACCTATGAGGGCCAGGCGATCACGCTGCTCTCCTACGCAGCCAGTCCCGCATGGGATATCACGATTGGCGAGGCCAGGTATCAGGTCGTACAAGAAGGCCTGATGCGCCTCCGCTGGCGCATGAGGCGTGGGTCCGCCGACATTATGACGGCTGACGAAGTGAAACCGAGGTTGGAAGTAGCGATCGCATCTCCTTCCGGGCCGCTGGGACTGGAGCGCGTGCCCGTATTATTCGTCTCGACGATTGACCTTGTTCGGGGGCAAAAAGTGGTGGCGCGGATTGCACCGAAGGCGTTCTTCTCGGGCGGTATTCGTGTGTCGGTTTCTGAGGCGGGGCTGCCGGCGGAAACGCTTGCCTTCGCGATTTGCCTTGCCGAAAACATGTGGCGCTCAGGACAGTCATTCTTCCGGTCGTGAATTTTCCGCCGTTCCATCGTGTCTTTTGCGATGTGACAATGAGGCGTATCCTCGCCCCATGACCGCGCAGCAGGACCTCGACACATTCCTCGACCGGTTCACGCCGGAGGTCGCCGCGCAGGCGCGCGACGTGCTTGCCGGGCTGCGGGCGCGCCTGCCGGGGGCAGTGCAGCTCGTCTATGACAATTACAATGCCCTCGCCATCGGCTTCGCCCCGGTGCGCAAGCCGTCGACGGCGGTGATCTCCGTTGCCGTCTATCCGCGCACTGTGCTGCTTTATTTCCTGAAAGGGGCGGGCCTGCCGGATCCGCAGGGCCTGCTGAAAGGGGCTGGCACCACCGGGCGTCACATCCCGGATGCCGGCGCGGCCCTGTTCGCGGACAGACACGTCAGTGCCCTGATCGATGCCGCTGTCGTACGTGCAGAGCCGCCCTTCGACCCGAAAGGCCCGGGCGAACTGGTCATCCAGTCAATCTCAGCGAAGCAACGCCCCCGCCGGCCGGCCGGAAAATGATGCAAAAAGCCAGGTGAGGGGCCGCCAGTGGCCGCCGGCGGCCCCTCCAACGCTATTCCGGGAGGAAATGGCCTAGCGTTGTCCGAGGTCGGCTGTCTGGATCCGCGCAACGCGCGCGAATGCCGGAGCCGTCTCCAGACCCAGTTCCTGCTGCTTCAGCAGGATTTTCGTTGCGGCCTTCGCCACCACGTCCTTGGCGCACTTGCGGTCGAGCCGGGGCGCCTTGCCGGCATAGCCGGGATGCGTGCAGGCCTCAGCGGCCTGCGCCCTCATCGACTCGAGCACCATTTCGGCGCCGGCATCGCTGGCCAGCAGCGCCTTGTCATAGCTGATCTTGACCGTGATGGGGGTGGTCGTCTCTGCCGCCGCCGCAAGCGGGAGCAGGGCGGCCGCAGCCGCAAGTCCGATTACAGATTTCAGCATGGGTTCAGTCCTTCAGAGTTATGGCGAACCAGGGCGGCTCGCCGGAAACTCCTCCCACAGCGAACGGGGTGCGAGGGGGCATCCCCGCATCCCCGGCACGCACACGTCCGGATGGGCTCCGGGCGCGCGCTGGCCTGCACCGGGGCGGCCGTTTGCTGCACTGCAACATTCCTATCGGTCGGCCCGCCTTGCAAGTGAAATTTTGTGTCAGTGAGGCCGGTTCGCTGCCATTTTCGCCCACCCGCCCATTGCCCGGGCAGGTCTGCACAGAGAGCAGACGCGCCGGTCCTGCATTGCCTGTTGCAGGCCCCGGCGGGGCGCCCCGGTCAGGCCCGCGTCACCCTTGCAGCAAAGCATCCCTGCTTTGCAAAATGCAGGTGAACTTCTTCCGTCTCCGGATCGGCCAGCATGTCCTCCAATCGACGGGCAATGTCGGCGCCGTCGGCCACATCCGCCTCGCGCATCATGCCATCGGCGCCGAAGGCCCGCAGGGAAATCATGCGAGTACGGATTATTTCCGGAACCTCGCCGGCCGCCGGCATCGCCTGCGGCACACCTTCGCGCACATAGATGGCATGGCTGGCGCGGAACGGCGTGGCGGCATCATGGTGGACATGGTTGAGCAGATACACGGTCTCGCCCGGCCGGGCGTCTTCCAGGCTGACGCGGCAGGGATAGCCGGGCGCCTTGTCCGCCACCAGGCGGCGGACAAGGCCGGCGGACAGGGCTTCCTCGTCGAGCGTGGGCAGGGCGGTGAACAGGCCGGCGGGCAGGGCGTGGATGCGGAATGTCATGAGCAGGGTCCTTCTGATCGGCCCGCCCAGTCTGCCCGCCCGGTCCGGCACCTGCCCACCCGCTGCTTGCTGTGGGACAGGGGTTTGCGCCAATCCAATGGGGGCCGGCTTGGGATACATTCTTCCGCATGATCTACCCGCCGCGCCTCTCCCGTTCGCTCGGCCTGCTCTGGCACTATGCCGGGCGGGAGCTTGGCCGTGTGATGGCGGAACTCGGCCTCGGTATCCTGCCGGTGCGGGCAGTGCTGCCGCGCTCGGTCCTCAGGGCGCTGGCCTGCGAACTGGTGCGGCTGGAGACGATTGTCCGGCGGGTCCTGTTCCTCGCCGCGATGGAGACGCCGCTGCCGCGCGCCGGGAAGCCTGCCCGCGGGCCGGGCGTTGCCGCTGCCGGATCGCCGCCGCCCGATGTGGAGCAGACGGCCATGTTCCGTACACCGCCGGTGTTCCGGCTGTTCGAGCGGCACGACACGTCCCGTCCGCAGGCGCCTCCGCGCCCGGAGACGGCTTCGATGCTGCCGGAGGCAGGGGCAGAGAGCGACGAGGCCGCCGAGCGCGCCCAGCCCTGGCACCTGCTGCCGGCCGGCCGGCTGATGCGCCGCCTGGCCGCCCTGAAATCGGCCCTTGCCGAGCCGGAGCCGCTGGTCGCGCGGTTCCGCGCCCGGCTCGCCCGGGTAAGGGCGGACCGGTCCCTGCCGCTGCCGGTCAGTGCGGAGCTGCCGAAGGCCTGCACGACCGAAGACGTCTGGCCGAACATGCGCGAAGCGTTCCGTAACCTGCATTTCGCCGCCATCCTGTGGCTCTACCGGCTGGACAGCAGCTGACCGGTCCGCAGAGGCGCGCCGAACCTGCCGGCCGGGCCTTGCCCGCGCCGGGCGCAAGTGCAGCCATCTTGCCCGATTGACACTGCCCGGCACCTCTGCGATTGGGTGCCATGTCGAAACTCACTACACCTGAAGCCGTCGTCGACGCCCTCGAAAAACTCTACAACGAGGCCGTTGAGGCGCAGTCCGCCGCCCTCCACGAATTCCTGCACAAGGGCGCCGCGCCCGATCCGAAGCTGCGCGAGTCCGGCGCGTTCTGCTATCCGCAGATCCGCGTCGTCTACGATCCGGACGGCCCGCCGCCGCCGATTTCGCGCTCCTATGGCCGCGTGTCGGAACCGGGCGTCTACCTCACCACGATCACCCGGCCGGATTTCTTCCGGCCCTATCTGCTCGAACAGCTCACCCCGCTGATGCGGGATTTTGATCTCGATGTCACAGTCGAGCGGTCAAAATCCGAAATTCCGTATGCCTATGTGTGGGAACAGGGCCAGGCCGCCGGCCTTGAGGAAATCTCCCCGGCCGAGCTTGCGCGCCATTTCCCCAGCCCCGACCTTGCCGAGATCGGCGACGAAGTGGCCGATGGCGAACTTTATGAGCCCTATACGGAACATCCGCTGGCCCTGTTTGATGCCCTGCGCACGGATTTCTCCCTGAAGCGGCTGCAGCATTATACCGGCACGCCGGTAGAGCATTTCCAGCATTATGTTCTGTTCACGAACTATCACCGCTATGTCGATGCCTTCTGTGACTGGGCGCTGGAACAACTCTCCAATGGCAATCACTACACGTCCCTGTCGGTGCCGGGCGGACTTGAGATCGAGACGCCGGATGATGGCTCGCGCGCGGCCATCGATGCTTCGCCCTGGCGGCGGTTCCAGATGCCGGCCTATCATTTGCGCGCGCCGGGCAATGCCGGCATCACGCTGGTGAATATCGGCGTCGGCCCGTCCAATGCCAAGACGATCACCGATCACCTTGCCGTGCTGCGCCCGCAATGCTGGCTGATGGTCGGCCATTGCGGCGGCCTGCGCCACAGCCAGTCCATCGGCGACTATGTGCTGGCCCACGCCTATCTGCGCGAAGACCATGTGCTCGATTCCGTGCTGCCGCCGGAGATTCCGATCCCGGCGCTGGCCGAGATCCAGATCGCCCTGCAGGAGGCTGCCGCCGAGATCACCGGCGAGAGCGGCAGCGCGCTGAAGAAGCGCCTGCGCACCGGCACCGTGGTGACCACGGACGACCGCAACTGGGAACTGCGCTTCTCCGCCTCGGCCCTGCGCTTCAACAAGTCGCGCGCCATCGCCATCGACATGGAAAGCGCGACGATTGCCGCCAATGGCTACCGGCTGCGCGTGCCCTATGGTGTGTTGCTCTGTGTGTCGGACAAACCGCTGCATGGCGAGATCAAGCTGCCGGGCGCAGCGAACCGCTTCTATGAGCGTGCCATCGGCGAACACATCCGTATCGGGATCGACACGCTGCAGCGGCTCGCCGCCGACAAGGGCACCAAACTGCACAGCCGCAAACTGCGCAGCTTCGACGAACCGCCGTTCCGGTAGCCGTCCTCACATCATCCTGTTATCCCGGAAAGCGCGCAGCGCTTATCCGGGACCCAGGGTCAAGCCGCACCGGACGTGCCGCCCTGGGTTCCGGCTCTCCGCTGCGCTGCGGCCGGGATGACAAAACGCGAGAAGCGGAAGACGCGTGAGGTGAGGGCCCGTCGCCCCTATTTCAGCTTCGTGATCTTCGTGCCTTCGATGCTGATGCCGGCCATCAGGCCTTTCTGGTCGAAGATGAAGGCATAGGCGTCGTCCTTCAGGGACGTGGTGGACAGGTTCTCCGCCACGCCGGCATTCACCAGAACCACGGTCGGCCCGACGCCGATTTCCCAGCCGTCGGAATCCTCGACATAGTTCACCGCCTCATTGTTCATCAGGAACACGGCATAGCCATAGGACTGTGCTCCGGCCTGCAGGCCCCAGGAGCCGGTGAAGGTGGAGTAATAGTCCACCGTGCGCCCGCCCTGGATCATTTCGCCCTCGCCATAGGCGCCGCCGAAACCGAGGCCGCCTTTGACGATGGAGGGAAATACCAGAACGGCCTTGGCCTGGTTGCCGATCGCCTTGGCGGCGGCATTCTTGGCGTAGAGCCCGTTCAGGGCCTGGCGGCTGTCGGCGTCGATCTCGGCGCGGTCCACCTCATCCGGCAGGGAGGCGCAGGCCGTCACGGTAAATGGCACGGCCACCATGCAGGCAGCGGCAATCATCGAACGAATCCGGGTCATGAGAACTCCTCTTGAAGTGTTGCTTCTCTGTAATCTTTTGTTTCTGTTCTGTTTTTCAGTAGAATCCCGTCACCGGCACCCATTTAGGGCAGGCGCGTGCCTGTCACAAGGTCAGGGTAGACGAGGCCGCGCCCGCGCGCTAGCTGCCGGATTATGAGAGACCGTATCCTGCCGCTCGAAGGCGTCCGCAATTTTCGCGATTTCGGGGGCTATGCCTCCAGCCATGGCGGGCGCGTGCGCCGCGGCCGCCTGTTCCGCTCCGGCCACTATGCCGAGGCGACCCATGAAGACCTTGCCCAGGTGCGCCGCCTCGGCATCCGCCTGCAGGCAGACCTGCGCCGCCCGGACGAGCGCGAGCGCCAGCCCGGCAAATGGTCGGCGCCCCTGACGCTGACCAATGATGGCGGGCGCGAGCATGAGGCGCCCCACCACCAGTTCCTGATGAAGGTGGAAGCCAACGCCCAGAAGGCCGAGGCCTGGATGGTCGACTATTACCGCGCCGCCCCGTTCAAGGCCCACCACAAGGCCCTGTTCTCCGGCTGGTTCACGCATCTCGCCGAGCTGGAAGAGGGCGAGGCCGGCCTCGTCAATTGCGCCGCCGGCAAGGACCGCACCGGAATCCTCTGTGCCCTGACGCACCACATTCTGGGCGTCGCAGAGGAAGACATCCAGGCAGACTATGTGCTGACGAACCATGCCGTCGATGTCGACGGCCGGCTCGACGATATCGCGCGCATGTTCAACGCGCATATCGGCAAGAGCTATGAGCCGGAAGTCTTCCGCCCCTTCATCGGCGTGCGGCTGCCCTATCTCGAAACCGCCATGGCCACGATCATCGGCGAAGTCGGCTCCCTCGACACCTACCTCACCGAAACCCTCGGCGTGACGCAGGCCAAGCAGGACACGATCCGCGAGAAGCTGCTGGTGGGTTAGGGCGCCACGCTGCACCTCCGCTGGAACCCCCTCTGTCTCCCCCTTTCCAAGGGGGAGAACCCCGCCATCAATATGGATGCGGAGGCGCCGTCAGCGTTCCTCCCCCTGCAAGGGGGAGGACAGGTGGGGGTCGGCGGTGTTTCCGCTTAAAGCGCAGCTCCTGCCGCTTCATCCTTCGGCTTCGCTCAGGATGAGTCCGCACTTTCAGAGCGCTCATGCTGAG
>JAGQRO010000051.1:633-15068 GCA_020425315.1 Hyphomonas sp. | reverse complement strand
GTCCCTCGCGCCGGCCACACCGCTTTGCAGCGGCATTCCCCGGATCAGGTTCAAAGGGTAAAGTCTCAGCCCGGCCGGCTCATTCCGGCGCGGACACCCCTCGGATATCGCGACCATAGGCGCTTTGGGCGGCAAGAAAAAGGGGGGGGGGGCGCTCAGGCTCTCCGGTCAGGCTGCGGCGGCCGCGGTGAAGCCGAGCGCCAGCAGCGCGATGCCGATCAGGATCACGATGACCGACCAGGCCCGGATCACCGCCGGCCGCAACACCGCGTCCGACAGGGCGAACAGGCCGGAGGGGAAGGCCATGAAGGTCAGGCCCTTGATCGCGGCGGCCCAGCCGAAAAAGCTGATCACGCCGGCCAGCGGGTCGGTCCACACCGAATGGCAGAGGATCAGCGCCACGCCGAGCGCGAAGGTGAAGGCGCCGGTCAGGAAGGAGAGGCTGGGCGAGGCCTTGAGGTCGTCCATCACGCGGGGCCAGAGGCCCTTGTCGAGGAAGCCGCCGAGGCCGGCGGCGATGTAGAAGACGCCGAACGCCTTTGCGAGCGACAGGGTGAGCACGCTGGCTGTGGTCATGAGGTCTCTCCGTTCCGCCGGCCATAATAGCGCGGTTCGGGCCACAGGGGCAAAGCGCGGCCGGGCGCCCTCAGCCGCGCGGGCGGGTGAGATAGGCGTGGATCATCTCCGTCGTCTCGGCGATCAGGTGTTCCTGGGTCAGGCCGGCGGCCTGCATCAGCGTATCGCGCGGCATCAGCGCGGTGCGCAGGAACACCGTGTTGAAGACATAGCAGAGATAGCCGGCGGCCAGCTCCGGATCGGGGCAGGTGATTTCGAGCGCGAACACGTCGAACAGGGCCTGCATCGGGGCGAAGGAGCGCACGGTCAGCTCCTGCCAGCGCCCGTCCGCCATGGCCGGGTTGAGCCGCGCGGATGTGTGCACCGCGCGCAGCATGTGGGCCGTGGCGGCGACTTCCTCGCTGACCGCGCGGGTGACCGCATCGAGGGCGCCGCGCAGGGATCCGAACTGGCGGAAGAGGGCGGCAGTGTCCTGCGCCTCGGCCTCTTCAAGGCGGGATTCCAGCCGCACCTGCCAATAGGTGAGCAGTTCCGCCAGGAAGGCGGGCTTGTCCCTGAAGTGGCTGTAGACCGAGCCGACGGCGACGCCGGCCTCGCGGGCGATGTCTGCCACGGCGATTTCCTCGAACTCCCGCGTGCGCAGCAGGCGCTCCAGCGCAGCCATGAGTTTTGCCCGTGTTTTCAGGGCTCTGGCCTGTTTCTGAGGGGCGGGATCAGTCGGTGTGGTCATGGGCTCAACAAAAATGAACTTGAATTCAAATTCATTTTTAGAGTAGGTTGCGCCCCGTGACAATGTTAAAGGGACGCCCGCCATGCCGATTTTCAGCCCCGATGCCCTGTCTCTTGTGGATATCCTCCTGGCTTGCCTGCTGGTGATCGGCCTGCCATTGGAAGGGGAGCTGGCGCGCGGCGGCGTGCTGGCAAAGGTCCGCGCCGGGGCGCCGGGCGCCCGTATCCGGCTCTACCGCCAGACCATTTTCATGCTCTGGGGCCTCACCCTGCCGCTGCTGGTGGTCTGGGCCGTGGCCGGGCGGGACTGGGCGGCGCTCGGCTTCGGCATTGCGGGCGGCTGGACCGCGCTGGCCGGCTGGGCGCTTGCCGCGCTCGCCTGCGGTTTCTTCCTCCTGCAATACTTTAACGTGCGCCTGTCGCCGGCGGCGCGGGCCGAGGCGCGCAAGGTCTTTTCAAAGATGGACGGGGCGCTGTGTTTCCTGCCGGCGACGGAAAAGGAGCGGGGCCTCTACCGGCTGACCGGCCTGACAGCCGGCATCACCGAGGAGATCCTGTTCCGGGGCTATCTGATCTGGGCATTCGGCCTCATCGTGCCGGTCTGGGCGGCGGCGGCCGCCTCGCTCGCCCTGTTCGTCTTCCTGCACCGCTATCAGGGCCGCGCCGGCCTCATCCAGGTGGCGGGCATCGGCATTGTCCTGACGCTGGTCGTGTTGCTGTCCGGATCGACCTGGCCGGCCATCGCGCTGCACATCGTGACCGATATCGCCAATGGCGAAACCGCCTGGCAGGCGACACAGCCGGAGGATACTATGGCGTGACCGCGCGGGCCTCCACGGCGCGCGCTTTCGCCTTGACGGCAAGGGTGACCGCGAAATCCGTCAGGTATTTGTCCTGCCCGCGCGTCTTTTCCATGCTGATGAAAGTGTCGAAATATTTCGCTGCCGTGTCGGACTGTGCCGCCGCCTGGGCCGCCCGCTCCATGCGTTCTGTGCCATAGGCCTGGTTCACGATATTGAACATCAGGGCCTCCGCGCGGTGATCATGGGCCAGGCCAAGATGATAGGTCAGCACCGGGGCCTCCGCGGGGCAGGCCTGTAACAGGGCTTCGAGACGGGCGCGGGCAAGGTCGAATTCCGGGCCCTTCGGATGAGCCTTGGCGATATTGCTCAGCCCTTCGGCCTCGTCGCGCACCCGGTCCAGCTTGCGCGGATGCGGGCAGGCGGTGAGCGGCGCGCCGCTGAAGATGGCGTGCACCTTGCCCTTAACGGCAAGATCGGCGAGCCCCGGCACCAGGCTCTTCTTCAGCGCTGCGGTGGCGGCGTTATAGCTGTAGACCGCCTCATCGCTGCCATCGGGTTTCTTCACGACCGGCGCCGCGCCGTCCTGATACAGCGCGTCATTCTTCATCGCCGCCTCATAGGCGCGGGAATAGATGTCGAATTTCGCGTCGAGGTTTTCGGCCGGCAGGGCATTGCCCAGTATGGTGAGAATATCGGCGGCCTGGCCCTGCACGGTGTAATTGTCCGGACACTGAGTGATGCCTGCCACCGCCGTCTGGTAGACGAGGTTCGGCTCGACCTGCTGGCCGGTGCTCAGGGCGAAGCGCAAATCCCAGAGATGCTGAACGGCGCCGGGCGGGCAGACGGGGGCCTCCTCCGCCAGTGCGGGCAGGCATAGAAGGCCAAGGGCGAGGGCAGCGGCCGGGGCTCGAATCATGGGCGGTCTCCTCCCGCAACCCTAGCCGCCGGGAGGGCCGGGGGCCAGCCATGCGGCCGGTGCAGGCGCTGTCTCCGGGCGGCGCCCGCATCGGCGCCAGGCTGCGCGCCTTTGTCGATGCGCTGGCGGTTTCGCTAGTCCTGAGGCGCCGGCTGCAGCCGTCCGATGGCCTCTTGCCAGATCTTGACCTCGTCGAACCGCTCGTCCGGGCCGCGCATGATGCCGGGCGGCATGAACAGATAGCCCTCGATATAGGGCCGGGCCTTGTCGGCGAGCGGGCGGGCAATGGCATCCAGTTCGGCCTTTTTCGCCTGCATCAGCGCGTCATCGTTGAACACTTTTTGCGGCAGGGACGGATTGGTCCAGATCCAGCCGCCATTCCCGAAATTGATGTTCTCGAGATAGACATGTTCCCAGCGGGTGAGATCGTCGACTTCCTGGCCGTAGAAGCGGGCAAGGGCGAAATCGAGATCCTTCTTGTGGGCAGGGCAGGCGGCATGGAGCGCGGTGAGGCGGTTTTCGGCCCAGCCGAAGGCCGGATGCTCGCGCTGCCGTTTGACCGTGCGGTCCCACAGATTGGCCTCTTCGCCCAGGCGGAAACCCGCATGGTCCGGATAGGGGCAGGAGTCATAGGGCTCGCCGGAAATGGCCGGGTGAATGCGGCCCGCATTGCCGAGCCGGATAAGGTAAGGAATGGCCGTGTTCAGCAATGCGCTGGTGGCTGCATTATAGCCGAAATAGTTCTGCTCGCTGCCGTCCCCCTGTTTCAGCAGGCTCGGCTTCTGCTTCGTGTTCCAGGCAAAGTCGTTCTGCCGGATCGCCGTCATCATCTGCGTCAGATAGGTCTCGACCGTATCGAGGTCGCCGCTGGTGCCGATGGCGGCACTCATCAGCGTGGCGGCAATGGCCTGCACGTCCGGCCGGTCCGGACAGGTGTCGATGCCCCATTCGGCCAGCTCGATGACCGGGGCGATGTCTGTCTGCGTGCCCTGACGGATCGCCGTTTCCATATCGTACAGCGTCTGCTCGGCGCCGGCCGGGCAGACCGGATCAGGATCGGCGCAAGCCGGGGCGGGCAGGAAAGCGGCAAGCGCGGCGAAGGCGGCGGGCGCGAGCGCCCGGATCGGGTGTCTGGTCATGGTGTCCCCTTGTTTGCCGCGTTTGTGGCAGGGATCAGGCAGGGCGGGCAGACCCGGATGTTTAATGCCTGTGGCAGGTTCATTAACCTTCTGTCGACGCGATTGGTCCATGGCTGGGGGACATCCGAACACCAGCACGGGAGATATGCGCCATGGCTTTCGACGCCGCGCTTGCCTCATCTGCAAAATCCGATGCGCGCCCGACCAAATGGCGCCGTTTCAAGGTCGACCTCTGGGCGACCGACCTGAACACGACCGAAATCGGCATCCTGCAGCACACCCAGCACGAAGCCGCCTCCGACCAGTTCACCAAGGATATGGAAATCATCGGCCAGGTGCGCGACGGCAAGGAGCGCTCCGGCATCCTCGCCTATCGCAAGGAACTCTGGAAAGAGGGGGAGGGGATGAAGCGCCGGCTGGTGCTGAAACTGTTCTCCGAGGGCATGCACTGGCGCGGCACGATGGAACTGATGATGGGCCGTTCGCTGCAGCTGTCGGTCGGCGCCGGCGGCCTGCCGGTCAGCGCGTTTTCGATGAACCTTGCCCGCCAGGACCAGCTGATCCAGCTCGAACGCTCGGCGCACAAATGGCCCTTCTTCCCGGAGAAATTCTCTTTCTTTATCGACACCGCCAAGGGCCCGCGCTTCTACCGGCTGCGCCGCAATGTGATCGGCATCGGCGCCGATTACAGCCTGTTTGACGATCGCGGCCGCAAGATCGGCTCGCTCGACCATCGCATCATCAATCTCGGCGGCAGCTGGATCGTGAAGGTCGACGCGGCCGAATCCTATGCCAAGCTGGAAACGGTGTTGCAGATGTTCTGCACCATGCTGCGCTTCAACGGCCCGGCCCGCCGGCATGTGCGCCGCGAACTGGAAAAGCTGCATATCGGCAAGTCGGTGCGCGCGCTCGACAAGCAGGAACGCGACCTCTACCTCAATCCGCGCCGCCGGCGCTGATCGTACGCTGTTCGCCGGGCTCGGACAGATAGTCGAACCCGTGCTCGTGTGATGCGGCGATGAGGGCGTCCGGCACGGCGACCGGCACATGGATGCCGATGGCGCGGTCTGCATTCAGCGTGTCCAGTACCAGGCTTCGCCCCGCTTCCTCGGCCAGCAGCCAGAAGGGCGGGAAGGCCGTATCGGTGCGTTCGGCCTGCCACACGGCGTCATAGGGCGTGTAGAGGCCGGCCTCCCCGGACGCATCGCCCATATGGATCACGCTGGCGCCCGCCCCGGTCGAGACGCGGTAGACCATGTTCGTGATGCCGGCGACCCAGTCGTCCGGCCAGCCGGAATGGGGCAGGCTGACCGCCGTCACGCCGATGCCGCCATCGAGGGTGAATTGCCGGGCCGGGTCGCCCATGCCTTCGGTGAGGGAGGTGATGCGGGCGAGCGAGGCATCCGACCAGTTGGCCGCCGCGACCAGTTCCTCCACCACCTGCGCCGGGGCGACCAGGCGCGCGCCCGGCTGGGCGGCGAGATAGTCGTTCATGTCGCTGGCGGTGAAATGGTCGGCATGGATATGGCTGACGAACACGACATCGACGCCGTCAAAGGGCGGCGTGCCGGCGAACATGGCCTGGCGCTGGGCCAGGCTTGGCATCCGGTATTGCGCATAGGAATGGGTGAACACCGGATCGAACATCAGCTTGGTCTCGCCCTGCATGACGAGGATGCCTTCATTGGCGATGTATTCGACAATTGCCGCCGGGGAACCGCTCGTCCTTTCGGCTTCGGGCACGGGGGTGGGCGCCTCCGGCCCCTTGCAGGCGGCAGCGGCAAGCAGCGCGGCAAGGCCGCAAGCGAGACGGGTCCGGATCGTCATTCGAGAAACCCCAATTCGCGTTGCAGCTTCTTCGTCAGGCCCGCCGCGACGAGGCGGTAGGAGGCTTCGAGATAGGCTTTCACGTCATCGTCGCCCAACGTTTCGGCGCTGTAGCGCTGGATCCATTTCATCCCGCGCGAGGCGAGGTGCGGGGCACCGCGGCAGCCGGGCTGTTCCTTCAATATGTCGAAGCTGAGCTCCGACACCTTGAACGAACACACGATCTCACCGTCTTCCTCCCGGCCGATGGCGAACACCTTGCCGCCGATCTTCCACACTTCGGCATCGCCCCACTGGCGCACATGCGTCGTATGCGGAAGGCTTTTGCAATAGGCGTTGAAGGCGCGGAGTTTCATTCGGCGCCCCCTGCGGGCCGCCAGAACACGTCTTCGGCCACTGGCTCGTCAATCAGCGAGGAGAGATAGGCATAGAGCGCGTCGATCTCGTTTTCGCTGAGATCGGGGAACCTGTCGGGCGCCACCAGGGACATCAGGCCAAGTTCGCGCCCGCCTGATGTGCCGGTGCGGATCAGGGTGGCGAAGTCCTCGCGGGAATAGGCCGCCACCAGCATCAGGTCCGGCGTCGGCGGCGGCCAGTAGCTCTGCCCGCGCACATCGAAGCCATGGCATTCATTGCACATGGTCATGGCGAGGTATTCCCCGGCCGCGCGTTGCGGCTCGGCGGCGGCATCGACGCTGAGCTGCGGCACCAGTCCGGCCAGCTCGGCCATGTGCGGTTCCTCGCCGGTGATGAGGGCAAGGCGCGGGCCCCAGCCGAGCCGGGCGCGCGGCAGCGGGTTCTCGATAATCGGGGCCGATTGCAGGAAGGCGATCAGGGCGGCCATGTCGGCATCGCTGAGGCGGGCGAAATTGTAGGACGGCATCGACATCAGCGCCTTGCCGTCCTGTCCGATCCCCTGGCGCACCGCAGCCTCGATCGTGGCGGCATCGTGCTCGCGGGCATAGGCGGCGAGGTTCGGCGCGACGGCCCGGTCCGGCCAGTCCCATTGCTCGCCGAAGTCCTTGCCCTGCAGGTCCTGGCCATGGCAGCCGAAGCAGCCGCGCGTGCGGGCAACATGCCGGCCCTGCGCAATCGCGTCGGCACCTTTGGGCAGGGAGACGTCGAAGGCGACCCGTTCCGGCACGTCGCGCAGCATCGCCTCGCTGCGCAGGTAAATGCCGGCAAATCCGGCACCAGCCAGGCCAATCAGGCCTGCGATCACAAGCAGGATCACGCGCATGAGGTCACCTCGTCCCGGAACCGGCAGGCAGGATTTCCGGAATATCGCGCCAGATCAAGGAAAACCGGCGGGGCGAAGATCTCACACTACCGCAAAGCGCTGGTGCAGCGTGTTCTGGACGACCGATACGCAGTGCCAATAGGGTCGGTTGGAGGTTGGAACATGCAGGGGACAGTGAATTGGCGGACGTGTTTATTTCGTACAAGCGATCCGAGCGGCATATCGTCGAGCGGATTGCCGAGATACTGGAGGGGCTGGGGCTTGAGGTCTGGTTCGATGCCGGCCTGTCCGCCGGGCAGTCATTCAGTGTCGAAATCGACAGGGAAGTCCGCGCCGCAAAAGTCGTGCTGGTCTGCTGGTCGCCGGAGGCGGTTACATCCGAATGGGTGCTGTCCGAAGCCCAGGTCGGCTTCGACAAGGACCGGCTGATCTCGACACAGATTGCAGGGCCGCCGGATCTTGTGATTCCCGTTCCGTTCAATCGCCGGCAAAAGGAAAACCTTGTTCAGTGGGGGCAGGCGCCGTCCTGGTATGATTCCGCCTGGAAGAGCGTTCTGCGCTCATTGGGGGAATATATCGGGCGCGACGATATCGCGGACTGGGGAAAGCTGCCGCGGCAGGCGTCCGTCTCGCAAATCGAAGAATGGCTTGCCCGGCACGGGAAAACGAGCCAGCTGATCCTTGAGGCAGATGCGTTCCTGAAAGAGGCGCAAGCCAGGTCGGAAGCCGAAGCCGAAGCGGCCACAGCCGAGAGGGAACGCCAGGCGCGGCTGCGCGCCGAGGAGCTTGCGCGCGAAGCTGCAGCGCGGGCAAAGCGCGAGAAGGAGGAAGATGCGCGCCGGCTGGCCGAAGCGAAGGAGTTGCAGCGCCAGGCAGAACAGGCCGCGAGGAAGTCCGGCAACATGACCCGGCGCGTCCTGCTGGCCGGAACGGTGCTGATGGGTGGGGCAGGGACGGCCGGATACCTGTACATCAACAAATCCGACGCGGCGGGCGATGCAGGGGCGGGCGTCACCGGGCGGGCACCGACCCCTCGGGCAAATTCGATCAGAATGGTCGACAAGGGATACAAGGTCGCGGCCGCGCATACGCTCAATGGTGAGGGCGGAGGCGTCTATTCGGGAAAGTTCTCTCCGAAAGGCGATCTCATCGCGACCGGATCGTCGGATGGCGCGGTGCGGATCTGGTCTGCAGTGACCGGCGAGCTGGTCAGGTCATGGCCGGCGCATGAGCGGCCGATTATACGCCTTGCTTTCTCGCCTGACGGGTCGCGGCTGGCGACGGCTTCGGGCGACCAGACGGTGCGGATCTGGGGGATCGATGGCAGCGGTCCGCTGCACACGCTCGAAGGACATGGCCAGCAGGCGAGCGCAGTGGCCTATTCGCCCGACGGGCGGCGATTGCTGAGCGGGTCCTGGGGCATCGGCGGCGTCCGCCTCTGGGATGCCGGCAATGGCAAGCTCGTGCAGACCCTGGATGAATCCGGCACGGTTGCATCGGTCCAGTTCTCCCCGGACGGCAGCAAAATGCTTGCAGCCTTCTGGAACGGCATGATCGTCAAGGTGTGGAGCACGCAATCGCTCAAGCTGGTCACTTCGTTCAATTCGACGGAAGCGGGCTTCAGAAGCGCAGCCTTCTCGCCGGACGGCAACCGCATCGTCACAGGCGCCAATCTTGGCGAGGTTCGCCTGTGGGACGCCCGCACCGGTGAAGCCGGCGCGATCCTGGAGGGAACATCGGGGCGGGCATATGCCACTTTTTCCGGTGATGGACGCATGGTCCTGGCAGGCGACAAGAATTCAAACATTTTCCTGTGGGACGCCAATAGCGGCAGCGTGATCAGCCGGATCAAGGGGCACAGGGAAGATGTTGTCGACGTCGATTTTTCCCGCGATTCCCGTCAGTTCCTCACGACCTCATATGATGGTTTCGTAAAGGTCTGGACACTGGCTCCGGCGGGCTGATCCCGGCGCAGCCAAGGTTACAGCACCTTTTCGAGGAACAGGGCGCTGCCCATGGCGGGGTCCAGCACATAGGCGCGGTAGCCGGCCGCGTCATACACCGCCCGGGCGCGCTGGTTGCCCTCCAGCACTTCCAGGGTCAGCTTGCAGCAGCCGCGCCGGCGAGCTTCGGCCTCGGCCGCATCCAGCAGGGCATGCGCAACGCCCTTGCCGCGATGGGCGGGATCGACGGAAATATCGTGCACGTTCAGCAGCGGTTTTGCGGCGAAGGTGGAAAATCCTTCGAAGGCGATCAGCAGGCCCACCGGCACCGGCCCATCCAGGGCGAGGAAGGTGATCGCATTCTGGCGCGCATCGAGTTCGGCGGGCAGGCGCTTGCGCACATCAGCGGCCAGCGGCTTGCCGCCGCCCGTCCGGTCGCGCGCATAAGTGTCGAGCAGGTCGACAATCGCGGCAGCGTGCAGCGGCTCGGCATAGTCTGCCTGGACAATCGTGACGGGCATGGATGGCCTCAGGAAATCAGGGCGGACTGGACGTCCTTGCCCCAGCCGACATGCACGGCCTTGCCGGCTTCGATCACCGGGCGTTTGATCAGCGTCGGATGCTTGGCCAGCAGGCATTCCTCGCCCTTGGTGCCGACCTTGGCCTTGTCGCCATTGGTCAGGTTCCGCCAGGTGGCCGAACTCTTGTTGATCAGCTTTTCGGGCGCAGCCTTCAGCCAGACCGGCAGCTTGGCATCGAGGTCGGCTTCGGCGCGGATGTCGACAAAGCTGACAGCATTGCCGGCGGCTTCAAGGTCGCGTTTTGCCTTCCGGCAGGTGTCACAATTCTTGAGGCCGTAGAGGACGACTTTCTGTCCGGGCATGTTCTGTCTCCGGTGCGAAAGAGGCGAGTCCCTATAGGCAAAATTCGCGCGCGACAACCGGCCAATCGCGCTGCACTGCACTAGAATCTCAGTTTGCCGCAGGCGTGCGCGTTACCGCCACGATCGGCCCAAGCGTGAGGCCTTTTTCGTCGCGGTCGAGTTCCGCCGCATAGAGGCGCGAGACGACGCCGTCGAGATAGAGCGCATTGCCGGCGCCCAGTTCGTCACGGAAGAGGCGCGCGAATGTGTGGAAGTTTACCGGCACATCGGAGATGGCGAAGTACAACACCGTGCCGTCCGCGCTGAGGCCGACGCCGTTGCGCCGCTTGCGGCTGGGGCCGTCGGCATTGAAGTCCGGATGCAGGGCGCCATCGATCACCAGCATCGGGCCGGACTGGGTGGCGAAGCGGGGCGTGATGCCGAGCGCGTCATAGGCCAGTGTCTCGGTGACATGGGCGCCGCCGGCCTCGTCCACCCAGAAGACGCCATTCGGCAACATGCCGAAATTTCCCGGCCCGGCGCGGGTGACAAGGCCGGCGGCTTCTTCCCCGTTCTCGACATAGAGGCCGACCGGGCGGCGGTCCTCATGATACATGCCGCCATTCATGGCGAAGAGCAGCGTGCCGCCGGCTTCGGTGACGGTTTCGGCCAGCCGGTCGAACTCGCCATAGGGGGCACCATCGGCATGGGTGTGGAAGAGGGCGATGCCGGGATCATTGGCGGCGACATGGCAGACGGTGAAGGCCTGGTCCTCGAACGTCACCTCATTGCAGGCCCGAGCTGGCGGGTTCGGCTGGCAGGCGGCCAGCCCGGCGAGGCAAAGGGCGGCGAGCAGGCTGGAGAAAAGGCGCATCGGGCCAGACTAGCCCGGTGCCTGGTTTCCCGCCAGAGGGCGCCCAAGAGGGGCCTAATGGGGCAGGGGCGCCTGCCGGCGGCGGCTTTCGATCAGTGTGCCGACGATGTTGGAATAGTCATCGGTCCAGGGCTGCTTGCCGTCGGCAGTCAGCACATGCCAGCGCGGATCGTCCGCGAAGGGGGCGAGCGCGCGGGGATTGCGCGACAGGATCACGACATGGCTGGAATCGGCGCCGGTCTCCACGGCGAACTCGGCCGAGGGCACAAGGTAACGCTGTTCCATCATGATCGCGCCTTCGGCCGCGCCGATCCGGGCGACCGTCTGGGCGAGGTTCATGTGCCGGTTGGAGATGTGGAACACGATCAGGCCGTCTTCGGTCAGGCGGCTGAGATAGAGGGCCATGGCTTCGCGAGTCAGCAGGTGCGCCGGCACCGTGTCGGAGGAGAAAGCATCGAGCAGGAGGAGGTCGAACTCGCCCGCCGGCTCGTCGCCCAGCGTGATGCGCGCGTCGCCCAGCACGATCCGCTCTTCCGGCGCGCACTGGGCCAGGAAAGTGAAGAGGTCCGGATTGGTGGCGGTGTCGACCACGACCGGATCGATCTCGAAGAAGGCATAATGCTGGCCCGGCCGGCGGTAGCAGGCGACCGAGCCGACGCCGAGGCCGACCACGCCGACAGTCTCCACCTCCGGTGCGAGCCGGGTGAAGACCTGCCCGATCGGGGCTTCGGTATAATAATAGGAGCGCGGCACCGGGCGGCCCATGTCGCTGAGGCGCTGGGCGCCATGCTTGGTGGTGCCATGCGCCATGATGCGCAGGTCCGCGTCCTTGATGTCCACCGTGCGCACCACGCCGAAGAAGCCGCGCTGGGTGTCGACCAGCATGTCCGGCACGGCCGTGGCGCCGAGCACGAAGGCGGCCGACAGCGCGGCGGCCGGCACCAGGCGGCGGGCGCTGAACAGGATTGCGGCCAGCGCGAACAGGGCGAGCGCGATCTGGTAGGCGCGCGGATGCACGTGCAGGCCGGCCATGTGCGCAATCACGGCGAGCAGGGCGAACGCGCCCATGGCGCCGGCGAGCAGCCGGTCACGGGTGAGTGCGGCCTTCCATCCGTCCGTGACCGGATAAAGCAGAACGGCGGCGATCAGCAGCAGCGGGTATTCGGCAATGCCGGTGAAGATCATTGGCGCGAGCAGGCCGCAGAAGGCCGATCCGATGACGCCACCGGCCGACATGATGAGGTAGAATTCGGTGAGGCGCCCGGCTTCGGGGCGGCGGGCGGCCAACTCGCCATGCAGGGTCAGCGCGATCACGAACAGGGCAAGGATATGCCCGCCCAGGCTGACCGTGAGCGGGAAGGGCGAAGCGCCCGGAAAGGCGACGAGGAAGGCCGCGCCGGCCACGGCAAACGGCATCAGGCGCAGTGCCGTCTCGTGCCGGATGGCGGGTCTGGTGGAGAAGACGACGATAAAGGTGGCGATATAGGCCATCAGCGGCGGGGCCCAGAGGAAGGGCGCCGAGGCGACATCGGTGGAGATATGCGTGGTGGCCGCCACCAGCAGGCCGGACGGCACGGCGGCCAGCATCAGCCAGGTCAGGCGCTGGCGCCAGGCATGGTCCGCAGGCAGAGCAATGCCGGCGCCATGCCCGATCGGGGCGAGCGCCTTTCCATGTCGGCTGATAAGGCCGCTATAGATGAGCAGAACTGCGAGGATGCCATAGCCGGCCGCCCAGAGGCCGGTCTGCGTGCCGAGCCGCGTGAAGGGTTCCATCAGCAGCGGATAGGCGGCGAGGCCAATCAGGGAGCCGGCATTGGAAGCGGCATAGAGATGGTAGGGGTCGCTCGCGTCCGGCCGGCCGGTGCGGGCATACCAGCTCTGGATCAGCGGCGCCGTCGCCGAGATCACCGCGAAGGGCGGGGCGATGGAAACGGCAAAGGTCCCGATCAGCCACAGCGCCGGGCGCACCGGGTCCGGCGCGCCGAACAGGCCGGAGATCGACAGCGGCAGGCAGGCCGCCGCCAGCGCCAGCAATACGCCATGGATCGCCACCTGCACGCCGATGCGCGGGATCCGCGCCAGAAGGTGGGCATAGGCATAGCCGGCCAGCAGCGCGGCCTGGAAACAGACGAGCGAGACGTTCCACACGGCCGGCGCCCCGCCCAGCAGCGGCAGGGCCATTTTCGCGAACATGGGCTGAACCAGGAAGACCAGCGCCGCCGACAGGAACACCGTGGCCACGAAAGGCGCCGCGCTCACCGCGCGCCCGTGCACTGGCGCCGCGAAGGCGCGCTCTCCCACCACACTCATCGTATCCGCCCTTCCGGGTCTTTGCGATTGACCGGTGCCGAGTGTGCCGGAGGGGGGTTAAGGCCGGCTGTCGAATTCCACCGAAAGTGTTGAGCCGGGGCAGGCCGGCGTTAAGCCTTGCCGGCTCCGCGAAAAATTTCGATATATCGGAACTTGCAATTTAGATATGTCGATACAATATGCCGTTCAGATATATCGAAAGGAGAAAAATGGATGTATCAGAACGAAGAGTTTGAAGATCGCTGCGGCCGTGGCCGCCGGGGAAGGGGATGGAAGATGCGGCATCGGCGCGGACACGGACACGGACACGGACGGGGACGAGGCCGCGGCATGGGCGGCCAGGGCCGGCGCCGGGCGCTGGACCATGGCGACCTGCGCCTGCTGATCCTGGGCCTGATCGCGGAATCCCCGCGTCATGGCTATGACCTCATCCGCGAGATCGAGGCGCGCACCGGCGGGGCCTATGTGCCGAGTCCGGGCGTGATCTATCCGGCGCTGGAAGCGCTGCAGGACCTTGGCTGGATCGCGGCCGAGGCCGATGGGGCCAAACGCTCCTTCCGCCTCACCGATGACGGCACGGTGCAGCTCGGCGTCGAAGCCGAGGCCATCGCCCGTATCGAGGCGCGACTGGCGGACCTGAAAGACAGCAACCGCCCGGAAGACCCCGGCGATGTGCGCGGCGCCATGTGGCGGCTGCGCCATGCGGTGGTCACCGCCATCCGGGCGCACCCGGACGATGCCGACCGGCGCCGCAAGATTGCGGACATCCTGACCGAAGCGCAGGACAAGATCGCCGGCCTCGACAGCGACGACTGATCGCAAATGGGGAAGGGAGGCTTCGGCCTCCCTTTTTCTATGCGTCCGCGCCGCTGCCGCCGGCTTCGAGCGCCTCGCGGCGTTTTTCGGCGGCGGACTTCTTGACGCTTTCGGAGCGCAGTTGTCCGCAGGCGGCGAGGATGTCGCGGCCGCGCGGGGTGCGGATGGGGCTGGCATAGCCGGCCCGGTTCAGCACATCGGCAAATTCCTCGATCGTGTCCCAGTCGGAGCATTCATAAGGCGAGCCCGGCCAGGGATTGAACGGGATGAGATTGATCTTCGCCGGCACACCCTTCAGCAGGCGGACGAGATCGCGCGCCTCGGCCAGCGTATCGTTGACGCCCTTCAGCATGACATATTCGAACGTCACGCGCTTGGAATTGCCAAGGTCCGGATAGGC
>JAGQRO010000051.1:0-573 GCA_020425315.1 Hyphomonas sp. | reverse complement strand
TCGTCATTCGTCGCGTGCAGCGAGATGGCGAGCATCGCGCCGGTGCGCGCGCCGAGCTCCGGGATCTTTGGCGCAACGCCCGCCGTCGACACCGTGATGCGGCGCCGGCCGATGGAGATGCCGTCGCCGTCGGAAATCGTGTCGATGGCTTCTGCGACATTGTCGAGATTGTAGAGCGCCCATGCCCATGAAGACGATGTTCGTCAGCTGACGGTCTTCATTGGAGGTCGGCCATTCGCCGAGCTGGTCGCGCGCGATCAGCACTTGCGCGACAATCTCCTGGGCCGTCAGGTTGCGGACGAGTTTCTGCGTGCCGGTATGGCAGAAGGTGCAGTTCAGCGTACAGCCGACCTGGCTGGAGACGCAGAGCGCGCCCGCCTTGCCGACATCCGGGATGTAGACGCTCTCGCCCTCGATACCGGGGCCGAACCGGGTCAGCCATTTCTGGGTGCCGTCGCGGCTCACCTGATGGTCGGACACGTCCGGGCGGGTGAGGACGTATTTCTCCGCCAGCTCCGCGCGCAGCTCCTTCGCCACATCGGTCATGGCGGCGAAATCCTGCACGCCGAAATG
>JAGQRO010000050.1 GCA_020425315.1 Hyphomonas sp. | reverse complement strand
TCGCGCCGGAGCTGGGCGAGTTCCGCGCCCATTATGCCGGCTTCTTCGATCCGGGCTTCGGCACCAATACCGGCGGCAGCCGCGCCGTGCTGGAAGTGCGCTCGCGCGATGTGCCCTTCATCTTGGAGCATGGCCAGCCGGTGGCGAAGCTGGTCTACGAACCGATGACCGAACGCCCGAAGGGCCTCTATGGCGGCAAGGGCTCCAACTACCAGGGCCAGGGCCTGAAACTGTCGAAACATTTCCGGCTCTAGGCGGCGCCCGGCAGCAATTCCTTCAGCCGCTCGATGCGCGCGACGAGCGGATCGATGGCGGATTTGTCCATGTAGTCGAAGCCGTTGAATTCGTCGTTGCTGGCTTCTGGGTCCTTGTTCGCCATGGCACCGACTTTCAACACCATGCGTGTGAACCAGCCGACCGTCTTCAGGTCCAGCCGGCCCCGGAAGGCGAAATGCTCCATGTGCGCCACAAGGCTTTCCGGCAGGCAGCCGCGTACCCATCCGTCCACTTTCGGGCCGGGCGGCGCGCCGGACACCGTATGCAGAAGGACGGGTCTGTTCAGCAGGCCCGAGAGATGCTTCTCGGCCCATTTGCGGATGGTGAGCTTGTAAATGATCACCGAACTGCCGAGGACGACGAAGTCGAACTCCGAAGGATCGGGGCCGGAATGCCGGATGTCGAACACAGGCAGGCCGGTCGCCTCGCTGATCCAGTTCGCATACTGGGCCGTGCTGCCATACTGGCCGGAATAGAAGATCGCGCCTTTCATGCTGCCTCCGTCGCCGGGGGCATGGACGCCTCTCCCGGTTCACACGATGCCCGCCACAGGCAGTGTACGCCAAAGCGGGCAGGATGTTAACCGTGGGGCGGGGAGAGGCGCCCTTCCATCAGTCTACGGAAATCCTCAGGCCATCCTGATTTTCGACCTGCGCCTTGAAGCCCCAGCCGCCGAAGGATTCCGAGACGGCGGCGACGATCTCTGTTTCGCCGGCCTTCAGGTTCAGCGCGATACTGTCCTCCAAATTCACCGTGCCGAGGAAGCGATGGTCCCGCGAGCGCCATTGCGCGTTGCCGGCATAGACCAGCGCGCCGTCAACAAAGAGGCGTATCCGGTCGGAATAGCCAAACTGCATCATGCGGTGGGTGGCCGTGTCCGCCGACACGCGGAACCGCACGAGCACGGTGTTCTTCCGGTCCGCAATCGGTGTTGTCCGGGCGAGATTGGCGATGCCGTCATCCTCCACCGGCAGGATGGTCCACGGACCATTGGCGGCGGCGAGGCCTGCAAGGTCATAGATGTTCTCGAGGTCGGATTCCGCGAACGGCTTTGAAACTGCAAATTGCGTCAGCAACCCCTCAGGCAGGGGGTCCGTCACTTTCGACACGCCGATGATCCGGTCGTCGGCCGTCGCGGCGCGGACTGCAATGTTGGAGAAATAAGCACCCGTGCCGGCCATCCACGGCCGGTCGGAGGCGTAGAGGGCGAACTGCCCGCTGGCCTCGCCCCGGCGCAGGTGCGGCACATGGATCAGCGGTGTTTCCATGTCGCCGACATAAATGTCGGCCTTGTCGCCGATTGCGACGATCCGGACCCTGATCCATTCCTGAGCCGGCAAATCGGTGGCGACGGCCTCGTCGGGGCCGGCATGAAGCTGCCAGGTCGCCACACCATTGACCATGACCATGTATTGCGTTGCATCCGGCTCACCGGACTGGTGCGGACGCGTGTAGAACTGTTCAAGATTGCCGCTATCGAGGTCAGCACGAAAATTGACCCCGATGAAGCCCGAGGGGTGCGAGGCGGCATACTCATACTCGATCACCATGTCCCCAAGGTCCGCAGCGTCGAGCACGGCCTGATTGCGGCTGAGATAGATTGCCTTGCGGCCGAGGAATTCTTCGACGCGTGCATCGGAGCCCTCCTGGGCTTCGACGGACCAGCGCGCGCCGTCCAGTTCCAGTGTTTCGGCCCGGGCGGCGCCAAGGCCGCCCACAAGGGTGAAAAGGGCCGTGGCCGCAAGGCAAAGCCTGAAGGGGATCATGAGGACTCTCCGATTTGTGATGCAGGAAGTGTTTCGCAGCGCAGGGGGTGTGCAACTAAAGAAAAGCTGAGGAAACTACAGGGCGCGCCAGACCGGGTGATCCGGGCGCCTTTCGGCGAGGGAGACAGGAATGCCTGACACGCTGACCATCGGAGACTGGACGTTCGAGCCGGAAACCGGCGCGCTGACACGCGATGGAGAATCGCAGCGGCTGGAGGCGCGTGCGGCAGACCTGCTTGCGCTCCTGTGCCGGAAGCGGGGCGACCTGGTCTCCCACACCGAAATTATCGACACGGTGTGGGACGGGCGCTCGGTCAGCCCGAACAGCGTGGCGGTGGTGATTTCCGACATCCGGCGGGCCCTCGGCGATGATCCGAAATCACCCCGGTTTGTCGAAACCCTGCCGAAGCGTGGCTACCGGATGCTTGTGACGGCTGGGATCGCGACGCCGGGCGACACGGAAGCCGTGCCGGAAAGGCAGCCAGAAGGAACGCGGCTTCCCCGCCGGCCCCTCGCGGCTATCGGCGCGTTTGCGGCCATCATCCTGTTGGCCGGGATTGTCTTCCTGCGCGGCGGACCATCGGTCCCTGCCGGCGTTACCCGCATATCCGTGGCGGCAATCGGGAATGAGACGGGCGACGAGTCCTATGCCGCGCTCTCCACGGCCGTTTCCGAACTGCTGGTGTTCGAAGTGATGCGACAGGACACGCTGAGCGTGCGCCCCGAACACGAGGTCGGCGTCGTGGTCGGCGGCACACTTATCCTGTGGGATGGCCATCCGGCGATTTCCCTGCAGGCCAAATCAGTTGGCGACGGGCGAATCCTCTGGTCGGGCATGGCGCCCGGCCCGGAGTCGGACCTGCCGCAACAGGTGCGCCGTGAAATCTCGGTCCTCGCCGAAGCGGCCGGCAGGAAGGAATTCACATCCCTGTCTGCCGACCGCTCGGGCGGGTAAGCCGGCTGGCGGTCAAGCCGGTTCAGCCGCCATTTCCGGCCATCTGGCACCGGCGAAGTAGCGCGCCTTCATCCGGTCGATATAGGCGACGAGGTTGGCGTGCTGGTGCACGAGGCCGGTCAGCGGCGTGTCGAAGAAGTCCGTCGCGCAGGAGATCAGAACCGCGGTGACACTGGCATCGGCGCAGGTCGGCTTTTCTCCGAACAGGAAGTCCTGCTCGCCGAGATGCAGGGCGAGGGCGCCGATGTCCCAGGTGGCAAGCTGCATCCGCTCGGCATCGGTGAAGCGGCCAGTGCCTTCGCCGGCATACATGGCGGCCTGGGCCTGACGCACGTCGCGGATGACATCCGCGCGCGCCGGCGCGGGTACGGCATCAAAGAAATGCGCCGGACCCTTGTTGAAGTTCGCGTCCTTCATCCAGCGTTCCCAGGCCATGATCTTGACGAGCTGGCCTTCGGCGAGGCGCTCCAGCGCCCAGCTGGCGGCGATGTCCCGTCCGCTCATGCCGTCATAAAGGCCGCGGCCGAGCTTTGTCTCGAAATGGCGGCGGATGAAATTGCTGTCTTCGATCAGTTGGCCATCATCGATGACATAGGGGGCCTTGTGCTTGGGCACGCTGTCGAGATCGGCGATGGCGCGGGTGAAGTCGACGCCCAGCATCTGCAGCTGGATGTCGGCTTTCATGACGAAGGGGCTGGGTGAGGGGCAGCCGAATGCCGGGCCCCATCCATAAAGCGTGATCATCGATCTTTCTCCTCATCAGGTTGCGATGAGGGCTTGATAGCGGAGGGCTGCTGACAGCATGGTGTCAGCAGCGTGGCAGTAGGGTCATTTTCATGAGACGCACCGAGCGATTGTTCCAGATCATCCAGATCCTGCGCCGGAAGAACGCGCCGGTGACCGGGCACGAACTGGCCGAGGAGCTGGAAACGAGCCTGCGCACGCTCTATCGCGACATGGCCGAGCTGATGGCGCAGCGCGTGCCGATCCGCGGGGAGGCCGGCACCGGCTATGTGCTGGAGCCCGGCTATGACATGCCGCCGCTGATGCTGACGACGGACGAGCTGGAGGCGGCCGTGCTGGGCGCGCGCTGGGTGGCGGCGCGCGGCGACGCACAGCTGGCGCGCGGGGCCGAGGACCTGATCGCCAAACTGTCGGCCGCTGTGCCGCCGGACCTGCAGCCCGTCATCCTCGATTCCGGCCTGATGCCGGTGAGTTTCAGCAAGCGGGCAGAGGACAGTTTCGACGTTTCGCTCGTCCGGGAAGCCATCCGGACACAGAAGAAACTGGTTCTCGACTATGCCGACGAGGCCGGCGCCGTGACGCGGCGCACAGTATGGCCGTTCCTCATCGCCTATGCCGACAATGTGCGGATGATGTGCGCCTGGTGCGAACTGCGGGAGGATTTCCGTCACTTCCGCACAGATCGGGTGCGCCGCATCGCGATGCAGGAAAAACGTTTCCCCGAACGCGTTGTGCGCCTGCGCAAGCGCTGGGAAGCCCTGCGTGACTGTGAACGCAAGGCCGAATCTATTCGTCGAGGTTGAGGCGCATCTCGGTGAGATAGGCCGAGAAGCCCGCCTTCTCATAGGCCCGGATCGCCGGATCGTTGCCGGGATAGACCGTCAGGCGGATCTCCGTCAGGTCTCTCGCCCGTGCCCATGCGAGCAGGTGATCCAGCAGAACCTGATTGAGCCCCCGTCCGCGCACTTCGGGCTGGACGAACATGAATCCGAGGAACGCATGATACGCGTCCTTGAGGTATGGGCGGGACAATTTCTTCTTCGCGTATCCGGACGCGACAATCTGGCCGTCCAGCTCGACAACCGCGACTTCCGCGTCATTGGAGGCGATCAGTTCCCCGAGGTCGTAATAGCTGATCGGATCCGGCTTCAGCGTGGGATCATAGGGCCGTTCGGCAGCGATGATGCCCTGTTCGAAGGCTTTGAGCACCGGCAAATCGTCCGGCGTGGCCGAGCGGACGCGGGCCGGGTGGGGCATCAGCCGGCGGCCACGGTGTCGCGGTAGTTGATCAGGGCCCCGGTGCGCGTTTCACCGGCCGAGACCAGCTTCACCAGTTCAGCGGCCACATCCTCCGCAGACGGAAGGGTCATCGGGTCTTCACCGGGCATGGCCTCGGCGCGCATGCCGGTGCGCGTGCCGCCCGGATTGAAGATGTTGACGCGCAGCTTCATGTTCTCGGTCTCGTCGGCCCAGGCGATGACCATGGCTTCGAGCCCGGCCTTGGCGGCCTGGTAGGGCCCCCAGAAGGCGCGCGGATGGCGCGCGACGCCGGAGGAGACGAACACCGCGCGCGGCGCTTCGGCCCTGTGCAGCCACGGGGCGAGCGCGCGGATGAGGTGGAAGTTCGAGGTGAGGTTCGTGGCGATCGTCTCCTCGAAACTGCGCGGGCCACAGCTTTCGATGGGCCCCAGCGTGCCGAGAATGCCGGCATTGGCGATGAAGCCGTCGAGACGCCCGAACTGTTCGCCGATCACGCGGCCCAGCGTCTCGATGCCCTTGGTATCCTTCAGGTCCATCGGCACCAGCACGGCCTGGCTGCCGAGGGCGCGGATCTCGTCGTCCAGCTTTTCAAGCGCGGCCTTCGAACGCGCGACGGCAATGACGAGATCGCCCTGCCGGGCAAGGTGGAGCGCCGCGGCGCGGCCAATACCGCGCGAGGCGCCGGTGACGAGAACAATACGGTGGTCAGTCATGGCGCGCGTTTAGCGCGGGCCTCAGGCGTCGTCCAGCAGGGAAAGCTGGCGTTCCTTGTCGCTTTCGTCATGGTCATAGTCGACCAGGGTGGTGGGGTACTCACCGGTGAAGCAATGGTCTGCGAATTGCGGAATCATATTGTTGCGCAGCGGCTCGCCAATCGCCTTGTAGAGGCCGGGCACCGACAGGAAGCCGAGCGAGTCGACCTTCAGTTCACGCACCATTTCCTCATGCGTGTGAATGGCGGCGAAGAGTTCCGATTTTGCGGCCATGTCGATGCCATAGAAATCCGGGTTCACGATGGGCGGGCTGGCGGAACGGAAGTGGATTTCCTTCGCACCGGCATCGCGCACCATCTGCACGATCTTCTTCGACGTATTGCCGCGCACGATGGAGTCGTCCACCAGCACGACGCGCTTGCCTTCCAGCACGGCCTTGTTGGGGCTGTGCTTCTTGGAAATCGCGCTCTGGCGGCCGACCTGGGTCGGCTGGATGAAGGTGCGGCCGACATAGTGGTTGCGGATGATGCCCATCTGGAACGGGATGCCGGAATGTTCGGAAAAGCCGAGCGCGGCCGGCACGCCGGAGTCCGGGACGGGGACAACCACGTCGGCCTCGCAGGGGGTTTCCAGCGACAGCTGGTGGCCCATGCGGCGGCGCACATCATAGATGGAGCGGCCCTGCACGACCGAATCCGGCCGGGCGAAATAGACATATTCGAAGATGCA
>JAGQRO010000049.1 GCA_020425315.1 Hyphomonas sp. | reverse complement strand
CGGCGAAGGCCGCGGCTTCGAGATCTCGCAGCTGCGCCTCGGCCCCGGCCGTATCCACCACTGCATGCGCTCCATCGGCGCGGCGGAGAAGGCACTGGACCTGATGCTGGTCCGCGGCATGTCCCGTCAGGCCTTTGGCCGTGACCTCATCAAGCTCGGCGGCAATATCGAGAAAGTCTCGCGCGCCCGCATCGAGATCGAGGCCATGCGCATGATGGTGCTGAAGGCCGCCAAGGCCATGGACGTGCTGGGCAACAAGGAAGCCCGCATCTGGATTTCCATGGTCAAGGCCATGGTGCCGGAACGCGTCTGCAAGATCATCGACGATGCGATCCAGATCCACGGCGCCACGGGCGTGTCGCAATGGACGCCGCTCGCCAAGATGTATGCCAGCCAGCGCACGCTGCGCCTCGCCGATGGTCCGGACGAGGTGCACCATATGGTGGTCGGCCGCAACGAGACGCGCCGCTTCACCGGCGAAGAGGAAGATCCGGCCCTCGCCGCTGTCTGGCGGAAGTAATCATCCGGGCCCATCCGCTGCGCGGCAGCGGGTGGGCTCAGTCGCGCGGCGCGGGTGTCCAGCCCGTGTCCGCCGCGATCTGAACGATCATCGCATCGGCCATGGTGCGGTGGGAATCGATGCCGGGATGCCAGCTGCATCCCCAGACATGGCCGGTCTCCGCCAGCGGCAGCAGCACCTGCGACACCTTCCCGTCGCCGGCGGCCTTGCGCCGGGCGACGGCATCCCCGATCCGCGCATTCGTTGCGGCGTTGACCGCGTCGCCATCGGTCTTGCCGATGAAGGCGGCATAGATGCGCGCTTCGGGATAGACGTCCCGCAAATGCGCCAGCGTCGCGACATACGTATCCGTGAACACCTCCCCCGGATCGCCCGGCGAGAAATCATTCGTACCCAGATTCACGGCAATGATTTCCGGCTGGTAGCGCGCATGATCCCACAGGCCGTCCTGGTCCGGCAGGGTGCGGTCGATATTGACGCTCATCACCAGGGCGGGGCTGAGGTCCCAGTTGCGATAGATGCCGCGACCGGAGATCGAGATATTGTGCCAGTCCGCCCCGAAGGCCTGCGCCGTGAGGGCCGTCCAGGCGCGCAGCGGGGCGCCGGTCTCGGCCGAGTATTCGCAGGTCTCGTCCGGCCCCTCGGCACCAAAGCCGACGCTGATCGAATCCCCGAGGAACAGGAAACGGTGCGCCGGCGGCTGGGCCGGCAGGAAGGCCCCGTCGGTCTCCAGTGAGACGAGCCGTGTCAGGCCGAGATCGAAAATCTCCGACCGGCGCGTGAGCGTCAAATGATGCGGGCCCGGCGTGGCGGATGCCGGGATGATGTAGGTCTCCCGCCCCGCCTTGAGGTGCAGCATCCACGTCTCGCCATCCAGCGTGATGTCGAGAATGTTGCTGCCCGTGTCGTCGATCACCGCCGTCACCTGCGTGCCCTCGAACCGCGCCTCGACACCGCTGGCCGGCCAGGCGAACACTTTCGTGCCATCCTTTTCGGCATACCGGCCCAGCATGCGCGGGCCGACGGTATCCGCCGCCGACTCCACGGCGCAGGCCGCCATCAGGGGCAGCAGCAACAGGAGCGCGGTTATCCGTTTCATCGAGTCCCTCTTCCATTCCCGGATGCGGTCACACTGGCATGAATTGCGATTGACTGGAAACCCGCCCCGGCGGACCATGCCGCATCAAGGGAGGACACCTCATGCGCGCCATTCTTGCCTGCACGGCATTCATCGCCCTCGTTTCCGCCGGCCCGGCGGCGGCACAGGAGCAGTTGCAGAACGTCGTCGTCACCGCCAGCCGGATCGACATCGACGACCTCGTTGCCGCGCCGGCCATCTATCGCCGCGTGCCGGCCGATTTCGTGCAGGTCGAGGTGACTTATCAGAGCGGCACACGCGACAATGCCGAGCGCCGCAGTGAACTCTCCACCATGTTCGACCGGCTGAAGAAGGCCGCCGCCTCCACTGACGGCTATGCCCTTTATGGCGGTACGCTGGGCGAGAGCAGCGCGCCGATCGACACGGTTCTGTTCGGCGATGTCTATCGCACCTATGGCACGCAGGGCAGCTTCACCCTGACCATGAGCATCGACACGCGCCCCGGCGAGAGTTTCGACAAGCTGATGGAGCGGGCCGCGAAGTTCGTGAAGGACATCAAGACCGCCGGGCGGACGGAGGCCTATCTCGGCGACGAGCAGTTCCTAGGCGCGCGCAAGACGGACACGCATCGCGACGCTCTGCTGGACGATCTCGCCACGGAGGTGCGCCAGTTGCGCGCCAAGTTCGGCCCTTCGGCCGTCACTATTACGGGCCTTGAGAGCCGGGTGATCACCCAGCCCTCCGGTCCGCTGGAGATGGAGATTTTCATCCCCTACAAGCTGACCGTGAATGCCGGCAAGGTGGACTGATCAGACTGTGATGCCGGCGGCCCGCGCGGCCGTCGCCTTCAGCAAGTCGTCGCCCCAGGACCGTTCCTTACCGTCGAACAGCGTCTCTGGCGGGCAGATTTCCGGGCCCTCGCCGGGCGGCAGCGGCGGCGTGAAATAGCCGAGCGCATAATTGCCCATCGTGTAACCGATCAGGGCACGGAGTTCCGGGTCCAGCGTTGCGGCGATGTCCGGCGGGCAGGAGAGATACTGGTTCTCCTCCTGGCGCAGCCAGCCGACCGTATAGGTGATGTTGATGCCGATCCGGTCGGCGGCGGACACATTGGCGCCGCCGGAATGGATCACCGAACCGGTGTAGAGGATCATCGAGCCGGCTTTCATCTCGGCATAGGTGATCTCGTCTTCCTGTGCGACGCGGTCATCATCCCAGAGATGGCTGCCGGGCACGACGCGCGTGGCGCCATTCTCCCTGGTGAAATCGGTCATCGCCCAGATCGAGTTGAGCTGCGGCTCCATCGTGCGGGGAATGAAATTGCCCCAGGCGAGGCGGTCGCGGTGCAGCAGCTGTGCGCCCTGGCCGGGCTTGATGCGGATAACCTGTGTCAGGTGCAGCTGCAGCCGGTCGGTCCAGGGCGACAGGAATTCGTGGGAGGCGCCCAGCACGAGCGGGTTCATCACCAGTTCGCGTGCCGCCGGCGAGCGGGCGACCAGGGCGCCGGTGCGGGTCGTGTGCCGGCCGGTGAAATCGTCGCGCCCCACCGGGGTCGCCTCGATATAAGGCATGAGCTCGGAGCGGACCCGCTGAAGCAGGTCGTCCGACATCAGATTATCCAGGATGACCGCGCCATCTGCGGCTATCGCCTGCAGAACGTCTTCCTTCGGAGCGGTGGCAGGCAAGTGTCGCAGGGCAGGCATGGCATTGGTCTCCTTCAGTCGGATAACAGTCCGTGTTGCTGGAACAGGGGGCCCAGAAGCTGGTGCATCAGGGCCTTCTGGCGATCGGCCGGCCAGGCGTCCGGCTCGAGGGTGATCCGGGTTCCGGCGCCGTCGACGGCGGCGATGATGGCGCGGGCCACCTCGCCCGGCGCATCGGTGTGGCGTTCGAGCTTGGCGGTGAGGGCGGCTTCGATGTCGAGATAGTACTGGCGGTGAATTTCACGCAGGCTGTCGGAAAACGGCGCCCGGCCCCAATAGGCCAGCCACACCCGCCAGTCGCGCAGGTCTGAGGGATCGAGGGGCAGGGCCAGGGCGATGCCCTCGACTGTCGGCGCGCCGTCGATCTCGTCGATTCGGGCGAACAGCCGGGCGCAGACGGTTTCCAGCGCGGCGGCCAGCACGGCGTCCTTGTCGGGGAAGTAGTGGGCCACGGCCCCGGTCGTCACGCCGGCGGCGCGGGCAATGTCCGTCAGCTTCACCCCGTCGAGGCCCGCGCGGCTGATCGCCTCCACGGCGGCGCTGGCGATGGCGTTGCGGCGTTCTTCGGGATCGACAATCTTTGGCATAATCACCATAATAATAAAAAAGACGGAAGCGTCAAGCGGGATGTTTCGGGAGCCGGGCGTGCGGCCTGTCGGCACCTGCGGGCCCTCAGGCGCGATTGCCGCGCCGCGCGGTCTTGACCCTGCCTTGCATCGGGGCGACCCTGACACCTGAACGCTGGGGCGAGGAGACCGCCCATGAGGAAGATCGCCGCTGCATTTGTCCTGCTGGCCCTGCCGGTCGCGCCGGCCAGTGCCCAGATGGTGGGCGGGCAGGATGCCGATATCGCCAACTGGCCGGGCATGGCCTCCCTGCAGGCCCTCCGGGGGCGGAGCATCTATCATGAATGCGGCGCCACGGTGATCGCGCCGGGCTGGGCCCTGACGGCGGCGCATTGCGTCGAGGGTGTGGAGGCAGAGGACGGCGCCGCGATCCTCTATGTGCAGTCGGGCTCCAGCATCCGCCGCAGGCGGTTCGGCCCGATCGGCCTGGTCGCCGGCGTTTCCAATCTCACCGATGTGCCGTCTGCGAGCGAGTTCCGCGTGCGGGCTGTTTATCCGCACCCGGACTATGAAGTGGGGTTCCCGGAGGGCGGCCATGACATTGCCCTGCTCGAACTCGAGGGCGACTGGAGCGGGCCCGTGATGCCTGTGGCGGGGCTGACAGCGCCGCCGCGCATGGGCGATGACGAGACATGGGCGGCCGGCTTCGGCAAGCTGGGCGAGACGGCGCGCAGCACATCCGGGCTCAGCCGGTCGGGCCGGCACGTCGCCGCACCGAGCCTGATCCTGCAGGACGGAGCCGTGCCGCTGGTCGCGCCGGACACCTGCCGGGCACAGCTGGGCGAGCGCATCGCCGAATACGGGCTTGAAGAGGTGTTCGAGGGCGTCGGCGTGGATACGGAGACGCAAGTTTGTGCGGGTGTCGGCGGCATTGATTCCTGCCAGGGCGACAGCGGCGGCCCGCTGGTCGAGCGGCGCAGCGATGGCACGATCGCACAGATCGGCATTGTCAGCTGGGGGCTCGGCTGTGCCCGCCCGGAAAGCCCTGGCGTCTATATGCGCCCGGATGCGTTCGCGGCGTGGATATCGGACGTGTCGGGAATACCGCCCTATTCAGAAGAGCCCTGAGGCTCAGAACGGCACGTTCGGGTCGTCCTCACCCTTTCCGCCGGGCGCGAGGCCCAGGAAGTCGAAGACCGATGCATCGTGCAAATGGCTCGGCCGCACCGTGGCGAGCGCATGTGCCATCACCTGCCGCACGCCGGGCTTCTTCCGCTCCCAATCGTTCAGCAGCTGTTTCATCGCCACGCGCTGCAGGCCGTCCTGACTGCCACAGAGATTGCAGGGGATTATCGGGAACTCCATCGCGGCAGCGAACTTTTCAAGGTCATCTTCGGCAGCGGTGATCAGCGGGCGGAGCACCAGGACATCGCTCTCATCGTTCAGCAGTTTCGGCGGCATCGCCGCCAGCCGCCCGCCATGGATGAGGTTCATCATGAAGGTTTCCAGCGCATCGTCCCGGTGATGGCCGAGCACGATGGCCTCACAGCCTTCCTCCCGCGCGATGCGGTAGAGAATGCCCCGGCGCAGGCGAGAGCACATGGAGCAATAGGTCCGCCCTTCCGGCACCTTGTCGGTCACGATGGAATAGGTGTCCTCGGTGACGATGCGGTAGTCCACGCCCACCTTGTCCAGCCACTCAGGCAACACATGTTTCGGAAAGCCCGGCTGGCCCTGGTCCAGGTTGCAGGCGATCAGGTCCACCGGCAGGGCGCCCTGGTATTGCAAATCCATCAATACGGCGAGCAGGCCATAGGAATCCTTGCCGCCTGAGAGGCAGACCAGCCATTTCGGCCGCGGCCGCTCCCCGCTTTCCACCGCCCGCCGGTCGACCATGCCATAAGTGTCGATCGCCTGCAGCGCCCCGCGCACCAGCCGCTTGCGCAGCTTGCGGAAGCTCACCGATTGCGGCGCGTCCGCGAACAGGGCTGGGGCGAGAGGCAGGGATGTATCGGGCATGTGCAGGCATATACGTCAGGCGCATGGCGGGGGGAAGCGCGCGCCTCACGCCGCTTCATCCTTCGGCTTCGCTCAGGATGAGTAGGGTGCTGTACTGCAGCTCCGGCGCGCTCATGCTGAGCGAATTCGGAGCGCGGGCTCCGAGACCGGTCAGGTCAAAAACGGCAGGCGGAAAAACCGCTTGAATTTCCACCAGCGGCGCAGGCGCTTGTTGTTTGGCGCGTCATCGGCGCCGCGGGGGATCAGGATGTCGTTCATGCGCGGCTGATAGTTGCGGATCAGGTCTTCCTCGACCCGCGCCCGGTCCCCCGGCTTCTTGACCACCATGACATGCCGTTCCGTCGCGCCGCGTTTCCACCACGCCTCCCACCATCGTTCATGCCCGATCAGGCGGTTGCGGAAATTGGTGGCCTTGCCGATGTAGAGCGGGAACAGGAAGAACACGAACCGGCGCTGCACGAAGACATAGATGCCGCCCTCATCCGGCAGGCCCTTCTTCGTCAGCGTGATCTTGAAACGATATGGCCGTCCCGATTCCCCCCACCAGGTGTGCCAGCCGAACAGAAAGATCATGTGCGTCTCCCAAACTTCGCCCGAAGCTGGTGTGAGACGGTTAATGGGCCGTTAACGAATTGCCCCGGTCAGGCGCCAGCCGCTTCCGGAACGCCCAGAACCCGGGCCCTGTGGGCTTCGGTGAAATAGTCCGCCGGCACGTTTTCCGGCCCGGCCATGATGGCGATGCCATGCATGCCGAGGGTCGGATCGGCGGCCTTGCGAGTGTGATAGGAGTGCCGCCGGGCCTTCGCCTCAGCGCCGAATTCCATGTCGAGCGCGGACTGAACCTGCCCGGCAAAGCGCAGGCGCCGCATGCGCTCGGCACGCTCTTCCGCATAGGCGGAGAAGTCAGGCGCGGCGCCGGCGGGTGCGGCCAGCAGCGCTTCGGAGACAAGGCGCACATCGCGATAGGTGATCGACAGGCCGAGGCCATTGATCGGATCGTTCCATCCGGCCGCATCGCCGACAAGGACACATCCGGGTACGGACGGGTCATCGGTCCAGCTGTCATTGTTGAAGAAGGAATAGAGCGGCCCCGCCGGCGTTCCGTTTGCGAGGGCGGCATTGTCCGGCGAACATTCCATGCGGAAGGCCTCCAGGAAGCGCTCCGGCCCGTCTTCGCCGGCAAACCGGCCTTTTTCTTCCAGCGCATAGCCGCCATAGACGCGCACGCGGTCCTGGCCTTGCGGGAAGGCGAGAAAGCCAAACCCGCCTTCGGTGCCGATGGCCTGGCGCTTCGGATCCCATCCTTTGACATTGTCGACCAGCAGGCCGGCAAACCAATGGTGTGGCTTGTCCTGGTGCAGCCGGATGTCGGCCGCCGCGCGCACCATGGACTGTCGCCCGTCGGCCCCAACGATGAGCCGCGCCGTCACGGTCTGCGTATTCCCATCATGAGTGAAGGTGACGGAGGGCGCCGCGCCGAGCGTGACGGTTTCGACAGTGACCGGCCTCAGACAGGTCGCCCCTGCCGCCGCGGCTGCGTCATACAGGGTCTGGCAATGGTGCGGGTGGCCGATGCAGAGCGGGCCCGGAACATCCGGCACCATCATGCCGAGCGGCAGCGGGGCGGCCTCGCACTCTTCCGGCGGGAAGTTTTCGTCATAGGTGATGTGTTCGGTCAGATGATGCCCGCCTGCGCCGATCAGCGTGTCATAGAGGCCGACGCGCCTGGTCTCCAGCACACCCCAGGGCGCAATCCATTCGCCCCGCACCCGGTCTTCGAACACATCGGATTTCTCGAGCACGAGGACGGACCATCCGGCGCGCGCCATGACACTCGCCAGCGCGCTGCCGCCTATTCCGCCGCCGATAATGACGAGATCATGGTCCATCATGTCCTCCCGAAAGCCCTCTGGCGGGGCCGTCCGCAGACTTTACCCGCATGGCGGCAATCGGGACAGTCCCGGCAGGTCGCGTCAGGCGTTGCGGGCGGCGGCGATCACCGGCGCAAAGCTCATCCGGTGGCACGGCGCCGGGCCGAGGCGGGTGAGCGCTTCGGCATGGGCGGCGGTGCCATAGCCCTTGTGCCGGGCGAGGCCATAGCCCGGATGGGCGGTGTCGAGATCCTGCATCAGGGCATCGCGCACCGTCTTGGCGAGGATCGAGGCGGCGGAAATGGCTGGCTCCGTCAGGTCGCCCTTGACGATGGCGCGGGCCGGGCAGGGCAGGCCGCCGGGCAACGCATTCCCATCGATCAGGGCCATGGTGGGCGCAATACCGAGGCCGGCGACGGCGCGCTGCATGGCGAGGAAGGTTGCCTGCCTGATGTTTAGCCGGTCGATTTCGTCGACGCTGGCATGGGCCACACACCAGGCGCGCGTATCCCGCCGGATCAGCGGCGCCAGCGCGTCGCGCTTCGCCTCGGAGAGCTTCTTGGAATCGGTCAGCCCCTCGATCGGCCGGGCGGGATCGAGGATCACCGCCGCCGCCGTAACCGGCCCGGCCCACGGGCCGCGCCCGGCTTCATCCACGCCGCAGATAAGGGAGAGCTTCGCCGTCATCGTGCCAGCAGATCGCGAGTCGGGCTTGCGCTCCACCGCGGCGCGCGGTTCACTTGGGGCCACACGCAGCTGCCGGGGGCCATGCATGACCGAACTCCTCTCCTCTCCTGCCTTCTGGGGCAGTCTGGCGACGCTCACCTTCCTTGAGATCGTGCTTGGCATCGACAATCTCCTGTTCGTCTCCATCGCGACCGGGAATTTGCAGGGCCAGCAGAAGGTCAACGCCACGCGCATCGGCGTGTGGGGCGCCATGGTGTTGCGCATCGGCATGCTGGGCCTGATCTTCCTGATCCTGCAGCTCGACAAGAGCGCCCTGTTCCACCTGCCGCATGGCCTGGCCGTCGCCCTTTCCGGCGGCAGCGAAGAGGTGATGCACCATATTGAGGAAGTGACGCTGAAAGACCTGATCCTGTTCGCCGGGGGCCTGTTCCTCCTGTGGAAGGGCACGCAGGAAATCCACGCCTCCGTGGAGGGCACTCATCATGAGCAGTCGGAGGCCAAGTCTGGTTTTACCAGCGTCGTGATCCAGCTCTTCGTGATCAACATCGTCTTCTCGCTGGACAGCGTGATCACGGCCGTCGGCATGACGGACGATATCGTCGTGATGATCGCCGCCGTCGTTCTTTCCACCTTCGTCATGGCGATTGCCGCCGAGCCGCTGGCCAATTTCATCGGCCGGCATCCGACCACCAAGATGCTGGCGCTCGCCTTCATCCTTCTGGTCGGCGTGGCCCTTGTGGCCGACGGGCTCGGCTTCCATATCCCGCGCGGATACCTCTACTTCGCCATTGCCTTCTCACTGGGGGTGGAGCTTCTCAACATACAGGCGCGCAAACAGGCGCCGGACTCCGAAGGACACTGACCCATGGGCGAAGCTTACCGCATCATCATGCACGAAACCGGCACGACAGACGTGCTGAAGGTGGAAGACTTCACGCCGCGCGCGCCGGGCCCGGGCGAGGCGCTGGTGAAGCAGGCCGCCAGCGGCGTCAATTTCATCGACACTTATTTCCGCACCGGGCTTTACCCGGTGAAGCTGCCTTTCGTGCAAGGATCCGAAGGGGCCGGCACGGTGGAGGCCGTGGGCGAAGGCGTCACGAATGTGAAACCGGGCGACCGCGTCGCCTATCTCGGCGCCGGCACCTATGCCACGCATTCCACCGGCCCGGCGGGCACGATGGTGAAGCTGCCGGACGGTATTTCCGAAGAGGAAGGCGCCGCCGTGTTGCTGAAGGGCCTGACGGCCTGGATGCTGCTGTTCGAAATCCGTCCGGTCACGGACCATGATACGGTTCTGATCTGGGCTCCGGTCGGCGGTGTCGGCAGCGTGCTGACGCCCTGGGCCGCCAGCCTCGGCGCACGGGTCATCGCCGTCACCTCCACACCGGAGAAGGCGGCGAAAGCCAAATCGCTCGGCGCGTCGGACGTGATTGTCGGCTATGACGATGTCGCCAAACAGGTGCGCGAGCTGACCGGCGGCAAGGGCGTCGATGTGGCGCTCGACAGTGTCGGCAAGCGCAGCTTCGAAGCTTCTCTCTCCAGCCTGAAGAAGCGCGGCTGGATGATCTCCTATGGCAACGCGTCGGGCGCGGCAGACCCGATGCCGCCCGGACGCCTCGCCGCCGGCGGCTCGCTCATCCTGACGCGGCCCACCCTGTTCAACTTCATGGATACGCCCGAAAGCCTCGCCCGCGGGGCGCGCCACCTGTTCGCGGCCATGAAGTCCGGCACGTTCGGCGCCGACATCGGCCATCGCTACGCCCTGAAGGATGCCGCCGCAGCACACACCGCCCTCGAAAGCGGCAAGACCAGCGGCGCGATTGTCCTGACGCCCTAGGCGATCAGCACCCGGATGTTCTGATCACGCTGCGGTCTGCGGCGACGTACACTTCCGCGCCGGGGCGGCGCTGGCCGGCGATCATGCGGCGGGTGAGGCGCTCATAGTGTTCGATGAAGCGGCCGACCCAGGCGCGCCGGTCGTCCGGCATCGGTTCGCCCTTGTCCTGCCACAGCGACTCTTCCTGCTGCAGGCGCCAGGCGCGCACGCAGTCGAAATCCGGCGGGATGACATGCAGCAAGCCGTCGCCCAGATCCCACAGCCGCGCATAGCCTTCGGCCAGCGCGTCTTCCTGGTGCTGGCGCCAGTGGCCGGTGCGGTCTGTCGCCTCGGTCGGGTTGAGCGGCTCGCTCATCGGCGAGTCCGGGTCGGGCGTTGCGCCCATCAGCCAGCCCTCGATCACGATGGCGCGCGGACGGCCGGTGAATTCGCGCCATTTCGGCACCGGCGCGCGGTCGTCCTTCAGCTTGTCGAACACCGGCAGCGGCGTCACATCTTCCGGGCCGGCCCCGCGCAGGGCGGCAACCGTCTGGCCGAGCAGCAGCAGGTCATGCGTGCCCGGCGGCCCGCGCGTCAGGAATAGCGGGCTCACCTTGCGGGCGAGTTCCATCCGTTCGGCATGACGCAGATAGAAATCGTCCAGGCCCGTGCCGACGACGGACTCGTCCAGCGCCTCGATAGCCGCGGCAAGCGCGGTCGATTTGCCGGAGCCCTGCGGCCCGGACATGAACAATAGCGGCACATGGCCCGGCGCGGCCGCCCGGATGGACGCCTCGATCCAGCCCGCAACATGGTCAGCGATCTGGCTCAGAGCCATTTCCCCCGTCGGTGGTCAGTCGGCGACAGGCAAGTCCAACAGCAGCGCCGGGTCAATGTAGAAATCGCCATTGCGTTCATTTTCTTGCAGATTGCGCCATTTTACCGCCCAATGGAGGTGCGGTCCGGTGGTCCGGCCGGTGTTTCCGGTCTTCGCCAAGAGGTCGCCGCGCGCCACAGTGTCGCCTGCCGCCACGTCAACTTCAGAGAGATGCATGAACACCGAAACGAGGCCATGGCCATGGTCGAGGAAGACCGTGCCGCCCTCATAATAGAGGTCCGGATCGGCCAGGATGACCGTGCCGGCGGCCGGGGCGACAACCGGCGTGCCGACCGGCGCAGCCATGTCATAGCCCTGGTGCACCGAAACCGACTCGCAGGGCTCGCCCGTCACCTTGCTGACGCCGATATATTTCCGCGTCGGGCCGAAGGGAGAAGAGGCCGGCGCATCGGAAGGCTTGATGAATCCGGTGAGGGCGCCGGGGCCTTCATGGAAGCTGGCAAAGGCCGCCTGTTTCTTCACCCAGGAGCGGGAGGCATGTGCCTTCTGTTCCTCTGTGCGGGCATCGACCTTGTCGCAGTCGAACCCTTCGATCTTGCGGAACTCGTCATGGCGCTGTGCGATGGTGAGGTCGCCGAAGGCGCCATTGCCGGACGACCAGCCGATGACGGCGGGCGTGTTGGTGCGCAGGCCGAACTGGGCGCTGCCGGTGGCGTCAGTGGTGAGCGTGCGCCCGGCGACGGTGAACTCCGTGCCCGGCGCGCCGCGGCAGATCACGAGGCCGCCCTGGACCAGGGCGCCGTCACAGGAATCTTCAGGTGCGGGCGCGGTGGAGACGGCCGGTTCGGCGCGCGCGGGCAGGCCGGCGCAGGCGCCGGTGCACATCACCACCATCAGGAGCCAGTCGCGCATCATGCGCCGTTCAGTCCCGCGCCGGCAGCATCCGCGAGGCCGCGGCCTCGGCATCCCAATAGGCTTCCTGCCGGTCGACGCTCCAATAGCGCAGGGCCTGCAGCGGAATCTTCCGGCCGGTGACGGCGCACACGACATAGTCGCCCGGCGAGAGCATCTCGATATCGGCATCAAGGTAATGAAGGCGGGCTTCGCCGGCGGGGCGGTTGGATCGTGTCAGCATGGGCCGGACAATGCCTGAAACGGGCCGGAAAGAAAAGAGCAGCCCGCAGAAAGTTTCTGCTTTGTTCTGCGGAACAAACGTGGTACATGCGAGTCAGATAAGGCAATCGGGGGCCTTGCCAAAAACACCCCCATAGTGGACCTAAGGAGACGACTCATGGCCAAACCCGCGTTGCAACTCGTGGACAAGGAAACCGGCGTGGACAAGCAGAAGGCTCTTGAAACGGCGCTCAGCAATATCGAACGCTCCTTCGGCAAGGGCTCGGTCATGCGCCTGGGCGACAAGAAGGCCATGGATATCGAGGCCGTCTCCACCGGCTCGCTCGGCCTGGACATTGCGCTCGGCATCGGCGGCCTGCCGAAGGGCCGCATCATCGAGATTTACGGGCCGGAAAGCTCGGGCAAGACGACCCTGTCGCTGCACTGCGTGGCTGAGGCCCAGAAGAATGGCGGCGTGTGCGCCTTCATCGATGCCGAACATGCGCTCGACCCGATCTATGCCGGCAAGCTGGGCGTGGACCTCGACGATCTCCTGATTTCCCAGCCGGATACCGGCGAACAGGCCCTCGAAATCGCCGACACGCTGGTGCGCTCGGGCGCGGTTGACCTGCTCGTGATCGACTCGGTGGCCGCGCTGACGCCGCGGGCCGAACTGGAAGGCGAAATGGGCGACTCGCTGCCCGGCCTGCAGGCCCGCCTGATGAG
>JAGQRO010000463.1 GCA_020425315.1 Hyphomonas sp. | reverse complement strand
TTCGCCATCCGCTATGGCCGGGGCAATTATGATGGCCTGAAATCGGAAAAATTGCTCGATGAAACAGTGCTTCCCGTATGTTCGCCGGCCATGCTCGAAGGGCCCGACGCAATCCGGAAACCGGAGGATCTGCGCCATCATACCCTCCTCCATGATGACGGCACGGAGATCGACCCCTCCTGCCCCGACTGGGCAAGCTGGCTGCGCGCCCGCGGCGTGAAGAGCATCGACGGCACGCGTGGCCCCCGCTTCAACCAGGCCATCCTCGTCATCGAAGCCGCCGCCGCCGGCCGCGGTGTCGCGCTTGCCAAGAAGGCCATCGCCTCCTCGGACCTCGCCTCCGGCCGCCTCGTCGCGCCCTTCGCGGACGGGTCGACCAGTATCGAGTTCGGCTACTGGCTGGTCTGGCCGAAAGGCCGGCATCTCAGCCAGGACGTGCGGGATTTCATCAAATGGATCAAGGCTGAAGCTGCCGAGACGGAAATCGTCGGCGTCTAGAGCGCGGCGTCCAGCAGCAGGTAGGCCGCCAGGCGCGAGCTCGCATTGCGGCTCGTCTTCTGCGTCTGTTCGAGGGCGTTCAGCGCGTCTTCCTGCTCCATCTCCACGAAGGTGCGGGCAAGATCCATCAGCGACTGGTCATTGCGCAGGCGCTGCGTCACGCGCTCCACCTGCCGGCCGGCCTGTTCGATGATCGCCGCCTTGCGCTGCTTCTCACCCTTGCGGGCCGCCTCGGCGATCTTGCGCTTCGCCTTCGGCCGGAACGTCTCGGGCAGCTGGATACCGGACGTCTGCAGCCGCTGGATCATCTGGTCGGCCACGTCCTCACGCGACTTTGGCGGCTCGTCACGACTCATGTCCGAGATGATGTCGCGCCAGGCCATTTCGGAACTGCCTGACGGGGCCGCCGGCGGACGCTGGGACGGGGTGATCGTCGGCGCCGGGTCCGGGCGCAGCACGGGACGGGCCTCGACCTGGGGAATATCGGTCTTGCGGCGCATCGGGTGCGCCGGCTCTTCCGGGGTCTCTTCCTGCACATCGTCGAACCGGCGGCGCAATGGCGGTGGAGGCGCGGGGGCATCGATGGACGGACGGGCCGCTTCAGCCTTCGCCTCTTCGCGGGCGCGCTCCTGCGAGGCGCCGAGGCTGGCCGAGGCGATCAGGTCAGCGGCCGCATCGAACAAATCGTCATCCGGCAGGGGCCGGGGGGCGCGCGGCGCCGGGGACAGCGTCGGGGGCGGCGTTCCATCGCGCGGAACGGGGCGTTCCGCGCTGGCAATCGGGCGTTCGGACGGCGTGTTGCCGGGACGGGGGGCCGGTTGGCCATTGCCGCTTCCGGCGCTGAATGAGGGTGCAGCCGGCGGCGGCGTGATCGCCGGGCGCAGCGGGGGCGGTTCAGCGGTGGGCTTCGGCGGCTCCGGGGTGGGCGCCGGACGCGGCGCCTCGAAACTTGCCGGGCGCGGCTCAGGTTCGGCGCGCAGGGACGCCGATTCCTGCCCCGCCTGGCGCAGGCGGGCGAGCGAACGGGCCGCTTCCTCTGCCGCCGAGCGGGAAGACTGGGTAATTTCGTGGCTGGCGGCGCGGGCGCCATCGATCGCCATGGCGACGGCTTCCTTCAGCGCATCGCCGGTCGTGGCAGCGGCCGCCGCCGCAATCTCCCCTGCCCGCACAGCCGCATCCACGGTGCGGCGCGACTGGTCCAGCTTCTCCTCGACGCGGGAGATGGCGTAGGTCAGCGATTCCGTACGCGCGGCGGCGTCATGGGCGAGATTGTCGAGCTCGGCAAGGCGCGCAGACAGGGTTGCGCTGGCCGTCTGCATCGAGGCCATGCGCACTTCCAGCGTCTCGTCGGTGCGGGCGACATCCTCACTGGCCTGACGGGCGAAATCGACCATCATCTGGGCCTGACGCGGGATCGCTTCGCCCATCTGCTGCATCTGGGTGCGCAGGTCACGGGCGAGGCCTTCGAGCAGCTGGCGCTCAGCGGCGAGGCGCTGGGTCAGCTCACGCGCATTGTCGGCGCTGGCATAGGCCACCTGTTCCAGGCGATGACGTTCGTCGCCAATCTCGGTCGACATGGCCTTCATCACGGCGAGCGCGTGCTGCATCGCCTTGTCGATCTCGGCGGCCGACTGTTTCATCTGTTCGGCAAAGGTGATGCCTTCGGTGCCGGCCTCTCGCGCCGGGGCCATCAGGCGGGTGGCGGCTTCCATGACAAGCGCATTGGAAGCGGCGGCCCGGCGATTGGTGCGGCCCATATAGCCGGCCATGATCAGCAGGAAGGCTGGAATGGTCGCGGCCATGCCGGCCCCGGCGAGAAGCCAGGGGTTCGTGGCCTGCAGCGCGGGCACGCCGAAATAGCCGAGCGCGATGGCAGCAACGCCGCCAAGCCAGAGCAAAGATGTGAAGAATCCGGCGAACACCATCCAGCCGCCGCCGTGGCGTGCCAGCTCGAAATTCTCTGACGCCTCTTGTCTGACCAGCAAATCCCGGCCGGACGGGCGAGCTTCGGGATAATCGCTCATTCTACCCTTATACCGCGTTGCATGCCGCAGCGCGAGGGCAGAATGCAAGTCAGCAATGGGCCCAGCGCCTTGTTCCTATTGGCAGGAATGCCCGAACATCAAGGCACTTTGAGGGCTGGATTCGGGCGCATCCCGGCTTTCTTCCGGGATGTATTCGATTCCCAGCCAGGCCAGCACGGCCGCAAGGACGATGTTCCGGACGAGGATGATCAGTGCCATTTTGGCCCCCGATAGTCATAAATCAGCGCGATTCCGGCACCTCAGGGCACCGGCAGCACCGCTTATAGTCAAAAATCAAATCGCCGACAAACGATAAGTCAGCAGCCTCACAATTCTGTTAACCGGTGGACAAACCGGTTCTGGCATCGTGGCTGTAAACCAAGGAGTTTCCGCTCATGTCCACGCCGCTCGCCCTGCTTGACCGCGACACGCTGAAGGCCATGACCGGCGGCGATGCGTCCCTCGCCCTCGAAGTGATCGACATTTTTCGGGAACAGGCTGGCCTCTGGTCGCGCCTGATGGACCCGAAGGCCGAAGCGCGCCAATGGGCCGATGCGGTTCACACGATGAAGGGCACCAGCCTGTCGCTGGGGGCGCTGCGCCTGGCTCAGGCCTGCGAACGGGCGGAAAAGGCCGGGCGGGCCGAGCCGCCGCCCAGCACGACCGCGGCTGCCGTCCTGCTCGGTGAAGTGCGCGATATCCTTACCCTGACGCTGGAAGAGGCTGCAAAGGCCGCCTACGAGCTGGCCGGCAAGGGTGCGCGCAGGGCATCGTAGCTCTCGAATTCATAGGCAATGCAGCGGTCGATCAGCGTCCGCCAGACCGGTTCGGCAATCGCCGCCGACAGGCCGGCCGCCTCGGCCGCCGCCTTCACCTTGGCCACCACATCCTCGATGCGGGCCCGGTCGTGCACGACCTTGCGGTCGCCCTTGATCCGGGCGGCGGCGTCCATGAAGGACTGGCGTTCGGCCAGGATTTCCACCAGCAGGCGGTCAATCCGGTCGATCTCATAGCGCACCTCCGCCATGGACTCGGCGGTATCGGCCGTGTGGCGGCGCGGGTCGGAGGTATAGGTCGTCATGCAGCCTCTCTGCTGTATCGCCCTGCCCTATATGGGCTTTGACGGCTCGGCAAGGAAGGCGCTGCGGCGCCGCAGGCAGATGGCTGCTATTGCCCTTCCGGTTCCAGCTTGTCCTGGGTGCGCAGGTCGAAATCGCTGGCATCATGGCGCTCGCGCAGCTGGTTCTCCGGTTTGCCGAAAGTGGAGTTCACCATCCGCCCGCGTTTCACGGCGGGGCGCTCGCCAATCTGCTTCGTCCAGCGCAGCACATTCGTGTACTCATGCACCGACAGGAACTCGCCTGCACTGTAGGCGAGGCCAAGCACCAGCGAGCCATACCAGGGCCAGATCGCCATGTCGGC
>JAGQRO010000462.1 GCA_020425315.1 Hyphomonas sp. | reverse complement strand
TGCCGAAGGGCAGGCTGCGATGCGCTGCCGTCATGGCCGAAGGGTCCATCATCTCGCCCGAGGCCGTCTTCGAATGCAGCGCATACCAGGATGCACCGCCACAGTTCTTGCCGGTTCCGGCATTTGCCGCGCCGGGAAGGACGCAGCCGAGGAGCGCGGCCGAAAAAAGCGTGGCCGCCAGAATGCTTGCTGAACGCATGTTGATTCCGTTTCTTGTTGTTGGCCCGACGACACGGCCCGCCCCGGAGCATTGCAGCCTCGAATGGCTGCCTGCTGTTGGCGGGCCGATCGTTCTTGTTCTCCGGCTGGCGCTGAGGCCGTCCGGTTTGTGCGGCGCAACATATGGCGGAATGGGGCGCGATTGTGGTGCTGCGGTAACGATGCCCGCATGCCTGCAACAATGCGTGACATGGCCAGCAGAGCTGCGAGGAGCGGCTCTACATCCCGCCCAGGACTTGCGGCAGGGTTTTTTCGATGTCTTCGGCGATCAGCCCGGGTCCGAAACGCGCCGCCGCCGCGCCGTGCAGCCAGACACCGGCGCAGGCAGCTTCGAATCCTGGCATGCCCTGCGCGGCCAGCCCACCGATCATGCCGGCAAGCACGTCGCCCGCGCCGGCCGTCGCCAGCCAGGCCGGCGCGTTCGCATTGATAGCGGCCCTGCCATCGGGTGCGGCGATCACCGTATCCGCGCCCTTGAAGACGATGGTCGCGCCGCTCATTTCGGCGGCCTTGCGCGCCAGGGTGAGCTTGTCACCTTGCATGTCCCGAAAAAGCCGGACGAATTCGCCGGCATGCGGTGTCAGGACGGTCGTTGCGCTACGCGCATGGATCGCCTCGAAAAGCGCATGTGGCCTGCCCGCGAAGCTGGTCAGCGCATCGGCATCGAGGACCGTCGCCCTGTCGGTCGCCAGTACCGCCTGGACCGCGGCGCCGGTCGCGGGCCCGACGCCCAGTCCCGGTCCCATGACGACCACGTTGAGCCGCTTGTCCTCGAGCAGATGCGCCAGTCCGTCCGTTCCATCCGCCTCGCGCAGCATGATCGCCGTCAATTGCGCGGCGTTTTCCGCGAGCGCATCGGCGGGGCTCGCCACCGTCACCAGCCCGGCACCGATCCGCAGTGCCGCGCGCGCCGCCAGCCGTGCTGCGCCGGTGCGGGTCGCCGGGCCGGAGACGACCACCGCATGGCCCCGGTCGTATTTGTGGTCGTCCGCCGACGGCCTCGGCCAGTGCACGCGCCACAGATCCGACGTGTTCTCGAATTGCCGCGGCCGGATAGCTTGCAGCACCGAAGGATCGATGCCGATATCGGCGACGGCCACCTCGCCGCAATGCGCCCTGCCCGGCAGCAGCAGATGGCCGGGTTTCTTGCGAAAGAAGGTGACGGAACGCGTCGCCCGCACCGCAGCGCCCATCACCTGTCCGGTATCGCCGTGGATGCCGCTCGGCAGATCGGCGGCGATTACGGGCGCACCGCTCGCATTGATTCGTTCCACCAGCTCTGCCAGCGCCCCGGTGATCGGCCGGTCGAGCCCCGCGCCGAACAGCGCGTCGACGATCAGTCCGGAATGTTCGGGCTCTGCCTCATCAGGCTTCAGGAGTGCACTACCCGAACGTTCCACCCAGCGCTCGAAGGCTGTTCTTGCATCACCCTGCAGACGCTTGGGATCGCCCGCCAGCGCGACCGAGACCTTGTAGCCGTTTTCGACGAACAGCCGCGCCGCGATGAAACCATCGCCGCCATTGTTGCCCGCCCCGCAGACGACGAGCACCGTGCGGCCCGCCGGCACCAGCCCCACTGCTGCCTCGAAGATCGCCTGGCCGGCATGCTCCATCAGTTCGATGCCGGGCGTGCCGGCTTCGATCGTCAGCCGGTCGGCTTCGCCCATTTCCGCAACGCTCAGCAATTCGTGCATCGTGCCCTCACCCGCCGCGCCAGAACAGCGGGCTGAGCAGGACCAGGATGGTCATGATCTCCAGCCGCCCGAGGAACATCAGCATGATAAGCATCCATTTCGCCGCATCCGTCAGCGAGCCGAAATGGCCGGCCGGACCGATGATGTCGCCCAGCGCCGGGCCGACATTGGAAAGCGTCGCGAGCGTGCCGGTAAATGCCGTGACGAGGTCGAGCCCCGTCGCCGACATCGCCACCGTGAACCCGAACAGGATCGCCACATAGGCGA
>JAGQRO010000048.1 GCA_020425315.1 Hyphomonas sp. | reverse complement strand
CGAAATTGATCGCCTTGGCCTGCCGGCGCACCATCGGGTCCATGCCTTCGATGGGCACACCGAACATTTCGCTGGCCGTCATGGCATGGATGTCGAGCTCGTCCTTGAAGGCGGTCTTCAGGGCGGGGATATCGGCCATGTGGGCGAGGACGCGCAGTTCGATCTGGCTGTAGTCGGCGCTGACGAGGATGTTGCCCTCTTCGGCGATGAAGGCCTCGCGGATCTTGCGGCCTTCTTCCGTCCGTACGGGGATGTTCTGCAGGTTGGGGTCGGATGAAGACAGGCGTCCGGTCTGGGCGACGGCCATGGAGAAGCTGGTATGCACGCGGCCGGTTTCCGGATTGATCGCGGCCTGGAGCGCTTCGGTATAGGTGGAGCGCAGCTTCGACAGGGTGCGCCAGTCGACAATCGTGCGGGGCAGGTCGTGCCCGTCGGCGGCAAGGCCTTCCAGCACGTCGGCGTCGGTAACCCAGGCGCCCGTCTTGGTGCGCTTGCCGCCTTCGATGCCCATCTTGTCGAACAGGATCTCGCCGAGCTGTTTGGGGGAGCCGATATTGAATTCCTCGCCGGCCTGTTCATAGGCTTCGGCCTCCAGCGCGGCCATGCGCTGGGCAAAGTCTGACGAGAGGCGGGAAAGCTTGTCCCGGTCGACCTTGATGCCTTCGCGCTCCATCGCGGCGAGCACGGGCGTCAGCGGGCGCTCCTCGGTCTCGTAGACGGTCGTGACTTTCTCCGTGTGCAGGAGTGGCTTGAAGGTCTGCCAGAGGCGCAAGGTCACATCGGCGTCTTCGGCGGCGTATTCGGTGGCCTTGTCGAGCGGGACACGGTCGAAGCTGACCTGCGCCTTGCCGGTGCCGGCGACGTCCTTGAAGCTGAGCGGCACATGGCCGAGATATTTCTCGGACAGGAAATCCATGCCGTGATTGTGCTTGCCGGCGTTCAGCACATAGGACAGCAGCATCGTGTCGTCGACCGGCGCCACCTGGATATTGTGCCGTGCAAAGACGTTCAAATCGTATTTGATGTTCTGGCCGATCTTCAGGACGGCATCATTCTCCAGCAGGGGCTTGAGCGCCTTGATCGCATCCTTCATCCGCACCTGGCGGGGCGGGTCGGCGCCGAACATGTCGCCGTCGCCGGCATCGTTGGGGTCCTTGTGGGCAAGCGGGATGTAACAGGCCTCGCCTGGAGACAGGGCGAGCGAGACACCGACAAGATTGGCGGCCACGGCATCGAGACTGTCGGTTTCGGTGTCCACCGCGACATAGCCCTGCTTCACGGCCCGCGCGATCCAGTCCTCAAGCGTCTTGAAGTCGCGCACGCATTCATACTTTGTGCGATCGATCGGGTCTTCCGCAGGCGGAGCAGCCTCCAGCGCGCCTTCCTTCTCCATCATCTCGCGCACGCGGCGGGTGATGGTCTTGAACTCCATCTCTTCAAGGAAGCCGAGCAGGGTGGTGGGCTCGGGGTCCTGAACGGCAAGGTCTTCGAGCTTCACTTCAAGTGGCACGTCCGCCTTGAGGGTGACAAGCTCTCGCGACAGGCGGATCTGGTCGGCGAAATTGATCAGCGTTTCGCGGCGCTTGGGCTGTTTGATCTCTTCGGCCCGGGCGAGCAGCGTGTCGAGGTCGCCATACTCTTCCAGAAGCGTCGCGGCCGTCTTCACGCCGATACCGGGCGCGCCGGGAACATTGTCGACACTGTCGCCGGCGAGAGACTGGACATCCACCACCTTTTCCGGCCCGACACCGAACTTCTCGAACACGGCCTCCCGGCCGAGTGTCTTGTTCTTCATTGTGTCGAGCATGACTATCTGGTCGGAGACGAGTTGCATCAAATCCTTGTCGGACGACACGATCGTGACGCGCGCGCCTTTCTTCTCTGCCTCGCGCGCATAGGTGGCGATGAGGTCGTCAGCCTCGAAGCCTTCCATCTCGATGGCGTGGGCGGCGAAGGCTTCCGCAGCGCGGCGCACCAGCGGGAATTGCGGGCGCAGTTCCTCGGGCGGCTCATCCCGATTGGCCTTGTACTGGTCGTAGATCTCGTTCCGGAACGTGTGCGAGGAAGCGTCGAAGATACAGGCGAAATGGGTTGGCCGTTCGTCGCCTTTCAGGTCCTCCAGAAGCTTGAACAACATGTTGCAGAAGCCGCTGACGGCGCCGATGGGCAGGCCGTCGGAAGACCGGGTCAGCGGCGGCAGGGCATGGAAAGCGCGGAAGATGTAGGCGCTGGCGTCGACCAGATAGAGGTGGCTGTCCTTGGTGACGGGGGCGGTGGCCATGGAGGGATTCCTTTTCTGGCCCATGGTTTAGCCGCATGGGCGGGGCCCGTCACCCGCCGTGCACCCCTCATGTCGCTTGGAACACCGCGCTGGCGCCAGTATGCTGGGGAAAACCATGCCGGGGAGGGCGTGAAATGGAAAACGCAACAAGAAGGACACCGTGGCACCTTTGGGTGGTCGGCGTCCTTGGCCTGCTGTGGAACGGGTTCGGCAGCACGGATTTCACGATGACGGCGACGCGCAACGCCGCCTGGCTGGAGCCCTATCCGCAGGAGATGCTGGACTATTGGTTCGCCATGCCGCTCTGGGTCTGGATCGTATGGGCCGTGGGCGTCTTCGGCGGGCTGATCGGCAGCCTTGCCCTGCTCCTTAGGAAAGGCCTCGCCGTGCCGGCCTTCCTCGCCTCGCTGCTGGGCGCCCTTGTCAGCATGGCGACCGGCTATTTCGACAAGAATGCCCCCCGGATGGAGGGGGCGGAGCTGTTTCCGCTGATCATTCTCGGCATTGCTGCGGCTTTGCTTGCCTATGCCGTCTGGCAGCGGCGCGCGGGCACGCTCACCTGATTGCTTGCCCTGCGGGCAGACTTGCGCCGTGCCGCAAACGGTCTAGCGTTTCGGGAAAAAGGGACAGGAGGAAACACCATGCCGCGCATTCAGGCGAACGGGATCGATATCGAATACGAAACCTATGGGCCGCAGGACGGGCAACCGCTGTTGCTGGTGTCGGGGTTCACCTCCCAGATGATCCGCTGGCCGGACAGCCTGCTGGAAGGTTTCGCGCAGGCCGGGCGCCGCGTCATCGTGTTCGACAATCGCGATATCGGCCTGACCACCGAAATGGTGGGCCATTCGGTGCCCTCACCGAAAGAGATCGCGCACGCCATCGCCGGTGGCTGTCCGCCGCGCCACCTGGTGCCTTACCTGCTGGACGACATGGCCGCCGATGCCGTGGCCTTGCTGGACGGGCTCGGCATCGACAAGGCCGATGTGATGGGCTTTTCCATGGGCGGCATGATCGTGCAGCTAATCGCGCTGAACCATCCGGAACGGGTGCGCAAACTGATCCCGGTCATGACGACGTCCGGCGACCCGTCCCTGCCGCCCGGCGACAAGGAGGCGATGGCCGCCCTGACGGCCGTGCCAAAGTCGCGCTCGCCCGAAGACATTGCCGAAGTGGCGATTGTCTCGGCCGCTGCCATCGGGTCTCATCCCGACATCCGGCCGACGGCGGACGAAGTGCGGGCCCGGTCGATGCGGGACACGGCACGCTCGGACCGGCCGATGGGTGTTGCCCGTCAGTATGCCGCCATCCTTGCCCAACCGCGCTGGCATGAGCGCCTCGGCGAAATCTCCCAGCCGGCGCTGGTGCTGCATGGCGCGGTGGACCCGCTCATCAGGCCGGCCGCGGGGCAGGACATTGCAAGGCGTATCCCCGGCGCGCGCTATGTCGACATCCCCGATTGGGGGCATGACATTCCGGAAGCCGTGGTTCCGCGCATTGTCGAGATCGTGAACGGGTTTCTGGACGAGGCCTGAGAGAGAGCGGGCGCGAGAGGGGATACGAACATGAATGACGGTCCGCTTCCGGCCCATTCAAATCCGCCGGTCCACCTCTGGCTGGTCGGCGCTGCGGCCCTTGTCTGGTTCGCCATCGGCAGCTTCGATTTCGGAACGGCCGTGCTGCAGTTCGAGTCTTATCAGGAGACCCTGCCGGACGAACTGAAATCGCATTGGGCGCGCTTCCCGATCTGGCTGTGGCTGGCCTGGGCAATCACCAGCCTGGGCGGATTGCTCGGCGCCATAGGCCTGCTGCTGAGAAGGCGCTGGGCGATCAACCTGTTCTGGGCCGCGGCGCTGGACGGTGCGTTGGGACTGTTGCTCAGCCAGTCCCTGCCTTTGCCGGCAGGCGCCGGGAACATGATGTTGTCGTGGCTCGGCGTGGTCTTCTGCTTTGCGCTCATCGCCTATGCCGTCTGGATGAACCGCCGGGGCGTCTTGCGCTGACCGCAATTGGCTCTAGCTTCCCCCGCAAATCAGGGAGCAAACGATGAGCGAGATGAACAAGACCTGGGTGCTGCGCCAGCGGCCTGTGGGCGAAATCAAGGAAGGCGACCTCGAACTCGTCGAGACGCCGCTGGAACCCCTTCAGGAAGGGCAGGTGCGGGCAAAGACGGTCTACCTCTCCCTCGACCCGACCAACCGTATCTGGATGAGCGACATGGATGCCTACCTGCCGCCCGTCGGCATCGGCGACGGCATGCGTGGTGGTGGGCTCGCCATGGTGGTGGAGAGCCGGCATGAGGGTTTCCAGCAGGGCGACATCGTCAATACGGGCCTTGGCAAATGGACGATGTATCCGGTGCTGAACGGCGATGGCCTCGCCAAGCTGCCGCGCCTGCCGGGCGTGCCGCTCACGGCCTTCATGGGGCCGCTCGGCGCGACCGGCATGACGGCCTATTTCGGCCTCATGGACATCGGCAAGCCGAAGGCGGGCGAGACGGTCGTGGTGTCTGCAGCGGCCGGCGCCGTCGGCTCGATGGTCGGCCAGATCGCGAAGATCCAGGGGTGCCGCGTCGTCGGCATCGCCGGCAGCGATGACAAGTGCCGGTGGCTGACGGAGGTTGCCGGCTTCGACGCCGCCATCAACTACAAGAGCGAGGATGTCGGCGCGGCGCTGGACAGGCACTGCCCGAACGGCGTCGACATCAATTTCGAGAATGTCGGCGGCAAGATCATGGAAGCGGTGATCGACCGGCTGAACGATTTCTCCCGCATGCCGCTCTGCGGGATGATCAGCACCTATAACGACACCACGCCGGCGCCCGGCCCGTCCAACTTCGCGAACTTTCTGATGCGCCGCACGCTGGTGAAGGGCTTCATCGTGATCGACTATTTCCCGCGTTTCCCGGAGGGCATCCAGCAGATGGCCCAATGGCTGATGGAGGGGAAACTGAAATTCGAAACCGATATCGTGAAGGGCTTCGAAAACGCCCCGGCGAGCCTGTCGCGCCTGTTCGAGGGCAAGAATCTCGGCAAGCTGGTCGTCGAGTGCAGCCCGCCGCCGGAGTGAGCCATTCATCCTGCGTTCAACTTGGAAATTGCCTACTGGCTTGAAATGGCTGGGGGATTTAATGCTTAGGATGCGGGGCGTGCTGGTCGCTGTTCTGGGGACGTCAACGGGCCTTGCGCACGGCGGCTGCACATCGGCGGACATGCTCGCCTTTTCGGAAGGGCTGGCTGCAGCGGCGGACGAGATGGCGGTGACCACGACCATGGTTCCCCGCTGGGACTGTGGATACAATGGCAGCAATGACCTCGTCTGCGATGATACCGGCGACGGGTTCGCCGACCGGTACGGCACCGTGTACGATATGCCCTTTGCCTATTCGGCGCCGCTGACCCGCGTGAACGACTATGGCGAAGCCTATGTCTACGACACCGATTGTTCCTGCTGGGCGCGCGAGCCCTCGCTGGACGAACTGCCGGACTATTAAGGGCGGCAGCGGCAACAATCGCAATTCCGAACAGGGGCAGGGTTCCGCTTGCGTGAGGCGGACGGTCCTGATTTCATGTCGGCAGTGATTTGCTCTGGGAGTTCGGATGCGAACCTGGCGCCGCGCCGTCGTGACCCTGCTGGCTGGCCTCATCTGGCCGGCCGCCGCGCTGGCGCAGGTGCAGCCCGATCCGGCGGGCTTCAGCAATTGGGCGGTCGGCATCGTCGCGGCTGACTGGCGCGACAGCGAGGGCGGCACGATCGAGGCCTTCGAAAATGCCAAGACCGCGCTGACGAAGGGCTTCGAGTCGGTCGGTTTCCGGGCGGAAAACATCACGTCGCTGTCGCTGCGTCCGAACCAGACGAATGGCTGGGCGCTGGCCTCGGAAGTCGCATTCGCGTCGATCGCCAGCAAGGCGGCCGCGGCCTCGTCCGGATGCCTGCTCTATTTCACATCGCACGGCTCGCCGGAGGGCATCGTCCTCGGACGCGAAGGCGTTCTGGGCCCGGGCCGGATGAACAGTCTGGTGACGGAATGGTGTGGCGAGCGGCCGACTGTGGTGGTCGTCTCGGCCTGCTATTCCGGTGTCTTCGTGCCGGCGCTTGCCGGGCCGAACCGGCTGGTGATGACGGCCGCCAGGCCGGACCGGTCGTCCTTCGGCTGCGAGGCCGATTTCGAGTATACTGTGTTTGACGGCTGCGTGCTGCAATCCCTTCCGGAAGCGGACGATTTTGTCGATCTTTCCAGCCGCACACGGCGCTGTGTCGCCGGCCTCGAACGCAGACTCCGGCTGACGCCGTCCGAGCCGCAATCCTTCGTGGGGGCGGATGTCGAGGACCTGTTCATTTTCCAGAATTTCTCGCGCCCCCCGCCGGAGTAGGCATCGCGGTTGAGAGACGGGTTCTGCCGCCGTCAGAGCACCAGCGGCGCGATCCAGTAGCCGACCGCCGTGATGATCACCACGCCGAACAGGTTGAGCCGGAAGCCGCGCCGGATCATGTCCGATATGGTGACATGCCCGGTCGCATAGATGACGGCATTCGGTGCTGTCGCCACGGGCAGCATGAAGGCGCAGCTGGCGGCGACGGCCACGGGTGCGAACAAGGCTTCGGGCGCCGCGCCAACAGCCACGGCGAGCGAGCCGATGATCGGCGCAAGCGTCGTCATGGTGGCGACATTGGACGTGACTTCCGTCAGGAAGATCACAAGCGCCACCGTAATCGCCACGATCATCAGCGGCGGGAAGATGCTGAGCACTTCCAGCCGGTGGCCTACCCAGTCCGACAGGCCTGTCGTCTTCATCGCATTGCCGAGCGCGATGCCGCCGCCGAACAGGATCAGCACGCCCCAGGGCAGTTTCACGGCCTCTTCCCAGGTCATCAGGGCGCGCCTTTCCCCGCCGCCGGCGGGGACAAGGAAGACCAGTACAGCGCCGAAAATGGCGATCATCATGTCGGCCTGTCCGCCATAGTCCATCAGCCGGGGATAGCCTGCCGCGCTCAGCGCTTCGGCGATTGGCAGGCGGAACACCCAGAGCGCCGCAATCACGGCAAAGACCATGGCGATGCGCCGCTCGGGCACCGTCATCGGGCCGAGGTCCAGCAGGTCCTGATGCACGGAAGCGGCCATGGCCTGCCCGCCGGAGGCCCGGTTGAGGCCGCGCGTGACGCTCCACCAGGCGGCGGGCACCAGAAGCGCTGCGGCGGGAATGCCGAAGGTCATCCACTGCCAGAAACCGATACTGGTGCCGGTCTGCTCCTGCAGCCATTTCAGGGCGATCAGATTGGTCGGCGTGCCGATGGGGGTGGCGACGCCGCCGATGGAGGCGGCATAGCACACGCCCAGCAGCACGGCGGTGGTGAACTTGCCGCTCGTATCGCGCAGGGCGCTGGCGGCTGAGAGGGCGATGGGCACCATCATCAGCGACGTGGCGGTGTTGGAAATCCACATCGAGATCAGCGCCGTTGCCAGCATGAAGCCGAACACCAGCGCGCCGGGCGAGGTGCCGACCCGGTCGACAATATTGAGCGCAACACGCTTGTGCAGGTTCCAGCGCTCGACCCCCAGCGCCACGATGAATCCGCCGAGTAGCAGGAGGACAATATGGTCGGCATAGCTCGCCCCGATCACCTTGGGTGTCAGCTGGGCGAGGATGGCCGCATCCGTGCCGCCGTCAGTATGGCCAATGATGGCAGCAGCCGTGGGCAACACGAACAGGGGCAGCAGGGATGTCGCCGGGATCGGGATCGCTTCGGTGGCCCACCAACTGGCCATGGTGACAAGCAGGGCCGCTGTCACCCAGGCAATCGGCGTCAGGTCGGCGGGCGGGCCGGTGAGCAACATCAGAACCGGGATGGCCAGGCCGAGGATCAGTCCGATCTGTCGCGGGGAGAGGCTCACGCCGACTGTCCCAGGGCGCGGAAGGCCGTGTCCAGTTCGGCCTTGAGATCGCTGACCGCTTCGAGGCCGACATGGATGCGCAGCAACCGGCCCGGCCGGGTGGGCGCGCCGTCTGTCTTGCGGGTCAGCTGTTCGTCGCAGGGGATGATCAGGCTCTCAAAGCCGCCCCAGGAGAAGCCCATGCCGAAAAGGTGAAGAGCGCCGAGGAAGCGGTCCATGCCGCCCTCTGGGATGGGGTTCAGGACAATCCCGAAGAGGCCGGATGATCCGGTGAAGTCACGTTCCCAGATGGCATGGTCCGGGCTGGACGACAGGGCCGGGTGCAGCACTTCGGCCACTTCCGGGCGCGCTTCCAGCCAGGTGGCGAGTTCCAGCGCGGCGGCCTCGTGCGCGCGCAGGCGCGTATGCAGCGTGCGCATACCGCGCAGGGCGAGATAGGCATCGTCCGGCGCCAGCGTGATGCCGAAATCCTCCGACGCCATGGCGAGGCGGTTGTAGGCGCCGGCATCTTTGGTCACCACGACGCCGCCAAACGCATCGGCATGGCCGACGACATATTTGGTGAGCGCCTGGACCACCATGTCGACGCCCAGCGACAGCGGCTGGTGGAAATAGCCGGCGCCCCAGGTGTTGTCCGAGATGGTCCGCACCTTGCGGGCCTTCGCGGCTTCGACGATGGCCGGAGTGTCGGACAGTTCGAACGTCAGGGAGCCCGGAGACTCGATGAAAATAGCCTGTGTTTCCGGACGGATGAGCGCGGCAATGCCAGCGCCGATGCGCGGATCATAGCGCTCCGAGCTGACGCCCATGGCGGCCAGGCGGCGCTCGCAGAAACGCGCCGTCGGGCCATAGGCGCTGTCGGGGAAGAGGATATGGCCGCCTGCCTCCACACAGCTGGCAATGGCCAGGGCGCAGGCCTGCAAGCCGTTGCCGGCGAGACGCGCATGCGTGCCGCCCTCCAGTTCGCAGAGCGCCTGTTCCAGCTCGCGGTGAACCGTCAGGCCCATGCGGCCATAGCCGGGTTTGGAATCGTAGAGCGCGCGCTCGGTGTCGAACAGGACGGTGGAGGCGCGCTCCAACGGCGGATTGACGGTCTTGCGGCTGAGGCGTTCGCCTCGCGTGTGGATGATCCGGGTCTCGCGTTCCTTCATGCCGCGCCCGTGGCGATGGGGCGGGACGGATCGGAGGCCCATTCCGTCCACGAGCCGTCATAGACGGCGACGTCCCAGTTGCCGAGGCGGGCATAGGCAAGGGCGAGAATGGCGGCCGTGACGCCGGATCCGCAGGTGGTGATGACACCGCCGGCCGGCTCCGGCAGCAGCGCCGCAAGCGCGTCCTTCGATTTCAGGGTGCCGTCGGGATTGACCAGCATGGCGCTGGGCACGCTGCAGCTGCCGGGAATGTGGCCGCTGGGCAGGCCTTCACGCGGCTCGGGCGCTTCCCCAGTGAACCGGCTGGCCGAGCGGGCATCGACGATGCTGTGCGATCCCGATTGCGAGGCCGCCAGAACCTGCGCGGCATCCTTCAGGAGGTCGCTGCGCACGCGGGCGGTAAAATGGCGCTCCACCGACACCGGGGGCAGGTCTTCCAACTCGCCGCCAGCCTCGGTCCAGGCCTTGAGGCCGCCATCGAGCACCTTGACGTCGCCATGGCCCATGACGCGCAGCATCCACCACACGCGGCCCGCAGCGCAGTAGCCGTTCTGGTCGTACACGATTACCCGGTTGCCGTCCCCGATGCCCAGCTTGCGCACGCGGGACGAGAACATGATCGGGTCGGGCAGCATGTGCGGCAGGTCCGTGCCGCCGGCCTTGATCGCATCGATATCGAAATAGACCGCGCCCGGGATGTGGCTGTCCTGCCAGGCCTCGCGGCCGGTCTTTTCAGGGTTCAGGAAAGGCGCATACCAGGTCGCGTCCACGACCCGCACATCCGGGGCGGAGATGTGCTCCTTCAGCCAGTCTGCGGTGACGAGGGGATCGCCCGTTTCCATGTGTCAGCCTTTGATCCAGGGCGGAACCGGCAGGTCTTTCGACCGCAGGAATTCCGGATTGTAGAGTTTCGACTGGTAGCGGTTGCCATAGTCGCAGAGCATGGTGATGATCGTGTGGCCGGGGCCGAGATCGCGCGCCATCTGTACGGCTCCGGCGACGTTGATGCCCGCCGACCCGCCGAGGCAAAGGCCCTCTTCCTGCACCAGATCAAACAGGATGGTCAGCGCTTCGGCATCGGTGCAGCGATAGGCGCGATCCACGATGATGCCTTCGAGATTGGCGGTGATGCGGCCCTGTCCGATGCCTTCGGTGATGGAGGTGCCTTCAGACTTCAGCACGCCGTTCTTGTAGTATTCATACATCGCCGCGCCGCCGGGGTCGGCGAGGCCGATCTGGACCGCCTCATTCTTTTCCTTCAGCGCGAGGGAGACCCCGCCAAGCGTGCCGCCGGAACCAACGGCGCAGATGAAAGCGTCGAGCTTTCCATCGGTCTGCTGCCAGATTTCCTGCCCGGTGGTTTCGTAATGGGCCTTGCGGTTGGCGGTGTTGTCGAACTGGTTGGCCCAGATCGCGCCATTGGGCTCCGAAGCGGCAAGATCCTCGGCAAGGCGGCGCGAATAGTGCTGGTAATTGTTGGGATTGGCGTAGGGAACCGCGTCGACCTCGATCAGTTCGGCGCCGAGCAGGCGGATCGCGTCCTTTTTCTCCTGACTCTGCGTGCGGGGCATGACGATGACCACCCGGTAGCCGAGTGCGGCGCCCACAAGGGCAAGGCCGATACCAGTGTTTCCTGCAGTGCCCTCAACGATTGTGCCGCCGGGGCGCAGCTCTCCGGAGGCCTCCGCATCGCGCACGATGCCAAGGGCCGGCCGGTCTTTCACCGATTGTCCGGGGTTCAGGAACTCGCACTTGCCGAGGATCTCGCAGCCGGTTTCGTCGGAGACCTTGTTGAGCCGGAGCAGGGGGGTGTTGCCGATCAGGTCGATAACGGAACGGTGAAATTTCATGCGGTGGGGCCTGAATCGTCTGGACGTGTCCGGCGAAGCTAGATCGCCCGGCGCCACAGCACAACCGCCCTATCCACCGCATAACTAAACGCAGCCCTTACCCGGGCTGTTGCATAGGCCGCCCTGAAGAGGTTGCTACAGGTTGACCGGGAGGTGGCTGAAAGGTCGATTTAGGTGACCGCCGCGCTGGTCAGGGAGGCCATGGATGCGGTGACCGGTGATCCCGGCGCTAACGATTTGGCCCTGCAGGACGGGCTCGCGGGCGGAAGTAGCTGACCGGTTAGGTGAAATTTCATCAATCCGGATACAGGGTAGTTCACGTATCTCTGGTAGCCAATCGAAGCTGTACGCTTCCCCTTGGGAGGGGATGAGAGTGAGGCGGGGATGACCGAACCGAAAAAGGCGCGCATGAACGGGTGGACGATCGCGGCGCTGATCAAGGATGTGCCGGTGCCGGAGAAGCATGCCGGTACGCTGCGGACCAAGCAGCTGGAACTGGTCCGGCGCATGACCTTCATCATGGTGCTCACCAATTTGCTGAACGCCACTGTTGTGCTGTTGTCGTTCCGGAACACGCCGGTCGACTCTCTGCTGCACATCTGGGGCGCGGCAATTGTCGTGGCGAGCGGGTTTGCCGTTGGCCACCAGATCCTGAACTCGCGCCGCCGCGAGCAGGAAGAAGACAAATCCCAGCGCGCGCTGGACCGCTATGCGCGTGGCAGCGCGCTGAGCGGCATCCTGTGGGCCACCGTGCCGCTGATGGTGATGAACGTCACCGCGCCGGAAGGCCAGATGGTGATGGGCATCATCCTGGCCGGCATGATGTTCGCCGGCGCCTTCCTGATGTATCGCCAGCCGGACGCCGCCTTCGCCTTCATCGTGCCGGTGGGCATCGGCATGATCGTGGCGCTGCAGTTCCAGCAAAACCCGCAATACCAGTATGTCTCCGTTCTGACGCTGACCTATCTCGCCGTGCTGATGCTGGCCGTGCGCCTGTCGCACAAACAGTTCGTGGAACAGCATCTCAGCGAAGCGGCGGTGAAGGAACAGTCGCAGCTGATCGGCCTGTTGCTGCGCGATTTCGAGGAAAGCACGTCCGACTGGCTGTGGCAGACCAATTCGCGTGGCGAGCTGCAGGATATCCCGCTGGTCTTCGAAGGCGCCGAGCAGCCCGACGGCACGATGCGTATCGGCGAGCCGATCCTGGGCCTGTTCGAGGATGGCGAGACATTGAGAGTGCTGGAGACCAGCCTGTTGCGCCGCCAGGGCTTCCGCGACCTTGCGCTGAAAGTGAAGACACCGGACGGCGAGGCCGAGCGCTGGTGGTCCGTCACCGGCAAGCCGATCTTCGAGCATGAAGTCTTCAAGGGCTTCCGCGGCGTCGCCACCGACATCTCCCAATCGAAGGAGATTGAGGACCGCATCGCCTATATGGCGCATTATGACGGCCTGACCGGCCTGCCGAACCGGATGACCATGCAGGAGCATCTGGAAAAGGCGACGCGCCGGCCGCTCAATCCGAAGGTCGAGCGCGCCCTGATCTGGCTGGATCTCGATAATTTCAAATGGGTCAACGACACGCTGGGCCATCCGGCCGGCGACGAGCTGCTGCAGCTGGCGTCCGCGCGCCTGACCAGCCTGTGCCGCGAGAATGATGTCGTAGCGCGCCTCAGCGGCGACGAATTCGCGATGATCGTGGAACGCCCGGCCGGCGGCGAGCTTGAGGAATTCCTCGACGAACTGACCGATGTGATGTCGGCGCCCTATGAAGTATGGGGTGCGACGGCCAACTGTGCCGCTTCCGTTGGTGTACGGATGTTCGACGCCTTCACCAGCGATGCCCGCGTGATGCTGAAACATGCCGACCTCGCCCTCTACCAGGCCAAGAAGCAGGGCAAGGGGTGCTGGTGCACCTTCTCCGTCGAACTGGACGAGAAGGCCCGTGCGCGCCAGCAGATCGAGGCAGACCTGCACCGCGCGCTCGAAAACGAGGAGCTGCGCGTCTACTTCCAGCCGCTGGTCGATGCGAAGAGCCACGACATGGTTGGCTGCGAGACGCTGATCCGCTGGGAACATCCCAAGCGCGGCCTGATCTATCCGGGCGAATTCATCGAACATGCCGAAGACAATGGCCTGATCACACGCATGGGCGATTGGGTGATCCGCGCCGCCCTGTCCGAAGCGCGCCGCCTGCCGGAGCATGTGAAGATCTCGGTCAATATCTCGCCGCTGCAGATCCACTCTTCCAGCCTCGTCTCGACGATCATCAATGCGATCGCGACGAATGGCATTGACCCGAACCGGCTGGAACTGGAAATCACCGAAAGCGTGCTGATGTCGGATACGGAGTTCACGCTCCAGCGCCTGCACCAGATCAAGAATCTCGGTGTACGGATCGCGCTCGACGATTTCGGCACGGGCTTCTCCTCGCTGAGCTATCTGCGCAGCTTCCCGTTCGACAAGATCAAGATCGACAAGAGCTTCGTGGCCGATCTCGAAAACCGTCACGACAGCCGCGCCATCGCCATTGCAACGCTGAACCTTGCCCGCTCGCTGGGCATGCGCTGCACAGCCGAGGGCGTGGAGACCAGCTTCCAGGCGGACTTCCTGCGCGACAATGGCTGTGACGAGCTTCAGGGCTTCTTCATCAGCCGCGCCCAGCCGCTGGACAAGCTGCGCCACCTGATCGACATCCGCGAGCTCTCCGAGGTCGAAGCCGAACCGGTCGAGCGCCTGCGCGCCATCGAGGGTGGCGCCGCGCATCGCGATACGGTGGTCCAGCCCCGCAAGGCCGGCGGCCAGTCGGCCTAGTTGCCGGTGTCTTCGGTTTCCGGGTCTTCCGCCGGTTCCTCAGGCTTGGTCTTCAGTCCCAGCAATCCGCCAAACACGTCGAGGGCGGCGTCCCGTGCGGCATCTTCCTGTGACTTCGGCTTGGCCGGGGCAGGGGCGGGTGTCGCCGGTTGTTCCGCAGGCTGAGCGGTGTCACCCTCCTGCGGCGTGGCGGGTGCCTGCGTACCGGGCAGGCCGAGAATGCCATCGAGAATGCCGCTCGCGCCGCCGCCCAGGCCTTCCTTGATCTGGTTGCCCAGATTGGCCGTCAGCGCGGCCTGGATGCCGGAAAGGTCCGGAGTCACTTTCAGGTTCGACCAGGCACCCGACAGGCGCACCGGCACGGGAATGCCGTTCAGCTGGATGACGCTGCCGGTGCCCTGTCCCTTCTTGTCGATGCTGGTGGCAAGGCGCAGGTCAAGGCTCTGTCCGCCGAGATTGATGACCCCCGATCCGTCAATGCCGAGAACGGGATTGAGCACCTTCATCAGGTCTACATTGGCGACGCCGTCATTGATGCTGAGCACGGATTCGAAACTGGTAAAATCGGTCTCCGCGGTGGGCGACAGCACGGCGGCAAAGTCCAGATTCTTCAGGTTCCCGGTGGCGAGCGCTTGTTGAAGCGACTGGGCCGAGCGCACCAGCTGGGAAACATTCAGCCCTTTCAGGGCGCCGTCATTCAGCTTTGTGGCAACCTTCCCGTCGAGGCCGCGCATGATCTCGTCGATCGACTGGCCGGACGAACTTGCCGACACGGTGAAGGCGCCGGTGCCGGTCAGCTTGTCGAAGCCGGCCAGCGTGCCGAGCAGGCTCGACATGGTGACGCTGTCGCCGGTCATGTCGAGATTGAGGACCGGGCGCGCGCCGGAGGCATCCAGCGTCAGCTTGCCGGCCCAGGTGCCGCCGAACGTGCCGAAGGAGGGCAGCTCTGCAATAAGGCGCCCATTGTCGAGCGCGGCATCGATGCTGGCATCGCTGAGCGTGACATTGCCGAGCGACAGCCTGGTCGTGTGGATGTCGAGATCGGCATCGACCGATTTCAGGCCGGCGAGGTCGAGCGGTTCCTTGCTCCACGCGGTCATCGGCTGTTTCGGCTTCGCCTCCTGATCGGCCGGGGCGAGGAAGGGCGAGAGGTCGAGTGCGCCCATGTCGAGATCGCCGGTGAGGCGCGGGCGGGCACCGGAAAGGTCGAGGCCGGCATCGCCCGTGGCGCGGATATCGTCCAGCGTCAGGTCGAGGCCCTTGAAGCCGACATTCTTGAACGAACCACCGATCTTGCCGGCGGCCTTGAAGCTCTGCAGCGCATCGCCCGGCGCCATCTCCACATCGGCGGCGGCGAGCAGGGCGCGCAGGGCGGTGCTGGAGGCATCGAGCGCGCCATCGATCCGCCCGTCGCCGGCCAGCGAGACATCGCCGGTGAAGGTGGCATTCAGCAGCGCGCCGGAATGGCTGAACGTGGCGCCCTTCAGGGCAAGCGCATCGACCGGGCCGCGCAGGCCGCCATCGAGCTGCACCCGTTCAAGGGCATCCTCGGCCGGCAGGTCGAGGCCCATCTGGCGGGTCAGGTCACCGGTGCTGGGCAGCAGGGCCTTCACCGTGCCGTCGAGGGTGGGCATGTCCCCGGCCAGCGACAGACCGCCGGTATAGTCGAGGTCGATCAGCTGGCTTTTCAGGCCCAGTGTTTCGAAATTGATGTCCGGCTTCGCGAGCGCGCCGGAGAGGCTCGCCTTCACCGTCGCCGCGCCGAGCGGGGCCACGTCGAGCGGCAAGTCCATATCTGCGAATTTGGCGAGGTCTGCCAGGCTGTCGGCCTTGAGGGAAAGATCGCCGGCCAGCGTCGGCGCCTCGCCGAGCGTCACCGTGCCGGTATAGCCGCCCGCGGCGAGGCGCGAGTCGAGTTCAAGCGTCACATTGGCAGGCAGGTTGCCGGTCAGCGCGGCGGGCGAATCGAGCACAAGGTCGACATCGAAGCGTTCTTCCTGGAACAGGCCGTCAGCCTTCGCCTTCAGCGGCTTGTCCATCGCCTGCAGGGAGGCTTCGAGGTTCAGGTCTTTCAGTTCGTAGGTCTTGCCGGCGGCATCGTCGCGGAAGGTCAGCGAGGCGTTCTTCAGCCGGGCCTGGTCGACCGCAGCCTTCACGTCGCCGCCACTGCCGCCTGCGCCGGTCTCGTCCGCCGCGCCGGAGCCGAACTGCCAGTTGACGCGGCCGTCTTCCAGCTTCTGCAGCTGCACATCGGCATCCACGAAGGCGATTTCGCTGACATCCACGCGCCGGCTGAGCAGGGGCAGCCATTTGACCGAGCCGCGCAGCTCACCGGCCTGGATCATGTGGTCGCTGGCGAACCCGTCCGGATTGGCCACGAAGACATCCTTCACGCTGGCCGAGATGCGGGGGAAGACCGAGACGCTGACGTCGCCGCGCAACTGCACGTCCCGCTGCAGGGCCGAGGCGGCCGCCTTCTCGATCTGGGCCTTGTAGACC
>JAGQRO010000047.1 GCA_020425315.1 Hyphomonas sp. | reverse complement strand
GCCAGGATTATGCCGCCTGGTATGGCCATGTGCCGGGCCTCAAGGTCGTCGCGCCCTATGATGCGGCCGACGCCAAGGCGCTGCTGAAGGCCGCCATTCGCGACCCGAACCCGGTCGTCTTCCTCGAACATGAACTGCTCTACGGCAACAGCTTCCCGGTGCCGGACCTTGACGACTATGTCCTGCCCATCGGCAAGGCGGCGGTGAAACGTCAGGGCACGGATGTCACGCTTGTCGCCCATTCCCGCATGGTCGGCTTCGCGCTTCAGGCCGCCGACCGGCTGGCAGAGCAGGGGATCAGCGCCGAGGTCATCGACCTGCGCACCATCCGCCCGCTCGATACCGACACGGTGGTCGAAAGCGTGAAGAAGACGAACCGCATCGTCTGCTGTGAGGAAGGCTGGCGTTTCTTCGGCGTCGGCGCGGAGATCGCCGCCACGGTCACGCAGGAAGCCTTCGACTATCTCGACGCGCCGCCCGCCCGTGTGAACCAGAAAGACGTGCCGCTGCCCTACGCCGCCAACCTCGAAGCCCTGAGCCTGCCGAACGCCGACGACATCGTCGAGGCGGCGCTCAAGGTCTGCTACGTGAAATAAGGGGGACAGGCGCCATGTCTATCAACATCACCATGCCCGCTCTCTCGCCGACGATGGAAGAAGGCACGCTCGCCAAATGGCTGGTCAAGGAAGGCGACACGATCACGTCCGGTGACATCATTGCCGAGATCGAGACCGACAAGGNNNNCGACGATGGAAGTCGAAGCCGTCGACGAAGGCACCGTCGCCAAGCTCCTCGTGCCGGCCGGCACCGAGGGCGTGAAGGTCAATGCTGTGATCGCGGTCCTCGCGGAAGAGGGGGAGGATGCCTCGGCTGTCTCCGCGCCCGCCGCAGAGTCGCCCAAACCGGCCCCGGCAGCCGCCAATCCCGCGCCGGCACCGTCCGCGAAGTCAACGATCTCGACCCCAACGGCAACATCGCAGTCGCATGTTGCGTCGACGCCCATGCCGTCCGCGAACACGGCTGACGGCCGCATCAAGGCAAGCCCGCTCGCCCGCCGCATTGCCCAGATGAAGGGGATAGACCTGAAGTCTGTCACCGGCACCGGCCCGCGCGGACGCATCATCAAGCGGGATGTGGAAGCCGCCAGGCCCGGCGCAGCCCCCGTGGCAGGCGCCGCTGCTGCGCCGGCCCAGCCGGACGGCCTGATCCTGCCGCAGGTGCTGGACGAACGCATCTACGCGCCCGACACGTACGAACTGAAGCCGCTCGACGGCATGCGCAAGACGGTCGCCAAACGCCTCACCACCAGCTTCATGCAGGTGCCGCATTTCCCGCTGACCATCGACCTCACGCTCGACCGTCTGCTCGCCTCGCGCTCTGCAATCAATGCTGCAGCATCCGGCAAGATCAAAGTGTCGGTCAACGATATGCTGATCAAGGCCGCCGCGCACGCGCTGATGGACGAGCCGGACTGTAATGCTTCCTACACAGACCTTGGCATCGCCTATCACAAGCACGCCAATGTCTCGGTTGCCGTGGCCATCGATGGTGGCCTGATCACGCCGGTCATCTTCAAGGCCGAAACCAAGGGCCTCGCCGAAATCTCCGAGGAAATGAAGGATCTGGCCGCCCGCGCGCGCGACCGGAAGCTGAAGCCGCAGGAATATACCGGCGGCACGTTCTCGATCTCCAATCTCGGCATGTTCGGCATCCGGAACTTCGCTTCGATCATCAACCCTCCGGAGGGCATGATCCTGTCTGTTGGCGCGGGCGAAAAGCGCCCCGTGGTCGACGCCAAGAACAACGTCACCGCCGCAACCGTCATGAGCGTCACGCTCACCTGCGACCACCGCGTCATCGGCGGGGCCGAAGGCGCCAAATGGCTGCAGGCCTTCAAACGCTATGTCGAAACGCCTGAAGCGATGCTTCTCTAGGTCCGAAGGAACACTATGAGCACCCAATACGACCTCATCGTCATCGGTTCCGGTCCCGGCGGATACGTCACCGCCATCCGTGCCACCCAGCTCGGCATGAAGACCGCCATCGTGGAGCGCGACGCCCTCGGCGGCATCTGCCTCAACTGGGGCTGTAT
>JAGQRO010000046.1 GCA_020425315.1 Hyphomonas sp. | reverse complement strand
TGCGGCTGCATGGCGCCGCCCATCAGGCCGAAGCTCATCCACGGCTCGAACGGGCAGGCCATCTCGATCGGCACGGCGCGCACCTGGCATCCCGGCATATCCTTCCTGAACGCGAAGGCAGGGATGATGGTGTGGAACGGCCGCTTGCCGGGCTCCCAGACATTCGGATGGGCCGGGTCGAGGCTGAACAGCTGGCCGCGGTCCTGGAACATGAAGCCGAGCCCATCAGCGACGAGGCCGGAGCCCATGCCGCGAAAATTTGACTGGATCAGCGAGACCATCATGCCGTCCTTGTCGGCGACCGTGAGATAGGTCGTGTCGCCATTCTGCAATTTCGCGTCTGGGGTCATCAGGTCCATCAGCTGCAGCATAACAACTTGCTGGCAGTCGTCCGACAGCGGAGGATAGAGGACCCATCCGCCATTGATGTCGAATTCGTCCGGCACCTTGCAGCCATCGGCCGAGCCGGTGATGAGCTGCGTTTCCGTTGCGTTGATCGTCTCGCGCACATCGGAAATGGGCGTATTCACGTCGATCTTCGAGGACAGGAGGCGGCTGCGGTCTTCCCGGATGAATTCTTCCGGTGCAATGCCGGCAAAAAGCGGATCGGCATAGCCCTTGGCGCGGTAGTGGAAGGCCAGGCGCTTGGCTTCGACCTGGGCTGCAATCGAGTCAGCGGAGGCGTAGCCCATGTCGCGCAGGTCGAACGGCTCAAGCATCTGCAGCATCTGCAGCGCAGCGACGCCCTGCGTGTTCGGCGGCAGTTCGCAGATCTTGTAGTCACCACGATACTCTGCACACAGAGGCTCGACCCACTCGCCGGTATGCGCGGCAAAATCCTCATAGCGCAGGAACCCGCCAATCCGCTCGAAATAGTCGCCCATGATGTGGGCCGTTTCGCCGGTATAGAACTCGTCGCGGCCCTTGTACGCGATCCGCTCCAGCGTGTTGGCAAGGTCCGGATTGCGGAAGAGGGAGCCTTCGCGGGGTGGCGGGTCGAAATAGGTCTTCCGGGCATTGTCGAATTCCTCGATCATCCCATTGGCCACGCCGCGCGGGAACAGTTCCGCACTGCGGTTCCAGTAATAGGCGATGACTTCCGGAATCGGCGCGCCGCTGCGGGCATACTGGATCGCCGGCTCGAGGTTTGAGTTCATCGGCCGCCGGCCAAATTTGTCGTGCAAGGCGTACCAGGCATCGACCGTGCCCGGCACGGTGACCGGCGCGGCGCCCCAATACGGGATATCCTTCCCCTCCATGAAGTCATCGGCCTTGGCCTGCATGTCGGCGAGGGTCGTCCCTTTCGCGCTGCGGCCGGAGCCGTTGTAGCCGTAGAGCGTCTGCGTCTTCGGGTCCCAGACAATTGCGAAAAGGTCCCCGCCGATGCCATTGGCGACCGGCTCGACGAGGCCGAGCATGGCGTTGGCGGCAATGGCCGCATCCACTGCCGAGCCACCCTGTTTCATCACATCGAGGGCGACCTGGGTTGCCAATGGATGGGCGGTCGCGGCGGCAGCCTGTGGGGCGACGACGGCCGAGCGCACGCCCATTTCGCGCCCGGTCGGCATCCGGCTGCCGGGTCCGGGACCCGGCACACCGACAATCTCAATTTCCGGCAGCGCCTCAGGCGCGGGCGTGGCGCAGCTGACGAGACTGGCCGCCAGCGCGGCCGCGAAGAGATTCCGGATATGGTTCATCTGTCTCACCCTCATTGTCTGAGGGCGATCCTAGCGCGGCCCGGCCGGTTTTTGAGCCCCGGCCGGGCCAATAAAGTGCGTCATGCGGGCGCCAGCCCCGGCCAAGGGCCTCAACATAGGCCTGTATCAGGCCTTCAAGCATAGCTGACCACCTCCCATTCGATGCCATCATGGTCGTGGAAGTAAAATCGGCTGCCAGGATCGTAGGTCTGGTGGCTGTGGGTCTTGTAGCCGGCCTTCAGGATGCGCTGTTCGGCATCGGCGAGATCGTCGACGAGAATGCCGAAATGATTGATCGCGCCGGTTCGGTAATAGCTTTCCTGCTCCGGCCGGTCCTGTCGGGGCGGGGCATAGAGGGCGATGTAGTCGTCATCGGTGCCAACGTGCACGGTGTAGCCGGCATTTTTCGACGGGCCTTTCCAGCGGACATGCCAGCCGAACAACTGTTCCAGCATGGCGGCGGACTTGTCGGGATCGGAAACGGTGACGTTCACATGTTCGAAGAGAGCGGGTTTCATGGGGCTGTGTTCCTTTCAGTGCGATGGGCAGTGTGTTGATTTGACCGGTGTAATTCCTCAACTTAAGTTGAGGTCAAGCAGGTGAGCGAAGGAAAATTCCGTTATGAAACAGGGGCTCTCCATTGGGGATGTCGCGCGCCGCACCGGGCTCAGCGTGTCGGCCATCCGGTTCTATGAGTCGCGCGGGCTGGTCCGGCCGGACCGTACCGCCGCCGGCCAGCGCCAGTTCCAGCGCGCCGACATCCGCCGTCTCTCCTTCATCCTGATCGCCCAGCAGATGGGCCTCCGCATCGAAGAGATCGGCGCGGTGCTCTCCACACTTCCGGAAGGGCGCACGCCGACAAAGGAAGACTGGACGCGCATTTCGCGCCGCTTCCGCGCGCATCTCGATGCCCACATCGCCATGGTAGAACGCCTGCGCGACAAGCTCGATGGCTGCATCGGTTGCGGCTGCCTCAGCCTGAAGACCTGCCAGCTCTACAATCCGGACGATGCCGCCCGCCGCAACGGGCCGGGCCCGCGCTTCGTGCTGACGGATGAGAGGCACGTTCCGGACCCGTAGAATACGCAACCAGCAGCGTGTCCATCCGGACTCGGACGTCTGCAGTCTGCGAGTCGTGCCGGCTGGTCCGTTGCTTACAAAAAAGGAATTGCGGGCGATCAGTATGGACTGACGGGCACAAGCGCAGTGCGCTCAGGGGCAGTCTAATCCGGCCGTTTCGGGAAATAGTGCATCGCCATGCGTTCGGAGATTTCCTGGCCTTGCCGGGCGTAGCGGGCCTCGGCCTCGACGGCGTTATTGTCACAGCTGAGATACTGGCGTGAGACATCCTGATAGGCATCGTTGAACTGGTCGACCAGAGAGGTGCGCAGGGCCCCCCGGTTGGGCGCTTCATAGCTTAGCATGTCGGCCATGTACTGGCGCCAGTACTGGTCTTCCCGGCCATTGCAGCGCACCCGGATGGCGTGGGCCGAGCCCAGCGTAGAGGCCAGTTCCGACGCATCCCGGAAATAATCCGGCCCGCGCAATGGTAGCGTGCCCTGCGCCGCGCTTGCGCCTGCCATCAGGAGGGCGCTAAGCAGGAGGCCATGAAAACGTGCCTTGTACATGAGAAGACCTTTGCCCGCATTGAATCGCGGCTCAAGGACATTGAACACAAATTGGACGTCATTGTGATGACCGATGCAGGCGAGTTCTATCACGCCGGCAGCCGGGTGGTGACGCACGCGCCCAATCCCCACATCGCATTCGGAAATCAGGACGCCTGGTTCGGCGGCGCGGCGCGGGAATTCATGAAGGCTGTGATCACCTCGACCCGGCTGGACTGGTTCCAGTCAGCCGCTGCCGGGCTCGACAATGCGGCCCTCAAGACTGTGGGACGGGTCGCCAGACTCTACACCACCAATCACACCCAGGCCGAATCGATGGCCGAATGGGCCCTGTGGCAGGCACTGGATTTCCTGCGCGAAGGTCCGGTCCACCGGGCCCAGCAGGAGGCGCGCGAGTGGAAGCGCGTCCGCGCCCGCGAGATTTCGGGCAGCCGCTGGCTGATTGTCGGCTATGGCTCGATCGGGCAGGCGGTGGGCAAGCGCGTCAGCCTGCTTGGCGGCCATGTCACGGGCCTGCGCCGTTCACCGGGGCCGGCGGAAGGCGCGGCTGAGATCTATCCGCTGGGCCTGTTGCTGGACGAACTGCCCAAGGCGGATGTGGTGTTGCTCTGCGTGCCGCACACGGCAGAGACTGAGGGCATTGCGGGCGCGGCCTTCTTCTCACGGATGAAGCAGGATGCCCTGTTCATGAATCTCGGGCGCGGCGCCCTGGTGGACGAGGCGGCACTGCTGGCCGCGCTGGACGAGGGCCGGCCCGCCTTTGCCGCGCTGGACGTCACTTCGGCCGAGCCGCTGCCGGCCGAGAGCCCGATGTGGCACCTTCCGAAACTGCGCCTCACGCCGCATGACTCGCCCGATACGATCGGCACGATCCTGCGCGCTGACGGCACGTTCGTCGACAACCTGCACCGCTACATCAATAGCGAACCGCTGAAGCACCTGGTCGATCCGAAAGTCTTCGAGGACGTCTGACCCCCCGTGCAGCTCAGCCACCGCGCGCAAATACGCTAAACGGGGCGACCTCCCGGAAACCCATCCTGCGGTACAATTCCACCGCCATGGGTGTCGAGTGCAGGACCAGCAGGTCCGCGCCGGCCGCCACGGTCGCCCGCAAGGCCTCGGCACAGATGGCCAGCCCGACGCCGCGGCCGCGCGCTTCCGGCTTGATCGCCACGCCATATAGCCCGCCGACCTTGCCTGTCACGTTTATGAAGGCCTTGCCGACAGGTTGGCCATTTATCGTTGCCATCCAGCCGCGTATGCCAGCGCCCGGTTCGCCGAGGCGGTTCGATCGGAAGAAGGATTGCAGGTGGTGCAGCGCATCCGTCGGGACCGACCAGCGGTCTGCGACCAGTTCGAGAATGGGCGTCTCTTCAGACCGGGTGATCTCCCGGATTTCGACGCCGTCTGCCGGCGGGGTATCGGCCTGCAGCATGCCGGGGTCTGCCACCATGCCCAGAAGGACCTCAAATTCCGAAAACCCGCGCGCATTGAGCCGGGCCTCGATATCCTCAGGCCGCGCGCTGGGGTGGAGCAGCCAGACATGGTTCACCTGCCGGGCATCGAAGGAATGGATCAACGCATCCATTCGTGCGTCAGCGGTCTCCACGGGAACATCGAACCGGAAGACGCCATTGTAGGGCAGGGAGGCAATCGGCGTCTCGAGCCAGGATACGCCGTCCTGCTCCTGCCAGGCGCAGTCCGCCGGCGCACCGAAGCGGGCCCATTGGGACCACAAATTGCGTTCCAGCGCGGCAATCTCATCCCCCAACAGGACCATGCGGCTTCCCCCGGTCAGACGGCCAGGCCTTCAGATCTCCGTAAACGGAGGAATTGCTTTTTCCCGTTTTCAATCTTCTTCCAGATCGGGGCGCTGGCCGGCATCGCGCGCCAGACAGGCGGCACGTTCGAGGGCGCAATGCCGGCGTCCAGCTTCTCCCCGGCATATTCGGCCACGATGCGCAGGCATATTCCGGTCACGACCGGGCAGGCGATGTCGGCACGGGCCTCCTTGGCCAGACCTGCGCGCAGGCTCGTTATGTCGACTTCCTGACCCTCCGGCACATGCGAGACATAATCGGCCACATCCTTTGCGGTAGTCAGCAGCATGCGCTGGCCGGCCTTGATGTCGGCAAAGTCCTTCGGCGCCGATTTGACCTCGCGCACGGCGCCGCTGTTCAGTTTCTCGGTCCAGGTCTTCTTTGCCATCGGGGGGGGCTTTGGTTCGGAGAGGATAGCCGCAGATACTGGCGCGGAAGTCAATTCCGGAAAGTCCCGCTGCCTGGATCGCCGCCGGTCACGGCGAGGTGTTTCACCCGGGCGATCAGGGCACCGCGCACCTGTTGCTTGACCGTGGCAAAGGCAGGCTGGTCGGCCATGTCGCGCGCGCGGGCCCTGGCGAGGGCGAGCAGGTCTACCGGCGCGATGGCCCGGTCGGCGATGCCGAGATCGAGCAGGGTTTCGGCGCTGATCGTCTCGCTGGTCAGCGTCAGGCGGCGCAGCACGTCCGGGGCGAGTTCGGCCCGGATGATTTCCAGAGGCCCGGCGGGAAAGGGAACGCCGGCCTTTGCCTCGGTAAGGCCGAAACGGGCCTCCATGCGCGCCGCGACGAGGCGGACATCGGCGCACAGCATCAAGACAAACCCGCCGCCAAGGGCGTGGCCGTTCACCGCCGCCACGACCGGGGCCTTGTGGGAGAGAATGGCCGCGGTCATCACCGTAATGGCGCCGATCATGTCGGCCTTCTCCGCTGGCGCATAGCCGGCGAACGCCTTCGTATCGACGCCGGCGGAGAACACATTCCCCGCGCCCGTCAGGACGATGGGGGCGTCCGGAGCCGCTTCGCTGAATGCTTCCGTCAGCTCACGGATCGTGCCGAGGTCCAGGGCATTGACGGGCGGGCGGTCGATCGTGACCGTCGTGACGCCGCTGCCCGTGTCACTCCGGATTGTGTCAGGCATCCGCCGTCACGCGCAAGCCGGCCATGCGATCAATGGCGCTTTCGGCGTCGCGCATGATGTCGGCCACGATTCCGGCCACCGGTTTGACTTCGCGCACGCCGCCAGCCGACTGGCCCATGGCGAAGCAGGACGAGTCGGGATTGAGCTTCGCTTCGTCCGTGATGCCGCCGATGCCGCCGATCACGCCGGTCTTCGTGGAGTGAATGGCCTGGTAGGGGAAGGGCTGGATGTCCTGGGGGCGGCTTTCCCAATCATTGATGTAGTCATTGGTGCGGCACCGCATCGGTTTGCCCGAGTAGCAGCGCGTGCGTGTCGTATCGATGTCGGACGCATCGACGATGGTCTGCTTGTACATGTTGGCGGCGTGGGCCTCTTCCGATGCGATGAAACGTGTGCCCATCCACACGCCCTGCGCGCCGAGAGCCAGCGCCGCGGCTAGGCCGCGCCCGTCATAGATGCCGCCGGCGGCGACCACCGGGATCTTCACCGCTTCCACGGCCTGGGCCACAAGCGGCAGCGTGCCGACAAGGCCGGTATGTCCGCCGCCTTCGCCGCCCTGCAGGATGACGGCATCGCACCCAGCCTGCTCGGCCTTGATGGCGTGCTTCACGGCGCCGCCGACCACCATGACTTTCACCTTCGCCTTCTTCAGCCGCTCCATGATCGGCATCGGAACGCCGAGGCCTGCCACGAACGAATCGGCCCCGCCCTGGATGATGACGTCCACGGAGGCTTCGAGGCTTTCGGGGCTCGCCGCCAGCAGGTCCACGCCGAACGGCTTGCCGGGGGCGAGTTCCTTCACGCGCTTCATCTGGCCGGCGATGAAGTCCGGCGTCGTGCCGGCCATGCCGAGAACGCCATAGCCGCCGGCATTGCACATCGCAGCGCAGAGTTCGGCATACGAGACCCCGCCCATGCCGGCGAGCATGATCGGATGGCGGATGTTCAGCATGTCAGTCAGGCGTGTCTTCAGGGCCATGATGGTGGCGCTCCCCTTGTTTTCCGGTGTGTTTTTTCCGGTTTTGTACAGCCTAGGCGCCCGCCGCAGCGTCAACGCAAGGGGGCGTGGAGAGGGGGGAAGCGCTCAGTGTTTGCCCCAATCCCGCCTCAGTCTGCCTGCAGACTCTTGAACAGGTTGGCAGAATCGCCAGCCGCTCGCGTCGAAAGGGAACGTTGCTGACCGGCCCGAATGGCGGTTCTAACGTGACCGACGGGAGAAATCCGGGCCCGGGCAGAATGCCCGCGAAATGGTCTGGATGCCCAACAACTGCTCTTTCCCGGTCGCGGGAGGGGCAAGCTCAGCTCCAGGGGTTTACAGAATCGTTCTGTAATCTGCTGATCTGAGCTATTCGCAACAAGGGGCGGATGGTATGAGGCCGCCCGGTCGATGAGACCGAAAACAGGGGTAATAAAATGAGAAACGTGTTCATCCTTGGCGCTTCCGCTCTGGCCCTCGCGGCCTGCGCACCGGCAGAAGCTCCGGCTACGCCGGAAGAAGCACCGGCCGTTGAAGAAGTGGCTGCTGACGCTGTGGACGCAGTCGAAGAAGCCGCTTCGGACGCTGCTGACGCTGTCGACGAAGCCGTTGACGCCGCTGCTGACGCAGTGGACGCCGCCGCCGAAGAAGTCTCCGACACTGTCGAAGACGCCGTCGACGAAGTCACCGAAGAAGCTCCGGAATAAGATTCGGAAATTCCCTTCGGAATCGATTGGGCCGCTCCTCCGGGAGCGGCCCTTTTGATTCTGGAACTGATTCGCGCCTCAGAACTTGGCGTAGCCGCCATCGACGATCAGTGTGTCGCCGGAATGGTAGCGGGACGCATCGGAGGCGAGATAGACGGCGATGCCGCCGAAGTCCTCCGGTTCGCCCCAACGCCGGATCGGCACACGCGAAATCACCTTGGTCGTGAACACTTCACTTCCCTGACCGCCAGCCGTCATGTCGGTAGCGATCCAGCCCGGCAGGATGGAATTGGCGCGGATCATGTAGCGGCCATACTCCACGGCGATCGCGTTCATCATCGCGATCAGGCCGCCCTTGGTGTGGGCATAGGCCTGGTTGCGGCCGGCGCCTTCGATGCCGGCAAGGGAGGCGGTGCCGACGAGGCTGCCGCCCGGATCGCCGGCCTTTGCGCGTTTGACCATGGATTTGGCGGCTTCGCGCAATGTGAAGAAGGCGCCTTCGGCATTGATGCGTTCATTGTAGCGCCAGGTGTCCAGCGTCATCTCGTGGAAGTTCGCTGCGCCGCGGCCGACGCCGGCATTGGCGATGCAGCAATCGATGCGGCCGAACTCTTCCTCGGCTTCGGCCATGGCCTTCACGACTTCGGCTTCCTCGCCGACATCGACCTGCCAGGCCTTCACCCGGCCGGTGCCGAGCGCTTCGGCCTTCTTTGTGGCGGCGGCATTGTCCTCGGCCTTGCGGCCCCAGATCACGACATCGGCATTCGAGGCGGCGAGCGCCTCGACCATGCCGAGACCGATGCCCTTGTTGCCGCCGGTGACGACGCAGACTTTTCCTGAAAGATCGAATGGGGCGTATGCCATGAGGGTCCTCCTGTTTGTTTCGTTGCGGCGAGACAAGACGGGTGACGCCGGGGCCGGTCAAGAGGCGGATTGGGCTGCGGCAACAAGTTTTCTGGCTGCCGCGATGACGCGAAGCGTCTCCTCCCAGAGGCCGAGCGTGTCGAGGCGCTCCGGGCCGATCCATTCGGCATGGTCGGCATCGTCGCCCGCGACCGGCTCGCCGGAGACCCATTCGGCGGCATAGTCGAACAGGACATAATGCCGGGCCGTCTCCCCGCTGGTCCGTGAGGTGAAGATGGCGTCCACCACATCGACCAGGCCGAGGAGCCGGGCCTCGACCCCGGTCTCTTCCTTCAGTTCGCGGAGAGCTGCGGCCTCTGCGCGCTCGCCAAACTCGATCCGGCCGCCGGGGATGGACCAGCTGCCCGCCAGCGGTTTCGTCCCCCGCCGGATAAGCAGCACATCCTCGCCCCGGAAACAGACCGTGCCGACAGCGGGAACGGGCTTCGCCCCGCTCACGCGCCAGTTCCGCGTTCGAGCAGGGCGACGGTCTCCACATGGGTCGACCAGAGGAACTGGTCCACCGGCTGCACATGCACCATGCGGTAGCCGGCATCGGCCAGCACGCGCAGGTCGCGGGCCAATGTGCCGGGGTCGCAGGAGACATAGGCGATGCGCCGCACGCCGCTGCGGGCGAGTTCGTCGATCTGTTTGGTGGCGCCGGCGCGGGGCGGATCGATCACGACACCGCCGAATTTCGACAGCGTCGCGGCCGGAACCGGGTCGCGGAACAGATCGCGCGCCTCGCAAGTCACCTGTTTCAACCCCTGTGCCGCTTGAGCCGACTGGTCGAGCGCGTTGATCGCATCGATATTGCCTTCCACGGCGTGCACGCGGGATTCTTCGGCAAGGCGCAGGGCGAAAGTGCCGGAACCGGCGAACAGGTCCACCACTTCGAGGCAGAATTTCAGGTGCTGGCGCACAAGGCTCGCCATGAAGGTCTCGGCCTCGGCACTCGCCTGCAGGAAGCCGCCCGGAGGCGGGCGCAGGAAGGCGCGGCCAACCTGGATTTCCGGTTGTGTCTGAGACAGTGGCACCTCATGGCCGATGGAGACACGGATAAAACCGGCGGCCAGTGCCTTGGCGCCGGCCATCATGACATCATGCGGGGCAGCGAAGGTCGCTGTGCCGCTCATGTGCAGGTCCAGCCCGTTGGGCGCGGCCGTGACGAGAATTTCCATCTCGCCCTTCAGCGGGGCGAGCGGCGCGGCGAGTTCCCTCAGGGCACTGAGCTTCCGGGCAATGTCCGGCATCGCGACGGGGCATTCGGAGATGTCGACAATGTCATCGCTGCGCCGGCGGTGGAAGCCAAGGCGCACGCCTTGTTTGGTCATCCGCGCGGCGAGCGTGATGCGGCGGCGCGAGCCGGGCGGGGTGATCCATGTCTCTTCCACATGCGCCGACAGGCCGCGCGATTTCAGCGCCTGCACCACAAGGTTCCGCTTGAAGGCACGATAAGGCGCTTCCTTCAGATGCTGCAGGCTGCATCCGCCGCAAGTGCCATAGTGCAGGCAGGGCGGCTCGGCGCGGTCGGTTGAAGGGGCCACCAGTTCGACCAGCCGTCCCCGGTCGCCTTCGCGCGCGATGCGCACGGTTTCGCCAGGCAGGGCGAGCGGCACCGAGACCCAGCGCCCGTCGATCTGCACCTGGCCCTCGCCCTTCGAGCCGAGGCGCTCGATGGTGACGGTTTCGCCGGTCTTGTGGGCGTCGCTGTCTGTCATGGCGGTGCGCCTCGATTCGCTCTCACCCGGTATCCGGATGAGGTATCATCGCCCGGTCCGCCCGAAAAGGCGGTCAGGCCGCGCGCTTCAGGAACCATACGCGCGCCGCGCCATAGTCGCGGCTGTCGAGCAGGGCCCAGCCGGCGGGCAGGATTGTCTCGTCGGCCGCGGTTTCCACCACGACGACGGCATCCCCGGCCAGCCAGTTGCCCTCGACCAGACCTGTAAGCGCCGGAAGGACAAGATCCTTGTGATAGGGCGGATCGAGAAAGGCGAGCGTGAAGGGCGCGCCGACGCCTGCGGGCTTCTCGCCAAGATCCGTGGCCGAACGCCGGTGCAGCCGAGTGTTCCCATAGAGGCCGAGCGCCTCGATATTGTCGCGGATAGCGCCGCGGGCCCCATGGTCGGTCTCGACGAACAGGCAGAAGGCGGCGCCGCGGCTCATCGCTTCGAGGCCAAGCGCGCCCGACCCGGCGAACAGGTCAATCACCCGCGCGCCCTCGATGGACGGGGCCCAGTCGGCATGGGCGAGCACGTTGAACAGGCTTTCCCGCGCCCGGTCGGCGGTCGGCCGGGTGCCCTGTCCCTTCGGCGCGGCGATGGCTCGCCCCTTGTGCTGTCCGGCAATGATGCGCATTCCGTAGTCTTCCGGGTTTACTTCCGGCTCCTCTAGGGTGATCCCTTTGCGATGACAATTCTCTCCGATCCGATGGAACGAGCCTTGGAGCTCGCCCGCGCAGCGGCGGCGGGGGACGAGGTGCCCGTGGGAGCGGTGATCGTCGATCCGGAGACCGGGGAGATCGTCGCTGAAGGCGCCAATGCCCCGATCGGTACACATGACCCGACGGCGCATGCGGAAATCATCGCGCTGCGCCGGGCGGCGCACAAGTTCGGCAACTACCGGCTCACCGGTCTGCACATGTATGTGACGCTGGAACCGTGCGCCATGT
>JAGQRO010000045.1 GCA_020425315.1 Hyphomonas sp. | reverse complement strand
CCGGCGCGATGATGAGCATCAATGCGGTGAAAGGCGTCGAGATCGGTGCGGGCTTTGCCGCGGCCGCCTTCTCCGGCGAACAGAATGCCGACGAGATGCGCGCGGGCAATGACAGCCCACGCTTCCTGTCGAACAATAATGGCGGCATCGCGGGCGGCATCTCCACCGGCCAGGACGTCATCGTCCGTATCGCGATCAAACCCACCTCCTCCATTCTCAATGAGGTAAAGTCCGTCACCCGCGAGGGCGAGGAAGTGGATGTGCGCACCAAGGGCCGCCACGANNNGCATCCGCGCCGTGCCGGTGGCCGAGGCGATGATGGCCTGCGTTCTGGCAGACGCGAAACTGCGCCACCGCGGCCAGACCGGGCGCTGACCTTTCCGAAAAAGGAAACCCCCGGAGCTGCGGGGCTCCGGGGGCCTCCTGGGAATGGCGCCGTGGACTTAGAAGCGCACGACACCGCCCACCGAGATCACGTCCGCGTCGACATCGTCACCATCATAACGGGTGAAATCTCCGCGCAGGCCGAACCGGTCGGTCAGGAACACTTTGGCGCCGACGCCATAGGCGAAGCCGTCATCGTCGCCCGACGCGCTGCCAAGACCCGGCGTGCTGACATTGTACTCGCTTGTGGCATAGCCGGCGCGGGCGAACACATCGACCTGCTCGGCGACCGGTGCCTTCACGACGCCGAATGCGGCAAACGAATTGTCGAGTTCGACAGTGCTTGCGCCGACATCGTCATCGGCAACGCCGAACGAGGCTTCACCCTCGACGCCGGCATACGGGCTGAAGAAATAGGTGCCGCGCGCGGTCAGCGCCCCGAGATCTGCACCGTCCGCATCATAGTTTGAATAGGCGGCGCCGAGCTCCAGATTGCCCTGGGCCAGAGCGAAAGGGGCAGCAATCGTGGCGGCTGCCAGTGCAGCAAAAACGAATTTCATGGGAGGTTCTCCTTGGTTTGCGTGTCTCACGCACGCCGGAGATAGGCCGCCCGGCGACCCTTCGCAGGTCTCTTTTCTGTAATAGTCACGTTTGGAAAGACAGGTGTTGCCCGGCCAGCACAGTTCGTGAACTGACTTTAATCGACATGCCTGTTTCTTAATGATTGCGGCAGGATCAGGGCGATTTTCCCGGCTCCCCGCCGTTGGCAAAACAAGGTGTCGAGGCGTCACAACAAGTTCACACAACTTCTATCGGTCAGCCGCCCCCGAACTGCTAACTAAGAAGCCCTGCACGGGACGGGGTAGAGTATGAACAGCGTTGAATTTTTTGGCGTGGTGGGCTTCATGCTTGCCGCCTATGCGGTCGTTGCGAACGACTCCATCCAGACACTCGGCACTTTCCTGTCATCGAACCAGAGACGCCCCTGGTGGGTGCTGTGGGCCTATGCCAGCGGCATCATGGTCGCCACGATCGCCTATGGCTACATGACCGGCGCCGGCGATGTCGCCTTCGAGCGCCTCGACAAGCTGAGCGTGCTGGCCGGCGAGGGCGATCGCAGCGGCCTGCTGATGCCGCATGCACAATGGTGGCACGCCCTGCCCCCGCTGGTGCTGCTGGTCATCACGCGTTTCGGCATCCCGGTCTCCACCACCTTCCTTGTGCTGACATTGTTCGCGCTGTCGGGCGGCTCGGCCACAAGCGGCGTGCTGACCAGCATGCTGGTGAAGTCGGCCCTCGGCTATGTCGTCGCCTTCGGCGTCGGCGCCGCCCTGTGGCTGGTCATTTCCCACACATTCGAGCGCTGGGTCTACCACACCAAGGACGAACTGCCCTGGCCCTACTGGGTGATCTTCCAGTGGATCACGACCGCCTTCCTCTGGTCGCAATGGCTGATGCAGGACCTGGCCAACATCTTCGTCTTCCTGCCGCGCCATGTCAGCGTCGCGGGCGGCGAGACGCATGTCTCCTTCCCGCTGATGACGGTGGTCCTCGGCACGCTGCTGCTGGCCGCGATACAGGCCTATATCTTCGCCACGCGCGGCGGCCAGATCCAGCAGATCGTCGAGCGCAAGGTCAACACGGTGGACGTACGCGCCGCCACTATTGTCGACCTCATCTACGGCATCGTCCTGCTCATCTTCAAGGAAGTGAACAATATCCCGATGAGCACGACCTGGGTGTTCCTCGGCCTGCTGGCCGGGCGCGAGCTCGCCATTTCCCATATCGCCGGCCTGCGCGACCGGGGCGAAGCCTGGCGCGATGTTTCCGGCGATGCGGGGCGGGCCTTCTTCGGCCTGATCATCTCGATTGCGCTCGCCTTCCTGATGCCGCTGATGGGCACCGGCCAGCTGCCGCAATTCTGAAGCGGTCTATTCTGCGAACAGGTTAAAGAGGGAATCGAGCGCGATGCCGGCGCCAGCGCCGATCAGGCCTGCCAGCACCATGAAGCTGACGCGCGCCACGCGCAGCCGCACCCAGCCGGCCGGCGCCCGGCCGTCCGTATGGGGAAGATATGACTGTGTCATCCGGTCAAGAAAGGCCATGTGTGTGCCCCTTTTCGAAGATACATAATTATTGCATTTATTCGTAGTAACCATGATAGATTAGTTACATTCGGCCCCGAGATCAATGGAATCGCGCAGCGCAGGCCTGCGCCATGCCGTATGCGGACGGCCGCTGAATTCCGTATCCTGCAGGCGCTGAAGCGCTCTCAGCCCGGCTTGCGCCAGGTCGTCACCTTGGTGAGGAAGGCGAGCGTGCGCCGCTCTTCGGCAAGCCCCGCCGCCGCACAGGCCCCGGCCCGGTCCCAGGCGAGATAGTCTTCATAATACGGCTCATGGAAGCCGTGGGGGAAATATTCCAGCATGCCGTCGAGGCCGGGATAGTCGCCGAACTGCACACTGTCGGCAAACACGAACAGGCCTCCGGGCTTCAGTATGCGGACGATCTCCGCCAGCACGGCTGGGCGCACCTGGCGCGGCAATTCATGGAACAGGAAGATGGAGACGGCGATGTCGACACGGCCCTCGGCCAGCGGCATCGATTCGGCGGCCTCCTCGATCACCTCCACCTGCGGCCAGCGCGCCAACCGGGCCCGCGCGGCTTCGGCATAGTTGGGCGAGAGGTCCAGTCCCGCCGCCTTCAGGCGCGGCCACACGCCCATCACCTGTTCCAGGAACCGGCCATTGCCGCAGGCGACATCCAGCAGGGTCACACCCCGTTGGTCCCTGCCCCGCAGCTCCCGCGAAATCTCCGCCAGCGCCGCCCGGCGCATCGCGTCTGCGGTGCCGGAGAACAGCGCCTCCACCTGCGTGTCATAAAGCGCCGCACTCTCGTCGGAGAACCAGCCGCCGGTCTGATAGTGGAAATTCTGGCGGTAATAGTCGGGATAGCGGTTGGACCCTTCCGGCAGTGTCTCGCGGATTTCCGTTCCGGCCCGGGCGAGGCGGCGGCGTTCCACCTCGGCGACATCGGCCTGGAAGGCGCGGGCCGATTTCAGCGCATCCGGCAGCTGCGCCAGCGACACGTCCTGCGGGGCCGGATAGAGCCCCGCCTCCACATTCTTGCGGTCCTGCACGAAGAGGTCGACATAGGCCCGGCGGGCCACTGCCATGTCCGGACGGCCACGGGACGGGGCGAAGTCCGGCTCGTCCGGATGGTCGAACCCGCCGCTGCGCCGTCGCGCGGCCTGCATCTGCGCCCCATACCAGGCCGAACGCAGCCCCTGCGCCGCCGCATAGCGGGCACGGCCTGCAGCCAGGGCAGCACGGTCAAACAGTCCCATATGGCCAAATATGAGGGCCTGCACCGGCCCCGTCCAGCCTTCAGGTCCGGTTCAGGTTGCCCCTGCCAGAGTGCCTCTCAGACTGGGCCCCATGTGGGTGCCAAAAGGAGAAACGGGATGATGAAGTCTCTCATGATCGGCGGAATCGCGCTCACGGCGCTCCTGGCCGTTCCGGCAGCCGCCTCGGCGCAGGGCTATTACAATTCGGCCTGCGAACAGCAGAACCGGGACAACAAGGCCACCGGCACCGTGGTGGGTGCGCTCCTCGGTGCCGCGGCCGGCGGCGCCATCGGCAACAATGTCGGCGATAATGACAGCCGCTGGCACTA
>JAGQRO010000461.1 GCA_020425315.1 Hyphomonas sp. | reverse complement strand
ACCAGGGCGGCGACATCTTCGCGCTGCATGGCCGGGATTCCGGCCTGCCGGATGTGGAAGGCGAGTTCACCTTCCGCCGCGATCCGCTGGAGATGCCGCTGGAGGCGGCCATCGGGCCGGATGACACGGCGAAGTTCGGCTATGTCAAAGGCTTCCCGATTGGCACGCAGGCGAGCTTCTTCGCCGAAATGTCGGCCGATGAGAAAGTGGAGAGCTACATGCCGCACTGCCGCGGTGTCGTCTCTACGGCGCGTACGGAAGATCCGAATTCGGCCAATGCGCAATTCTTCCTGATGCGCTACCAGGCCGATCATCTCGACAAGAACTACACCGCCTGGGGCCGCGTGGTGGAGGGCGAGGATGTGGTGCTGGCGATCAAGTCCGGCCCGTCGGCCACCGATGGCCTGGTGCACAATCCGGACATCCTGAAATCCGCGAAAATCGCGGCCGACCTGCCGGCGGCCGAGCGGCCGAAAGTTTGGGTGATGCGCACGGATGGCCCGAAATTCCGTGAAAGCCTTGCCGCGCAGGGCGAGGTGCCGCATGTGTGCGAGCTGACCTCGGTGCTGACCGCCGTCGAAAACTAGGCGCCGCGCCCTGGCGCCGGGGGCATTCGCGTGGACCTGACGCAATTCCAGTTTGACCTGCCGGAAGACCGGATCGCGCTCAGGCCCGCTGAGCCGCAGGATGCCGCGCGCCTTCTGGTGGTGCACCGTGACGGGCGGCTGGAAGATGCCGGCGTGCGGGACCTGCCGCGATACCTCACTGCCGGCGACGTGCTGGTGTTCAACGATACGCGCGTGCTGCCCGCCGCACTGAAGGGCGTGCGCCCGGCGCGGGACGAGACGGGGCAGGATGTTGCCTGCGATGTGAACCTTACCGAACGGATGGATGAGCGGCACTGGCGCGCGCTTGCCCGGCCGGGTCGGCGGCTGAAGCCGGGTGACACGATCGAGTTTGCCGAAGGCTTCCGTGCACGGATCACCGGTCATCATGAGGGTGGGGAAATCGGGCTGGAATTCTCGCTGGCGGGCGAGGCGCTGACCGCCGCGCTGGACCGGCATGGCGCCATGCCCCTGCCGCCCTATATCGCGCGCCGCCGCCCGGCCGACGCGAAGGACCGGGAGACCTACCAGACCGCCTTCGCGGGCGAGGATGCGGCCTCCGTCGCCGCGCCGACGGCGGGGCTGCATTTTACGCCGCGCCTGCTGGCCGAGTGCGAGGCGGCGGGGCTCGCGCGCGAGACAGTGCGCCTGCATGTCGGCCTCGGCACGTTCAAGCCGCTCGAAGAGAAACAGCTTGAAGACAATCGCCTGCATGAAGAGTGGCGCCGCCTGACGCCGGAGACGGCCGGGCGCCTCAATGCCGCGCGCGCCGCCGGGCATCGCATCGTGCCGGTCGGCACCACGGCGATGCGCACGCTGGAAAGCTGTGTGGATACGGAGGGTGTGCTGCACCCCGCCACCGGACCGACGGACATATTCCTGAAGCCGGGCGACGCCGTGCGCGCCACCGATGCGCTGGTGACGAATTTCCACCTGCCGGGCTCCAGCCTGTTCATGCTGGTCTGCGCCTTGATGGGCACGGATGTGATGCGCGCGGCCTATGCCCACGCCATCACCAATGACTACCGCTTCTATTCCTACGGCGACGCCTGCTTGTTGCAGTCCTAGTCTTCAGACTCCAGAGGAAAGCCGTCCGGTATCTTCCAGGTCTGAAACGTCTCTTCGTCGAAAAGCGCGGCGTTCCCGTCGCTGTTCCAACACATCTGAATGCAGGACATGGTTCGAAGGACCGTGCCCGGCTCTTTGTAGGCGGCAACCGCATTCAATCTGCTGAACCCGAATGATGCCCCGCATGAGGCCGGATTCTCAGGCGATCTCACTTCAATGATCTCATTTGAATCCCCTTTCAGGGAATTCAGGTTCCGGAACCGGTAGAGCAGATCACTTGCGCGGATATCCCGGTCTCCGCTGACATAGTCTTCCAGCATGTCGGGCCTTGTTATGGAAACAAGTTCGCCCAGAAACACGGTGTGGACGTTCTCATCTTCGACCAGCGTGCGTGTTTCGTCGCAAGGAGCGCAGGAGCAGGCCAGCGCTTCCGGCGCTCCGGCGGCGGCAAGTCCCAGCAGCAACAAGGGCAGGCAATTCATGCGCATGGAGAGTATATGTTCAGCCGGACCGGCCAGCCCGTCAATCTACCTTGCCTATTGGCTGGATTTGCTCATCTGAGCGGCGACGTCGGGGCGCAGTTCGCTCATCTCGCGGATGGCTTTGGCCGCCGTGATGCGGGCGAGGTGGCGGCCTTTTTCGTCGCGCCAGTCGGCCTCGACCAGGCCCGTCGTCTTGCCGCGGCTAACGAGGCGGCCCTCGATGGTGATCAGGCCATTGGGCACCGGCCGCAAGATGCGCGTCTGCAGTTCCATCGTGGTGAACCATTCGCCGTCCTCCAGGGCGCTCGCCATGGTCATCGAGACGATATGGTCCGACAGTGCCGCGACCCAGCCGCCGAAGACGCGGCCGGGCTGGATGTCCCGGTCGCCGGTATTCGGCCACTCATACAGCGTGCGGCCATAGGAGACCTCTTTCAGCCAGAGGTCCGGCCTTATGCCGAGATTCTGCAGGGCGACGGGCATCTGCCATTCGCCATTCTTCAGGCGGGCGAAGAAGGCCTCCTGCTGGGCGGAAAGTTCCGAGCGGCTCATGCGAGGCGGGCTCCGTTGGGGACCGGACGGTCCGGGGAAAACAGCACGACGGCGCCGGCCTCGTCGGCAAAGCCGAGCACGAGCACTTCCGACATGAACTTGCCGNCTGGCGCGGCGGGAAATTGACGACGCCGGCGACCTGCTTTCCGACCAGGTCTGAAGGATCGTAATGCACCGTCACCTGCGCGGAGCTTTTCTTCACGCCCACGCCCGGCCCGAAATCGATCACCAGCCGGTGCGCCGGCTTGCGGGCGCCTTCCAGGGGTGCAGCCTCAAGTATGGTTCCCACACGAATGTCGACCTCGCGGAATTTCGCAAAGTCGATCTCTGCCTCGGCGGGCGTATCGGGCGGGTCGGTCAGGTGCATCTGTGACTCAGCAGGTCGCCCCGCCATCGACCACGATGGTCTGGCCGGTCATGTAGGCACCGGCCCTGGAGGCGAGGAAGACGGCCGCGCCGGCAATCTCTTCCGGCTCGCCGATCCGGGCGAGCGGCGTGCCGGCAAGGCTGCGCTTCAGCGTGTCGGGATTGTCCCACAGCGCCTTGGCGAAATCGGTCTTGATCAGGCCCGGCGCGATACAGTTCACGCGCACATTGTCCTTGCCGAATTCGGTGGCGAGGTTGCGGGCGAGCTGGAAGTC
>JAGQRO010000044.1 GCA_020425315.1 Hyphomonas sp. | reverse complement strand
ATCGGCAACGGCGTCGTGGTCGATCCCTGGCACATGCTGACCGAGATCGAAGGCATTCAGGGGCAGGGAGTGGAAGTCTCGCCGGAAACCCTCGTGCTGGCCGACAATGCATCGCTGATCCTGCCCTGGCACAAGGATATCGACGCGGCCCGCGAAGGCGCGCTCGGCGCCGCCCAGATCGGCACCACCAAGCGCGGCATTGGCCCGGCCTATGAGGACCGCGTCGGCCGCCGCGCCATCCGCGTGGCTGACCTCGCCGACCCCACCGCCCTCGACATGAAGATCGAGCGACTGCTCGCCCATCACCGCCCGCTGCGCGCCGGCCTCGACCTGCCGGAGCCGGATGGCGCGCAGCTGAAAGCCGAGCTGCTGGCCATCGCCCCGCAGGTGCTCGCCTATGCCCAGCCGGTCTGGAAGATCCTTGACGAACAGGTCCGCGCCGGGCGCCGCATCCTGTTCGAGGGCGCGCAGGGCGTGATGCTGGATGTCGACCATGGCACCTATCCCTTCGTCACTTCGTCCAATGTCGTGGCGGGCAATGCTTCGGCCGGCTCCGGCGTCGGGCCGGGCGCGATTTCCTATGTCCTCGGCCTTGCCAAGGCCTACACGACGCGCGTCGGCGCCGGCCCGTTCCCGACAGAGCAGGACAATGAAATCGGCCAGCGCCTCGGCACGGTGGGCCGCGAAGTGGGCGTCAATACGGGCCGCGCGCGCCGCTGCGGCTGGTTCGACAGCGTCATGGTGCGCCAGGCCTGCGCGACCTCGGGCGTCACCGGCCTTGCCCTGACGAAGCTCGACGTGCTGGACGGGTTCGACGAGATCAAGGTCTGCGTCGCCTACCGCCTGAACGGGGAAGAGATCGACTATTACCCCGCCGGCCTCACCGATCAGGCCGCGGTCGAGCCGGTCTATGAGACCATGCAGGGCTGGCAGGGCTCGACGGCCGGCGCCCGGTCGTGGGCGGACCTTCCGGCTGAAGCGGTGAAATATGTCCGCCGCCTCGAAGAACTCGTCGGCAAGCCCTGCGCGCTGGTCTCCACCAGCCCGGAACGCGAGGACGTCATCCTCATGCGCGATCCGTTCGAGGGGCGCTAGGGCCTTAGAGGAAGAGCACCGGGATCAGGTTCACGGCGGCGTGCAGCGCCGTCGTCATCACCCAGGCGTGCAGGGTGGATTTCAGCTGCCAGGCCAGGAACGTCACGCAATAGACAAAGAACGGCCAGGCATAGACCACGCCGACAATCGGCCCGCCCAGCATCCCGAAAATCAGTGCAAAGACGAGCGCCGAGCCGGCCGCTGCATGCCAATAGGTAGGCGCGAACCGGCGCGCGACGCTGACCGCGGCGAACACAAGGCCCGTCGCGATAATCGGCCAGACGACCAGCAGGATGAACGTGACAGCCCCATCGGCCGCCTCATCCTCGCTGGGCGGGGGATCGTGAAGGAACAGGGACGCCGCAAGGATCATGACGATCGTGCCGGCCACCACCGTGCCCCACGCCTTGGCGAGATAGGCGAGCGGCGAACCGTCAGTCCGTGTCAGATAGTCGAGCATTCCGGTCCCCCGATTCGTCCGTCTTCCTAACCCGAAAGGCGCAGGAATCGAAGCGGGACGGTCAAATCCTACCGATAGGCTGCGATGGAACGGACGACTTCCCCATGCCCGTCGAAGATGAAGGTCTCCGCCACGCGCTCTTCCCGGTGATTGGTGTAGAGGATGGTCAGGGCGTCCGAGCCGACCAGAACATCGTCCAGCGTGAAGAACAGCTGGCGCGCCATGGACAGGGCTTTCGTCCAGTAGTCGCGCAGCGCCGCCTTGCCGGTCACCGACGCCGCGCCATCGCCCATGACGAGGGCGATGCGCGGGCTGTGAAACACGACATGATCGGCATAGTGCGACAGGATCCGGTCGATATCCCGGTCGTTCCAGGCGGCCAGCCAGTCATTCGCGAACTCATCCGCGAAATCGCGTGTGAGCATGGATCAGCCGCCCTGGCCGTTGACCGCCAGAACGTCCTCCACCGTGCGCAGGCCCGGTTTCGGCGAGGTGACCAGCACGGCCATGTTGCCGGGCAGGTGCTTGTTGTCCAGCATCTTGTCGTGCGAGAGCGGAATGTCCGCCCACGGAAAGACTTCCGACATACCGGGGTCGATCCGCCGGTCGACGACCAGCTGGTTGGCGGCGGAGGCCTGTTTCAGGTTGGCAAAGTGGCTGCCCTGCACGCGTTTCTGGCGCATCCACAGGAAGCGCGCATCCATGGTCAGGTTGAAGCCCGTCGTGCCGGCGCAGATCACCACCATCCCGCCGCGCTTCACCACGAAGACCGAGACAGGGAAGGTGGATTCGCCGGGATGTTCGAACACGATGTCGACATCCTTCTTGCCGGTGATCTCCCAGATCGCCTTGCCGAACTTGCGGCTCTCTTTCATGTAGTCGCCGAATTCCGGCCCGTTGACCTTCGGCAGCTGGCCCCAGCAATTGAAATCCTTGCGGTTCAGCACGCCCTTGGCGCCCAGCGACAGGACATGGTCGAACTTGTCGTCCGAGGAGACAACGCCGATGGCATGGGCCCCGGTCACGGCGCAGAGCTGCACGGCAAAGCTGCCGAGGCCGCCCGAGGCACCCCAGACCAGCACATTGTCGGCCGGTTTCAGGATGTGCGGGCGGTGGCCGAACAGCATCCGGTAGG
>JAGQRO010000460.1 GCA_020425315.1 Hyphomonas sp. | reverse complement strand
GCGGCCTGGATGGCGGCCATGTCCGGCGAGCCGGCATTGGACTGTTCGTAGATCGTCTTGAACGCCTTGCCGACGGCTTTGAGATGCGTCTGGCGCAGCTCCACGGTCGCCTCTGCCGTCAGGCCATTGGCGAGCAATGCCTCGACCGGTGCGGCGGCCTCTTCCGGTGGGGTCGCGGCGACCTCCCCGGTGCTGTCGGACGCGGCCGGGGCCGCCGCCTTGTTGCAGGCGCCCAGCAGGGCGAGGCCAGCAAGACCGGCAATGGCCATCGAGGCATGGGAAAACTTCATCGGGACGCTCCTTGCTCCTGTTCAGGCCAAGACTAGGCAATGCCCCTGCCCCGCGCAATCAGAACCGGACCCGGATCAGGGCAGCGGGCCGCAATTGCGCTCATAGGCTGCGATGGCGTCCGGCATCCAGCGGCGGAAGTTTTCCGCGCGCGTCTCGCTGGCCGGGTGGGTGCTCATCCATTCGGGCGGGCGCTGGCCGCCGCCGATCTCGCCCATGCGCTGCCACAGTTCCGGCGCTTCGCGGGGGTCGTAACAGGCGCGCACCAAGAGATCGAGGCCGATCTTGTCGGCTTCGGTCTCGTGCTTGCGGGAGAATTTCAGCATGCCGCCCTGCGCGGCGATGCCGAAGGCCTGCATGATCGCGCGCTGCTGCCCGGCATCCATGTCGCCGAAGCCGACGCCGACCGCCACCTGGCCGATCTGCACAACCTTGGCCTGGCTCATCCGCTCGGCGCCATGATGGGCGAGCGCATGGCCGATCTCGTGGCCCATGACGACGGCCAGCTTGTCGGGGTCTGCGATGTCGGCCATCGAGACTTCGCCATCATAGTTCCCGGTGATGTCGAGAATGCCGGTATAGACGGCGACATAGCCGCCCGGCAGGCAGAAGGCGTTCGGCGTCTTGGAGTCGACGACATAATAGGTCCAGTCGAACGTGTCGGCGACGGGGGTGAAATTATAGCCCTCCGCCAACAGATCCTGTTCCAATTCGATGGCGGCGGCCTGCAGGCGGGCGCCGATCTCGCGCACCCGGGAGGTCAGCTCCGCTTCGGTGCCGGTGCACATGTCGCGGGCGCACAGGACTTCGTTCCCCTGCCCCTGCTCCTGGCCGAGGATCTGGAGATAGGATTGCTGGCCAAGCTCGACTTCCTGCTGGATGGGGATGGTGTTGAGCTGGCTGCGCCCGGAAAACGGCGCCGGCTTCTGGTTCATCTGCCAGTAGAGGAAGAGGCCCACGGCCGCGATGAGCAGGATCGTCAGGCGCCCGCGCAGGAAGCTGCCCCCGCCGCCGCGTCGTCCAAAGGTCTGTGGCATGCGCATGGGCAATCTCCGGCCGGTCTGCTCGGCCCAAGTGTTAACCGAGGGACCGGCGCAGGAAAAGCGCTTCGGAGACTTCCCATGGCCCGGCCAGCAACTATGTTGCGGGCATGACCGAAACGCCCCCGCACCCGCACAAGCACCAGCTGGATATCCGCATCATCCCGGTAACCCCGCTGCAGCAGAACACGTCCCTGATCTGGGCCACCGACACAATGGAAGGCGTGTTCGTCGATCCGGGCGGCGAGGTCGACCGGCTGATGGCGGCGGCCGAGCACTTTGGCGTCAAGATTGTCGCCGTCTGGTTGACGCACGGGCATCTCGACCATGCCGGCGCGGCGACAGCGGTGTCCGAGCGCACCGGCTGTCCGATCATCGGGCCGCACCATGACGACCAGTGGCTGCTGGACGAGATCGAGGCGCAGGGCGCCAAATACGGCATCAAGGACGGCAAGAATGTGAAGCCCGACCGCTACCTCAAGGATGGCGACGTGCTGGACCTGTCCGGCCACCCCTTCCATGTCGTGCACACGCCGGGTCACACGCCGGGACACGTCGTGATCTATTCGAAAGAGGGCCATCTGGCCTTTGTCGGCGACGTGCTGTTCCGCGGCTCCATCGGGCGCACGGATTTCCCGCGCGGCAACCATGCCCAGCTGATCGATTCCATCGTCCAGAAGCTGTGGCCGCTGGGCGGCGACATGCGGTTCGTGCCGGGCCACGGCCCGATGTCCACCTTCGGCCAGGAACGGATCGACAATCCCTTCGTCGCCGACCATGTGGTATGATTACCCCCTAAAGTAGAAATCACAGAAATTCCTGAAATTTCAACGGGCGTTTAGCAAGTCTGTAACGTATTTTCCGTTACACACCCCCCTATGGCAGCGCCACGGTCTCCTATGGATTCCCTGTGGTCCCGTTTCCATGAGGAAGACGGGTCAACCCTTCCCATGTTTGCGTTCACATTGGTGGCCCTGGCGGCGCTCGGCTTCGCCGCAATCGCCCTCGGGCTCGACAGCAAGGCCGCCAGCAATCTGCAGAACGCAGCAGACTCTGCAGCGCTGGCCGGCGCGACCGCCTTCGTGGCGACCGACCAGCCGCGCGCCGCAGACCGCCTGAAGGAAGCCGAAATCGCCGCCAAGGTCACCGCGGCCGGCAATGCCGAATACGCCCTGACGGATTTCGACGTCGCCGCCGTGTCCGAGGACGCCTATGGCCAGCATACCGAAATCGAGGTCTCCCTGGCCTTCCAGCCAGCCAATGTCGCCGCCTCGGTACTGGGCCGGAACGCCAATGTGGCGCTGACCCGCACCGCGGCCGCCACCGCCACCTGGGGCTTTCCGTTGTGCGTGCTGAGCCTTGAGAAGTCCGGACCGGGCTTCTCGACCGACGGCTCGGCCAGCCTGACGGCGAACAATTGCGTCATCTGGTCCAACTCGACCAGCCAGCGCTCGATGAACTTCTCCGGTGGCGACGCCAAAGCGCAGGCCTTCTGCGCAGTCGGCCGCGCCCCGGTGACCGGCGGCACCCAGATCAGCCCCCGTCCCACGGAAAGCTGCGACGCCATCCCGGACCCGCTGGAAGGGATGGATATCCCGTCAGCGCCCGGCAAGCCGGTTGTTGCCGTCCTGACCTATGCCGCCACCCAGGTCACCGCCAGCAAGGTTGCGCTGGCGAACATGATCAACAAGGCCGTCGGAGATGCCGGTCTCGACTCCGCCATTGCCGACCTCCGGGACGCACTTATCGACGGCGAACCGCTTTCCAGCCCGGCCGGCACTTCGCTGGCAGAGGGCGTGTTCGACGCGCTGGCGGCGGGCGAAAGCAAATGGCTGGATGAGAACGGCACGTTCAAGAAGGGGGCCGCCAAGGGCCTCAATATTCTCGAGATCGCGCAGATCCTCGGCATTATCGACAATCTGCCGGGCGACCTCTACGGCGACGATCACTACTTCTCCGGCGTGACCGACACGCTGAGCCCCGGCACCTATGCCGGGCTCGACGTCTATAAGGGCCATGTCCGCATGTTGCCCGGCGTCTACCACATCGTGGATGCCCCGCTGATCGTGCGCCGCAAGGCAACGCTGACGGGCGAAGGCGTCACCATCATCCTGCACGGCGAGAAGGCTACCTTCAGCGTCGCCGACCGGGCCCGCCTGACACTGTCTGCGCCCGAAGAAGACGCCACGGCGGGCTTTGCCCTGATCTCCGACCCGGCAGACATTCCGAACAACAAGACGCCGCGGTCGCGCCTGACCGGCAGTGGCAAGGTCTCGATGATCGGCACGGTCTACCTGCCGGAACAGAATTTCTCGATTACCGGCAGCGGCGCTGCCGACCAGGCCTCCCCCCTGCTGCAAATCGTGGCGAACGCCATCGACATGGGCGATTCCGGCGGCCTGAAGATCGAGTTCGACCCGTCGGAAACCGATGTGCCGATGCGCATCAAGCCGGCCCGGCAGGCACGCCTGATCCGCTGAGGCGGCGCCCTAGTCGACCGGCGTGACGAGGATGAATTCCGGCGCCTCGGCAAACCCCGCAAATTCCGAGGTGATCGCCTGCACGGCCTCGCTGGCCATGTCCTCGGAGCCGAAGCCGGCGAGGTCATTGATGGCGAAGGTCTCGATATAGGCGACCGAGGGCGTGCCCTCGCCCGTCAGCAGGCCGTCGGCCCGATAGGTCTGGAAATCCTTCACCCGGCTCAGCGCGCGCATGGTGGGATGGTCGCGGGTGGCGACCCATTCCTCGAAATCGGCCGGCGTGACGCCCTCCTGCAGGGAGTAGATGATGATGAGGTTGACCGGCGTGGGCGCCTCTGCAGTCACGGCCGGGGCCGGTGCGGGCGCCACTTCGGTCGTGTCGATGCTGACACAGGCGGCGGTTCCGAGCGCGAGCGCGGCGATGGCGATGGATCGAATCATGATGGCGTCCTCCCTGACTGCGGCATCGTGCGCCTGCAGAAACATTCCCGCAACCTGATCCTTTTGCGCCTGCAGTGCTTGCCCCTCCCCCCGACTCTGCTATGACGCAGCCGTTTGCCGCGAGGAGTTACGGAGCCCATGCCGAAGCGCACTGATATCAGCTCCATCCTCGTTATCGGCGCCGGCCCGATCATCATCGGGCAGGCCTGCGAGTTCGACTATTC
>JAGQRO010000459.1 GCA_020425315.1 Hyphomonas sp. | reverse complement strand
CTTCGCCGCCCTCCACGATCAGGCCATCGACGCCCGCCTCGATCGCGCGCATCGCGCCGGAGAGGGAAGGCACGACATGGAACACGGTGAGGCCCGCCTCCTTCAGCATGGCGGTGTATTTCATCGGGTCGCCGGCGGATGTGGTCACGAACTTGATCCCCTGGTCGATGATGAAGTCGACAATGCCGGGATCGCGCACGAAGGCCTGCGCCACGTTCACGCCGAAGGGCTTGTCCGTCAGCGTCTTCATCTTTTTGATCTCTTCGCGGATCGCGTCGAGTTCGCCGGACGAGGTTTCGATGATGCCCATGCCGCCGGCATTCGACACGGCCGAGGAAAGCGGCGCGCGGGCGATCCAGCCCATGGCGGCCTGGATGATCGGCTTCTCGATGCCGAGCATGTCTGTGACGCGGGTGCGGATGGGCTGGGTCATGGGCGGTTCCTCCTGCGGCAACAGAAGGGGAGAGCGGCGCGCCCGGCAAGCCCTCGCCCGAGGGAAGGGCACTTCGGGGAAGTGACAGGGCCGACGGGCGCGCTAGTGTGGCGGCAAAGGCCAAGGGAGGGCCGCACATGGCAGAGATGCAGCAGATCGTGCTGGCAAGGCATTGCGACGGCCCGCCCGTGCCGGAGGATTTTGCCGTCGAGACGCTGCCCCTGCCGGAGCCGAAGGAGGGCCAGTTCCGGCTGCGCCATGTCTGGAACTCGGTCGACCCCGGCACGCGCTCGCGCCTTTCCGGCGGGGATTCCTATGCCGCCGCCCTGCCGCTCGGAAAGCCGGTGGACGGGTTCAGCGTCGGCGTGGTGGAGGCGAGCGAGCATCCTGATTACCCGGTCGGCACGAAAGTCTTCTGCGCCGCCGGCTGGCGCACGCATTCCATCCAGTCGGGGCGCGGCTTTCTCGGCAAGGTTCCGGAGGCGCTGGTGCCGCTGTCGGCCTGGATCGGCGTGCTCGGCGTGCCGGGGCTGACGGCCTGGTTCGGCCTCAAGGAAACCGCGCGCTTCAAGGCGGGCGACTGCGTGCTCGTCACCTCCGCCGCCGGCCCGGTCGGCGCAACGGCGGGGCAACTCGCGAAAGCCTGGGGCGCCGCGCGCGTTGTTGGTATCGCGGGCTCGGACGAGAAATGCCGCTGGTTGACGGAGGAAGCCGGCTTCGATGCTGCCCTCAACTACAAGACAACCGGCGACCTCACTGCCGCCATCCATGAAGCGATGCAATGCGGCGTCGATGTCCTCTTCGACAATGTCGGCAATGCGATGGTGGACCGCGTCCTGCCGCTGATGAGCATGCACGGGCGCATCTGCGTCTCGGGGCAGGTCGCGGACTATAATGTGGCGCCAGAAGCGCGCGCCGGCATCCGCCACACCGCGCCCTTCATCACGCACCGCATCAATATGCAGGGCCTTGTCGTGTTCGATTTCATGAAAGGCTTTCCCGAAGCGCTCGGCGAGATGGCTGCCATGCTGGCCAGCGGCCGCCTGAAGGCAAAGGAAGAGCGATTCGACGGCATCGCCGCCATGCCGGAGGCTTTCTGCGGCCTGTTCAAAGGCGAGAATTTCGGGCGGCGCGTGGTGAAAGTTGGAGAGGAGTAGCGCTCATGCTGAGCGAAGTCGAAGCACGAGCGCGGCCGGGCACCTCGCCCTTCGACTTCGCTCAGGGTGAGCTGCCCTCAAGGAGAGTATTGTGAGCACGGACTACGACATCACGCAGGACAAGTGGCAGCGCTTCACCTTCGAGCGGAAGGACCGTGTGCTGACGGCCTACATCACATCGGACCACCCGGTGAACGGTGTCGACGAGCAGATGCACACCGAACTCGCCCTCGTCTTCAACTGCCTGCAGCGCGATTCGGAAAGCGACATCATCATTCTCTCCGCCAGGGGCCGCGCCTTCTGCGCCGGCGGCGATTTCGACTGGTTCGAGGAACAGATTGAACGCCCCGAACGCTTCCGCGCCATCGGCTGGGACGCGAAACAGATCGTCGTCACCCTGCTGCAGATGGAAAAGCCCATAATCTGCCGCATGAACGGCGCCGCCGCCGGGCTCGGGGCAACCATTGCGCTCCTCTGCGACATCATCATCGCGGACGAGACCGCCAAGATCGGCGATCCGCATGTGAAGGTGGGCCTTGTCGCGGGCGATGGCGGCGCGCTGATCTGGCCGCAGCTCATTGGCTTCGCCAAGGCGAAGGAATTGCTGATGACGGGCGACCTGCTCACCGCCAAGGAGGCGGTCGGCCTTGGTCTCATCAATTATGCCGTGCCCGCCGCCGAGCTCGACGCGAAAGTGGACGAGATGGTGGGCAAGCTGCTCGCCAATCCGAAATGGGCCGTGCGCTGGACCAAGACTGCCGCCAACATTCCGCTCCGCGCGCTCGCCGCACAGATGATGGATGCCAGCATCGGCTGGGAGAGCGTGTCGAATTACCTGGATGACCGGCGCGAAGCGGTGATGGCGTTCAAGGAAAAACGCCCGCCCAATTTGACAGGAGACTGACATGATCCTGCGCGAACCGAAACCGTCCGAACTCCGCAAGCTCTCCTCGCTCTGCCTGCGCTCGAAGGCACATTGGGGCTATCCCGAGGATATGCTTCAGGCGTTCAAACGTGAGCTGACGATCCGCAAGAAGGATCTCGACCAGCACGCCATCATGGTGGCCGAGGACAAGCGCGGCATTGCCGGCGTCGTGGAAGTCTCGAAAGAAGGCGAGGACGCCATCCTCGAAAAACTCTTCGTCGAGCCGAAGCGGATCGGGGAGGGGACAGGCTACAATCTCTATGTCTGGGCCTGCCGCATCGCGCGCGACAATGGCGCCAAACGCCTGATCATCGATGCCGATCCCGATGCCGCGCCCTTTTACGAGCAGATGGGCGCCGTGCGCGCGGGCGAGTCGGAATCGCTCTCCATCCCCGGCCGCATGCTGCCGCGCTATGTGCACCCGCTGGGCTAGGCGGTGACGTCCCCCGCCGAAGACGGCACAAGGTCCCGGTAGGCGCGCCAGCTGGCGAGGCCGATCAGCGGGAAGGTGATGACGAGGCCGAGAAAACCCGTCGCGATGCCCAGAACGGTCAGCGCCACGATCAGCATCGCCCAGACCAGCATGGGAATGAAATTCGCCGCCACCGCGCGAAAGCTGGTGATCGCCGCGACGAAGACATTGCCCTTCTCGTTCAGCAGCATGGGCGCGGCCACCGCGACGACCGTGAAGGCGAGGAAGGCAATCAGCCCGCCAATCGCTGTGCCGGTCATCACCATTGTATGGCCCTCCGGATCGTTCAGCATGAAGTTCACGAAGTCCGGCACGGTCTTGTGAAATTTGTGCGTGGACAGACCATAGACGAGATGCGCCATCTCCACCCAGACCGAATAGACCAGAAACAGCGCAAGGCCGAGAATCATCACGTCCTGCCGCATGGCCTTGCGCACGAAGAGGATGTCGCCGATGCGCGGCTTTTCCCCGCGCTCCAGCATCCGGCCGGTCTGGTAGAGGCCCATGGCCAGCATCGGGGCGACCAGCATGAAGCCCGCCGCCGCCACGAACAGCCAGCGGATTGCGGCAAGGTGATAGAGCAGGGCGGTCAGGCCGACGCTCGCCACAACCATGATGGCGCCATAGATCAGGCACGGCCCCGGCGCCTTCAGGAAATCGCGCCAGGCCCCGGCGATCCAGCCGAACGGCGCGCCGATGGTGATCGTGTTGACGTCCGGCAGGCGGGTCGTCGCCGCCTCTTGCGGTGCCTCGTCCATTTTCTCCCCCTTTTGGTTCGCGCACTGGGGCGCGATTTTTCTTTTCAGACTAGCAGCCTAGGCCCGGCCGCGACCTACGCAAAGGTCCGTATCCGGCGCCTTGCCCGACGGCGCACTAGGCGGCTTTGTCCTTTCGCTCGGTGGCGAGATGGTCGAGGAAGGCGCGCAGCGGTGCGGGCGAGAACCGGCGCGGGAAGTAAAGCTGCGGGCCGGAGAATTCGGGCCACCAGTCCGTCAGGACCGGAACCAGTGAGCCGTCCCCAAAGTACGGGTCCAGCCAGTTGCGGAAAGTCTGGATGATGCCATGCCCGGCCACGGCATGGCCGAGCGCGGTGGCGGGCGAACCGGTGCCGAGGATGAGCCGCGCGGGCGGGTCGATGCGCTTCGCGGTGCCGTCCCTTTCTACTTCCCATTCGATGAGATGCCCGCTGGTGAAACGCTGGCGGATGCAGCTGTGGGCCAGCAGGTCTTTGGGCACTTTCGGCATGCCGCGCGCCGCGATGTAGGCCGGCGAAGCGGCGAAGGCGGCCTGCTGAGTGCGCGGGCCGATCGGCACAGCGATCATGTCCTGCGCCAGGTGCTCGCCATAGCGGATGCCGGCGTCGCAGCCCTTGGCGATGATGTCGACCAGGCTGTCCTCGACAAGGATTTCCACCTGAACTTCGGGATGGGTACGCAGGAAACTGTCGATCAGCGGCGGCAGGATATCCACCATCACCGCGCCCGGCACATTCAGCTTGAGGCGCCCGCGCACAATGCCTTGCGAGCTGGCCGCATCGTCAATGGCGGCGCGCGCCTCCGCCATCACCGGTTCCAGCCGTTCGGCAAGGGCGCGGCCGGCCTCGGTCAGCTGCACGCTGCGGGTCGTGCGGTTGAACAGGGGCACGCCGAGGCGCGCCTCCAGCCTTGTGATCGTCTCGCTGACCGTGGAGGGCGACAGGCTCAGCCAGCGGGCCGCCTTGCGGAAACCGCCGGCGCGTGAGACGGCAAGGAAGACGGAGAGATCGTCCAGCTGGGGCAGCGAATGATTGTTCGGCATTCCGAACACCTTATTCGGAATTGGCCGCATTATCAATTCTACCCGAACGGCTAGGGTGCGCCTCAAAGGAGACCTCCCATGACGCAACCGACCCCCGCCTCCGCCGCTGGCCGCTACACATTCCCCGGCACCGGCCTCACCGTGAACCGTATCGGCTTCGGCGCCATGCAGCTGGCCGGCCCCGGCGTGTTCGGCGAGCCGGCCGACCCGGCTGAATGCGCCGCCGTGCTGAAAGAGGCCATCGCCCTCGGCGTCGACCATATCGACACCAGCGATTTCTACGGTCCCCACGTCGTCAACCGCATCCTGCGCGAGACGCTTCATCCCTATCCGGACGATCTGGTCTTCGTGTCCAAGGTCGGCGCCAAGCGGGACGACAAGGGCGCCTGGATTCACGATCTTTCGGCGGATTTCCTGCGCCAGTCGGTGCTCGACAATTTGGAACGCCTCTCCATCGACCAGGTGCCTATCGTCAATTTGCGCATGGGCCATGCGGGCGAGGATATCGTGGCACCGATGAAAGTCATGCGCCGCCTGAAGGATGACGGCCTGATCGGCCATATCGGTGTCAGCACGGTTTCGATGGAGCAGTTGCGTGCCGCGCAGGCCATCGCCCCCGTGGTCTGCGTGCAGAACCATTACAACCTCGTCCATCGCGAGGATGATGCGATGATCGATGCGCTGGCCGAAGAAGGCATCCCCTATGTGCCCTATTTCCCGCTCGGCGGCTTTGCGCCGATCCATTCGGAGGGCCTCAGCGACGTGGCGCGGGACCTTGGCAGGTCGGTGCAGACCGTCGCGCTCGCCTGGCTGTTGCAGCGTAGCCCCAACATGCTGCTCATCCCCGGCACATCGAAGCGCGCCCACTTGCGCGACAATATCGCCGCCGGCACGGTGGAGTTCGACGCGGCCAGCCTGAAGAAGCTGAACGGCCTCGCCGCTCTGGTGTAGCGCAATATCCGGCGGGCGCGCTTCGGCAGGCGCGCCCGCCTCTTGCCCCCGGCCCGGTCCGGCGCTACATGCGCTTCTCGTGGTGATTTGGCCGGCCGGC
>JAGQRO010000458.1 GCA_020425315.1 Hyphomonas sp. | reverse complement strand
TTCAATGATCCGGACTCGGACGTTCCGCTGACCTATGGCGACGTGTTCCTCGAGAACGAGCGCCAGCAGTCGGCCTTCAATTTCGAATTCTCCGATGTCGAGATGCTGAAGCGCTGGTTTGCCGATTGCGAGACCCAGTCGAATGCCCTGCGCGCGGCGGGCAAGCCGCTGCCGGCTTACGATTATGCGCTGAAGGCATCCCACACCTTCAACCTGATCGATGCCCGCGGCGCGATCAGCCCGACCGAACGCCAGGCCTATATCGCCCGCGTGCGCGACCTCGCCCGCGGCGCGGCCGAACAATGGGCCGGGCAGGAAGAAGAACGGGCCGGCTGAGGCGGGCGCCATACAGGAGGGTGACATGCGGTTCCGGAACTTTGTCAGCCTGCTGATCCTCCTGACAGGGTTTGCATTTGCGAGCCTGCCGGCCGCCGCGCAGGGCAGCGACGTCATCCAGATGAATGTCGACGGAGCCGAGCCGGTTCTGGGCGTGGAAGAGGAAAACGCCGCCATGAATGCGGCCATGGCCGAAGCCCGCCGCACCCTGCCGGTGTTCTGGAGCCTCTTCGATACCTATCCGGAAAAGGCCGACGCCTTCAGCATCAAGGCGGGGTTTGAAACGACCACTGGCACGCTGGAGCATATCTGGCTGGCGGATCTCTCCCATGAAGGCGACCGGATCACCGGAACGCTGAACAATGAGCCGCTCTACTTGCCCGAAGGCGTGAAGCGCGGCGATGTGGTGACCGTCTACACACGTGACGTGTCCGACTGGACCATCACCGGAAATGGCCGCAAGGATTATGGCGGCTTCACCGTCCGCGTCTTTGCAGACCTGCTGGGCGGGGAGGAGGGCGCTGCGCTGCGCGCCAGCCTGAAGGATCAGACCCTGCCGCCCTTTGCCGACCCCGCCGTGGTCGACGCCCTGCCTGAGAAATGAGGATTGCGATGAAACGGATTGGCCTTGCCCTGATGATGTTCGCCCTGGCCGCCTGCGGCGCCGAGACGAAGCCGGAACCGGGCCCGCCGCCGCTTTACAAATACCAGAGCATGAAGACGGCGGTGGAAGAGGCGCGCCAGACGCTGCCGGTCTTCTGGGATGCCTACCGGTCCGGGGACGGAGCATATTCCAATTTTGCCCTCAACGTGGTGACACAGTCGAAACGCTATGACGCCGAATATGTCTGGCTGGTGGATATCAAGGAACGCGAAGGCCGCCTCGAAGGGACGGTTCCGGAAGACCATGAGATCGACGATGGCCTGAAATCGGGCACCGTAATTGCCTTCCTGCCGGGCCAGATCGCCGACTGGCGCTACCGGGAAGATGGCCGTACACGCGGCGCCTACACGACCCGCGCGATGCTGGACCTTGCGCCGAATGCCGACACGAGCAATATCCGCGCCCTGTTCCATGACAGCCCGGTGCCGTAAGGTTCCTGCCTGAGCTTCCCGCAGGGAGGCGTGAGCAGGGAGGATATCCGATGGCCGAAGAACCGATGATCGGCGGGCGCGAGCCTGTCGGCGTGGAAGTGGAAGAGGGCAAGATGTACTGGTGGTGCGCCTGCGGCCGCTCCAAGTCCCAGCCCTTCTGCGATGGCAGCCACAAGGGCACCGAATTCACGCCCCAGGGCTGGGAAGCGCCGAAAACCGGCACGGTGTGGCTCTGCGCCTGCAAACGCACCGGCAACAGCCCGCTCTGCGACGGCAGCCACAAGCGCCTCTGACGGCAGCGCGGTTTCCCGGCCTTGGCCCGGGGCGGGCATCACGGTAACCTTCGCCTGACGAGGGAGTCCCGCCGATGTTCCGAACGCTCTGCCTTCTGCTGGTATCGCTGTGCCTTGCCCTGTCGGCGGGGGCACAGACGAAGCGTGCGCTGATTGTCGGCGTCGGCGACTATGACGAGCTGCCGGACCTGCAGAAAACGACCGGCGACGCCAATGGCTATGCCGACGTGTTCCGCGACAATCTCGGCTTCGAGGTGACGCTGGTGACCGACGTGAAGACGGTCGAATTCCTCGAAGCGCTGGACGGGTTCCTGAAGTCGATTTCGCCGGGCGACGAAGTGGCATTCATCTTTTCCGGCCATGGCTGGTCTGACGGGGCGGACAATTTCCTCGCCCTGAAGGACGCGCCGCTGGAGGGCTCCGAGTTCGCCCTGAAACACCAGACGGTGTCGCTGCTGAATGAAGTTCTGGCGGAAATCCGCGCGCGGCGGCCGGGCGTGCTGTTCGCCATCATCGATGCCTGCCGGGACAATCCGTTCAGCACAGGCACACGCTCTGTGACGCGCGGCATGGTGCGCCAGGATGTCGTGCCGGGCACGATGATCGTTTATGCGGCGGGCGCGCTGCAGAAGGCGCTGGACCGTCTCGGGCCGGACGATGCCTCGCCTTATTCGGTGTTCACCCGCACGCTGCTGCCGAAGCTCAGGAACCCGTCGACGCCGCTGCAGTACGCCGTCAATTCGGCGCGCGATGAAGTGGGCGACCTTGCCCGCACGATCGAGCATGAGCAGCGCCCGGCGGTGTATTCCGATGTCGACGAGAATTTCTGTTTCGCCGAACGTTGCGATGTCCGCACGGTGCTGGACCAGGAAACGCAGGACTGGCTCTACATTTCCAGCGACGGCTATACCGGCGTCGACGTCTGCACGAAGTACAGCAACCATCTCGAGAAGTATCCGGAGGGCAAGTTTGCGGCGCGGGCCAGCAGCGCGCTCGCCAATCCGCCCTGCGCGGCGCTTCGGATGAGGCTGAAGCAGGTGCGCTGGTACGCCGATCTCAACGGGCATGAGGATGACGTGTTCGGCGTCGATTACAGCCCCAGCGGGCGCTTCGCCGCCAGCGCCTCGAACGACCGGACCGTGCGCATCTGGGTGGTCGGCATGTCGCCGTCGGAGTTCGGCGAGCTGAGCGTGCTGGAGGGGCATGAGGCCCTCGTGAACACGGTACGGTTCAGCCCCGACGAGGAACGCGCCGTCAGCGCATCGGATGACGGCACCGCGCGGATCTGGCGGACGGTCGGCGGCGAGGCGGTGCATGTCCTGCGCGGCCATGAGGACGGCGTGAACTATGCCGAATACAGCCCGGACGGCAGCCAGATCGTCACGGCAGGGGCCGACAAGACCATCCGCCTCTGGGATGCAGCCACCGGCGAGCAGCTGCGCGTCATCCGCGGGCATGACGGCGCCGTCCGCTCGGCCCGGTTCAGCCCGGACGGATCGTACATCCTCTCGGCCGGCAATGATGGCCTCGTGCAGGTGTGGAATCCGCGGACCGGCGAGAAGGTGCGCACGGTGGAGAATAATGGCTTCCCGGCGACTTATGCCACCTACAGCCAGGACGGCACCGCCATCGCGGTCGCCTCCTGGGACAAGACGGCCCGCATCTGGCGCGAGGGCGAGGACGCCCCGCTGAAGCTGACGGGGCATGACGCCTATCTCTGGAACGTTTCCTTCAGCCCGGATGGCGAACTGGTGGCGACGTCCGCCGGGGATCTTGCCGCCCGGGTCTGGGACGCGCGCAACGGCGCCGAACTGGCGCGCGTGCAAAGCATCGGCAATGGCGGGTCGAACTGGATCGAGTTCAGCCCGGACGGCAAGGAACTGATCACCTCCCTGCAGGCCGGGTCGGCCGTCCAGCTGTGGGAGCTGGAGTTCGAGCCCGATACGCCCGCCCCCTGACCGCCCGGCCCGCAGCCAAATGCTTGACCCGCGCACTGGCCGCTGTAAGCCGTGCAGGCTTTATTCCTGACAGGCTGGACCCCCATGGCTGAGCTGCTGCTTGAACTCTTTTCCGAGGAAATCCCTGCGCGGATGCAGGCGAAGGCCGAGGCAGACCTTGCCGGCGCCCTGGAAAAGGCCCTGGGCGAGGCCGGCCTCAGCTGGAAGAGCCTGACGGCCTGTTCCGGCCCGCGCCGCCTGACGGTCTCCATCGAGGGCCTGTCGGAGCGCTCGGCCGACGTGAAGGAAGAGAAGAAGGGCCCGAAGGTCGGCGCGCCGGACAAGGCCATAGAAGGCTTCCTGCGTGGCGCGGGCCTTACCGATATCTCGCAGGCTACTGTCCAGTCCGATCCGAAGAAGGGCGACTTCTATGTCGCCGTAATCGAGACGCCGGGGCGCGACGCGACCGACATCATCGCCGAAGCCGTGCCGGCCATCATCCGCGGGTTCCACTGGCCGAAATCCATGCGCTGGGCCTCTGGCGATCTGCGCTGGGTACGCCCGCTGCAGCGGATCGTCTGTGTGCTGGATGGCGCGGTCGTGCCGTTCGATTTGGACGGCATCGCCAGCGGAAACGAGGTGGAAGGCCACCGCGTACATGGCAGGGGGCCGTACACGGTCACGGGCTGGAAGGATTATGCCAAACAGCTCGAAGGCAAAGGTCATGTGAAGCTGACCCGGGCGGCGCGCCGCGAGGTGATCCTGAAGGGCATTCAGGATGTGTGCGCGAAAGCGGGCCTCGACTGGGTGGAGGATCAAGGCCTCCTGGAAGAAGTGACGGGCCTCGCCGAATGGCCGGTCGTCGTGCTGGGCAATATGGACCCCGCCTTCCTCACCCTGCCGCCGGAAGTCATCACGCTGTCGATGCGCACGCACCAGAAATATTTCGCGGTGAACGACAAGAAGACCGGCAAGC
>JAGQRO010000457.1 GCA_020425315.1 Hyphomonas sp. | reverse complement strand
CGGCGAGGCCCGTCGGATGGTTCGCCGCCACGATCAGGCGGCCTTCTTTCGGCATCCGCTCGATGCCGTCCACCGAGATATCGAAGGCGAGCTGGTCGGCCAGCCGGTCGAAGGATTCGCGTCCCGTCAGCTTCACGACCTCATCCGCCATCGCCCGCGCCTTGCGATAGCCCAGCAGGGAATACAGTACCGGGCGAATCAGTGGCCAGGCGGGATTGGCCCTCAGTTTCGGGCAACGCTCCTCGATCAGCACATCGACAATATGCAGGTCGTCATTGGTTTCGACGTCCAGGAAGGCCGATTTGGCCGGCACTCCGGGCGCCGGGGGAAGCGCTTCTTCGGTCATCTTGTCTGTGGCCCTCTCCGGAATCCGGCAAGTTCCAGCATAAGGCATGGGCCTGCGCGGCGGAAGCAGGCGCCGCAGGGGGCCGGAATCTGCCCGAAACGGCGCAAATCGCTGAATTTTCAACACTTCGGAAAGGATCGATTTACTAAGACGTAAGGCTGAAATGGCAATTTCTCTTCAAGACCGGTGGCAGGAAGATCACCCGCAAACAACCAATCTCTGGGGTAGATTTATGAAGGTACTTTGGGTTGAGGATCATGAGCCGGTCCGTGACATGCTGGCGATCGCTGCCGACAAGGCTGCGCGTTCGCGCGTGCAGGTCGATCTCGTGATGGCGCCGACGCTGATGGCGGCCGAAGCACGCCTGCGTCTTGAGCGTTTTGACCTGGTCGTCCTCGACCTGGGCCTGCCGGATTCGCTGGATCCCGACATGACGATCGCGCGCGTCGCCAATATGGGCAAATACCGCATCGCCGTCGTCTCCTCGATGGAGTCCCGCGACGATGTCGTGGCCTCGGCCGTGCGTTGCGGCGCCAATATCCACCCGGAAGCCGTCTTCAAGGCCAATTTGCCCTTCAACCGCTTCATCCAGCGCCCGGATTCCTTCGAGGACTTCCTCATGGACCTGATGCCGGACGCCGCCGCCGGCCAGCGCCCGGCCGTGCGCGCCGCCTGAGACCTTCAGCTTGCCCTTCGGGGCCAGACCTTGCTAAGCCGCTCGGAGACTTTCCGGGCGGCTTTTTTCCTGCCGGACTGACAAAGGAAACCGCGCCGCATGGATGCCTTGATCGCTTCGCCCGTCACATTCTGCCTGCTGGCGGCGAATGTCATCGCCAGCCTGATTGCGTTCGGCTCGCCTGATTTCCGGGAGCAGAACAATTTCTGGATCCGGCCGATGCGGGAGGGCAATCAGTGGCACCGGCTGGTGACGTCGGGCTTCCTGCATGTCGATTTCTTCCACCTCTTCATCAACATGTACGTGCTCTACGGCTTCGGCCCGGCGCTGGAGCGCGTGTTCGGGCCGGTCGGCTATTTCATCCTCTATATGGGCTCCCTGCTGGGCGGGTCGGCCTGGATGTATGCCGACAAGCGCAATGTGCCGGACTACCGGGCCGTCGGCGCCTCGGGCGCGATTTCCGGCCTGATGCTGTCGGTCAGCGTGCTGGCGCCGTTCGCTACCCTGCTGTTCATGGGCGTGCTGCCGATGTGGTCGATCGTGTTCGGCGTCGGCTTCATCATCATCAGCTACATTCTCTCCCACCGCGAAAACGCCGTGATCGCCCATGGCGGCCACCTTGGCGGCGCCATTGCCGGCCTCGTCCTGACCCTGGTGCTGAAGCCGGATTCCTTCTCCAACCTGTTGCGGCAGATTGCCGAACGGTTCGGCTGAGGCGGATGGGCAGGGTTCTCGGCCAGTACCGCGAGCGGGTTGCCGCCGGGCTCCTGTCCGAGGATTCCGCGCAGGCCGGCGCCGCCGCAAAGCTGGACGACCTTTCCGCCCGCCTCGCCGTGCCACGGAAGACTGGATGGTTTGGCGCAAAGCCCGAACCGGTGACCGGCCTCTACCTCTGGGGCGGCGTGGGACGCGGCAAGTCCATGCTGATGGATCTGTTCTTCGAGGCGGCCCCCACCGAAGCGAAACGCCGCGTGCACTTCCATGAATTCATGGCGGAGATCCAGGACCTGCTGGACGTCTGGCGCAAGATGCCGGAGGCCGAGCGCCGTCGCTCCCCCTGGCGCGTGAAAGAGGCCGGCGACGACCCGATCCCGCCGGTCGCCAAACAGGTCGCCGCCGGGGCGAGCCTGCTCTGCTTCGACGAGTTCCAGGTGACACAGATCGCCGATGCCATGATCCTCGCCCGCCTGTTCGAACAGCTGTTCGCGCGCGGCGTCACCATGGTGGCAACCTCCAACCGCCATCCGGACGACCTCTACAAGGACGGCATCAACCGGC
>JAGQRO010000456.1 GCA_020425315.1 Hyphomonas sp. | reverse complement strand
TCGCCGTCCAGCGTCTCGCCATCGCTGCGCTGAAGACCGGGGTGCCGATGACCTGGCGCGACATGACCTCCTACATCGAGGCCTCGATCGACGTCATCATTCAGGCCGGCCGCGAGGAAGGGCGCCGCGGCATCACCGAGTTCTACCTGCCGGGAAACGAACATCACGGAGGATATGCAGATGAAGCTGTTTGAGTATGACATCCTCTTCTTCGAGATAAAGAAGCGCGGCGACTATGACACGATGCGCCGGATCCTGAACGAACACGGCGCCAGGGGCTGGGAAGTCATTTCGGCCGAGGCCGGGGATTATGGCTATACCGCCTTCCTCAAGCGCGAAACGCCCGCCTCGTCCGAAGGGCTCGGCGCATGAGGCGCGCGATGCTCTTCGCTCTGCTGGCAATCGGCGTCAGCATGGCAGCGCCCGCAGGCGCGGAACAAAACCCTGATCCCGCGCGCGGCATTGTGCCTGTAGCCTGTCCCGATCAGCCAGAGCCACAATGGATGCAAGGCATCGATCCGCGCGATGCCCACAAGCGGCTTCTCGTCCAGCAGATTTATCGTGCGGCAAGCATGCAGCGCATCCTCGATGCCGGAAGCTGCACCTGTGACACCCGTTATCCACCCTGGGATGCGGCCGAGGCGGTCTTTTTCGAGGGTTTCGTCGCCGCCGACTATCAGGACATTGTCGAGGCGACCGAGGAATACCGATGGCAAGCGAACCGGCTGCGGCTGAACGCCATGCCGATCTGCGAAGCAGCCGGGTCCTGGTAGGCGAGGGCGGCGGGGCATGAGTGTTGTTGCCTATTTCGTGGAAACCGCCGACCAATATCTCGATCGCGCGGCGGAGACCCAGTTCGGCGCCGTGGCGGCAACGGTCGGCACCCTGATCGCCCTTGCCGCAACGCTGGCGGTGGCGCTGGTTTTCGTCAACATGATCTTCCAATACCGCGCCATGGACAGCCGGACAGCCTTCTGGCTGGCGGTGAAACTTGGCCTCATCGGGATGTTCGCAACCAATTGGGTGCAGTTCAACACTCTCTCAAGCGCGATCCTCAATGGCATCGACAGCATTGCCGGCGCCCTCATCGCCTCGGTCGGCGGCGGCGCGCCCGGGCCCTCCGGCACTTTCGCTGAAGAATTCGACCAATTGATCGCTGCGCTCGGCGATTATCTGAACGCCGCCGGATCGGAACTGAACTGGATGGTGGGCGCGATGCTCGACACATTGGGGGTGCTGCTCCTTTCGATCCTCGGCGGGCTGGCCGCCTTCATTGTCATCGCCTCGCGGCTGATGATCGCCCTTCTGATCGGCATTGCCCCGGTGATGATCTTCCTGACCCTTTTCGAGGCCACCAAGGATTACTTCGCACGCTGGTTGTCGGCGCTGATCTCCTTCGCCCTCTACCCGATCGTGATCGCCGGAGTCTTCGCCACCATCACCGGCGTGTCGCGCGCCCTTCTGGCCGAACTGGGCGATCCGGAAAGCGCCTCGAACATCGGCGCGCTGATCCCGTTCTTCATGCTGGTACTGATGGCCAAGGGTTTCATCATCGCAACCCCTTTCATCGTCCGTACCATCTCCGGCAATATCATGATGCCGGCTCTGTCCGCGGGCCTTGGCGGCAGCTACGCCTTCGCGCGCGGTTTTGCCGGCAGCCAACAGGTCTACAACCGCTACGCCATCGGCGGCGCTACGGCGGCGGAATATGCCGCAATCCGCGCGCGGCAGTTCATCGGCTTGCAGGCCGTGCCGGGGCGACCGGGTTCGGCGGGCGGGGTGGGAGCTGCGCCGCCGGGGGCTTCGATTGGGGCCGGGGCGCGGATGATGGAGCAGTTGGCGCGGCTGCGGAGGTTGGGGAAGAGGTGATGGCGGGGGCTGCAACCGATGCGGCGCCTAGCCCGAAACTGAAGGCATGGGCGCATCGCAAGCTTGCAGAATGATAGGACAGGCCATCGCCTGCCCTGCCTGCCGCGGGAGAACTCTCTGGATCCCTGCACATGAAAATCACCCTGCTTCATCGCATCTATCTTGCCGGCTATTCTGGCTGGGTCATGCCGCGTTGGCTTCGGGCAGTGCTGGCCGGATCGGAGGTTCATCGGGCGTGGCTTCTCGGATCGAAAGGGATCTTTGTGGAACAGCGCGTTCGCCATGGACCGGCAAACCCTTATCCGGCCGCAGTTTTCTTCGAGGACGCCGATTGAAACGGGCAATTGGAGTCTGCAGCTAGGCAGCACGCAGACTGGCTTTGATGATGTGACCGCCCCCTGACGGCATCGATGTGCCAAGGTGGGTCTGTATCGGCAGCCAGTAGAGGCAGCTTCGCCATACACTTC
>JAGQRO010000455.1 GCA_020425315.1 Hyphomonas sp. | reverse complement strand
TCCTGTCGGACTATGCCAAGGGCGCCATCACCGACAAGGTGATCGCCGCGGCCCTCAATGCCGGAGCGGCGCACGGCATCCCGGTCATCGCGGATCCCAAGGGCCGCGATTTCAAGCGCTATGGCGCTGTCGACCTGCTGAAGCCCAACGGCCACGAACTCGCCCATGCCTTCGGCGTGCCGGCGGAATCCGACCAGGACGTGTCGGCGGCCCTGAAAACCGCCATCAACCTTCTGCCGGCCAAGGCCATTGTCGTCACTCGCGCGGCCAAGGGCATGTCCTACGCCACGACTGGCGGCAAAGTCGTCCACCGCGCCGGCAAGGCCCGCGAAGTCTATGACGTCTCCGGGGCAGGGGACACGAGCATTGCGGCGCTCGCCGTCGGCCTCGTCGGCGGCGGCACGATCAGCGAAGCGGTAGACCTTGCCATCGCGGCGTCCGGTATCGCCGTCGGAAAGGCCGGCACGGCCACCGTCTCCGCCGCCGAACTGCGCAGCGCCCTCGAAATGGGCCTCGAGAATGGCGGCGTCAGCCATGTGCCGCTGGACACCGCCCTCAGCCAGGTCGCCATCTGGCGCGATGCCGGCCTGACCGTGGGCTTCACCAATGGCTGTTTCGACATTCTCCATCCCGGCCACCTGAAAGTGCTGGAGGAGGCCAAGGCCCGCTGCGGACGCCTGATCGTCGGCCTCAATTCGGACGCTTCCGTGCGGCGACTGAAAGGGCCCACACGGCCGGTGAACGATGCCCAGTCCCGCGCGCGGGTGCTGTCAGGCCTCTCGGCCGTGGATGCCGTCATCGTGTTCGAGGAAGACACGCCGGCGAACCTGATCGCGGCGCTGCAGCCGGACCTGCTGGTCAAGGGCGGGGACTATACGATCGACACGATCATCGGCGCCGACACGGTGCTTGCCCGCGGCGGCACGGTGCACATCGTGCCCACGGTCGACGGCCAGTCCACAACCGCCGCCATCGCCCGCGCAAATGCCAAGGCCGACTGACGCGCCAGCCTAGTTGGCGACGCCCTTTTTCAGTTCATAGGTGCCGCGCGGCGTGCGGTTGAACCAGTCGCCGATATCCGGATGGCTGAGCGGCACGGTGCTGTCGTCCGGAACGAGATTCTGTTCGGACACATAGGCGACGTAGTGGGTCCGGTCATTCTCCGCGAAGAGATGGTAGAAGGGCTGGTCCTTGCGGGGGCGCACTTCCTCCGGAATCGATTCGTACCATTCCTCGGTGTTGGCGAACTGCGGATCGACATCGAAGATGATTCCCCGGAAGGGGAAATGCCGGTGGCGTACAACCTGGCCGATCTGGAACTTCGCAACGTGCAGCGATACGGCGTTGTAGCTGAAGTCCCGGTCCAGCGGCCGATCCAGCACAAGCGGGCTCTCATCGGCGCGTTTGCGGCGGCCGAAGAGGCGGGAGAGGACCCCCGGAATGCCTCGTCTACTGGTCATTTGCGGCTCCTGTGCTAGACATTGCCTCAAGATCAGAATTTGGGCCACATCATGGCTGACAAAAATGCAGCGACCCGTCGGCCCGGCCGGCGCGGATCGCGCACACGTAGAACAGGGCCGCTCTATGCGGCCGTGGACCTTGGAACCAACAATTGCCGTCTCCTCGTCGCGGAGCCGTGGAAGAAGACGTTTCGCGTGGTCGACTCGCATTCCCAGATCGCCCGTCTGGGGGAGGGCCTGCACGAAACCGGCCGCATCTCCGACGCCGCCGTGGACCGCGCCCTCGACGCCCTGAAGAACATCCGCCGCAAGCTGAAACAGCATGGCGTCGGCCGCGTGCGCTGCATCGCCACCGAGGCCTGCCGCAAGGCCGAGAACGGGCCGGACTTCATCCGCCGCGTGCATGAGGAAACCGGCCTCACCTTCAAGATCATCAATGCCAAGGAAGAGGCGCGCCTCGCCACCATCGGCTGCCATGACCTGATGGCCCACGAGGCCAAGACCGTCCTCGTGATCGACATTGGCGGCGGCTCCACCGAGCT
>JAGQRO010000043.1 GCA_020425315.1 Hyphomonas sp. | reverse complement strand
CTTGCGCTCGCGCATCTGCGGGGCGGTCATCTGGATCAGCCAGTGATTGGAGATGATATTGTTCTGCAGGATCTTCTCGAACTGCTCGTCGGCAATTCCGGCCATCGGGCCGTAATAGGGGTTCGAGGCGGCGTTGCAGCAGACAATGTCGATCTTGCCGAAGGCCTTGTTGGCGGCGTCCACCATGGCCTGCAGCTCTTCCTTGGACGAGATATTGGCCGGCACGGCGATGGCGGTGCCGTCCCCGTGCTTCTCGTTGATCGCGTCGGCCACTTCCTGGCAGGGGCCGGGCTTGCGGGAGGAGATGGTGACCTTGGCGCCGGCATCCGCCATGGCCTCGGCAATGGCCCGGCCGATGCCGCGTGAGGATCCGGTGATGACGGCGACTTTGCCGGTAAGGTCGAACAGGCTCATGGCTTCGCTCCCTGCAGATTGGCTTGTTTTTCTGCCGGGCAGGCTAGGGCCTTCGGCGCGCTGCCGCTAGGGGTTCCGCAGGGAAAGCGGGAGGGCCTAGAGGCGCCACTCCTCACAGAGGATTTCCACCAGCCGTTCGGTGCGCTTGCGCACCACATCGGCGGTCCAGGCGTCCTGTTCCTCAAGGTCACGGGTGAGCGCAAAGTCCAGCCCGCCGCCGCCATTGAAGTAGACGTCCTTCTTGGCGCGGAAGTCCAGCCGGTCGGCGCGCTGGTTCACCTTGTTGGTCAACAGGACGAAATTGCCCAGCGTATCGCACTGTTCGCGCCGCTTGGACGGGTCCGGCCAGACGGTCAGCCAGTGACTGTCTTCCTGGATGTTGCGGGGCAGCACATGCTCCACCGTCGCATCGGATTCCGGCGGGATGGTGGAGCCGCCCTCCAGCGCCGCATTGAGGCGCAGCGCCATGGCCCGGCGTTGACCGAAAGTTGCAAACCGGCCCATCATCCGCTCGCGCGTCTTGCGGCTCTCGGAACGGTCGATCGCGAACGGGCCGCTCTTGCCGAACAGCGAGCGGTCATTGCCCATCACATCGATCACCCGGTTGAAGCGCTTGTTGCGCGGCTCGCGCTCCGTCACCACCAGCATGATGACATAGGCCAGGCGTTCCAGCTGGGTGAAGAATTCCGGTGCGGTGGGGTCGTTGACGCCGCGCTCGACCAGGAATTTCAGCGCCGGGGCGCGCCAGCTGTGCTGTTCCAGCGCCCGCATCTGGTTCAGCTTGTCGGAAATGATCTTTGCATGCTCGCCATCCTCCACCTCGCCAGTGGTGATCAGGCGGTAGGCCTCGACATAGCCGGGCAGCACGTCTTCGAGGAATTTGCGCGGCTCCACCTTGGACAGCACCGCCTTGGGGAAGGCCGAGACGAGTTCGCCGCGGCCGGACTTGTCATAGATGGAGCGGATCTGGCGCAGCAGGTCGTCGAAGGCCGACCCGCCAAGGGCGGCCTCATGCTCGGCCCAGCGCTCGGAATATTTCGAGGCGTCCTCATTGTTGAAGCGGGCCCGCTGGAACAGTTCGGTCTTGATGATGTCGTGGGCGTCCGGTTCCTTGCCGCGCGTGTTGAGCACGCGGAACACTTTGAAGCCCTGGTCCTTGTCGGACACGACGACCCGCACGAGCGCGCACTGGTTCATGACCACATCCGCCAGGGCGCGCCGTTCGTCATCGCTCATCTCCTTGATTCTCTTGGCGAAAGCGGCGGCATTGCGGACCATGCGCAGCTGGCTCTCGCTCTCGCCCGGCTCTTTCTCGATGTTGCGCGTGGCGCCGGGCGTCTGGATCGCCTCGCGGAAGAAGGGGCCGTCCATATGGTTCAGCGTCAGGCGCCAGCTCGCGCCCTCGCCCAGCATCGGGCGGGCCTGGTCAGCGATCAGCTCGTGCAGCATCGTGGCGCGGGCCTTGTCGGATTCCAGATCGCGCAGCACGGCCAGCAGGATGGTCAGCGTCGTCAGGCGCTGTTGCCCATCGACGATTTCGAACACGCCGCCCTCATCGCCATGGATCAGCACGATGGCGCCGACAAAGTGCGGCATGCCGCTTTCGGTCGACTCGATGAGGTCGCCCAACAGCTCATTGGCTTCGTTGATGCCCCAGGAATAGCTGCGCTGGTAGGGTGGCATACGCAACTGTTCCCCCGGCGCAAAAATCATCTTAAGGGAGCTTTCCTGCGCCCGCACGCCAAGATCCATTCTGACCTCCCCGGTGAACCCACATCCCTAGCCCTTGCCAGAGGCCGCCACAACGCGACATGAACCGGATGGTGTGCATTTCTGTCATTAGTGTGACGTCGAGGTAACGAATGAGACTGGTCCGCGTAAACTGTGCCGGCGTGAAAAAATTCGGAAAGCTGGAGGGGGATTTTGTCATCCCGCTGGATGCGTCCGGGTTTGAGGCTGCCCTGACTGCTGCAGAATCGGGCCCGCCCATCCCGCTCGCGCAAGTTGAATTTCTTTCGCCGGTCGAGCGGCCGGGGAAAATTCTCGGCATCGGCGTCAATTATGCCGCTCATGCCGCCGAGAGCGTCAGCTTCGTCGATACGAAGAAGCCGGAAGTGCAGAAATGGTTCAACAAGCAGGTCACGGCGGCAAATAATCCGTATGCGGATGTTCATCTGCCGAAAGTATCGGAACAGCTCGATTATGAAGGCGAACTGGTTGTCGTGATCGGCAAGCGCGGCCGCCATGTGCCGGCCGAGCGGGCCTTCGAGATCGTCGCCGGGGTCTGCGTTGGCGGGGATTATTCGGTGCGCGACTGGCAGCGCGCCAGCCAGACCATGATCATGGGCAAAGGGTTCGACACCCATGCCCCGTTCGGCCCGGCCCTGGTGACGCTGGACGAGATCGACGACCTCTCCGCCCTTGAAGTGCGCACCTTCGTGAATGGCGAGCTGCGCCAGTCCGCCCATGTGCGCGACATGATCCACGACATCCCGGCCCAGATCGCCCATCTCACCGCCGCCTTCACGCTGGAGCCGGGCGATGTGATCTACACCGGCACGCCGGCGGGCGTCGGGGCGGGGTTCGATCCGCCGAAATGGCTGAAAGCCGGCGACCGGGTGCGCATCGAGATCGACCAGCTCGGCCATATCGAAAACCGGATCGTGCCCGAGCCCGGGACTACGGTGATCGGCTGATGCGGGAGACTGCGGCATGACCCGCGTGTGGCTTTCCCTGTCGGTCCTGCTGCTGGCCGCTGCCTGCGGCGGCCCGAAGGCGCCGGCCGCGCCGCCGGAGCTGAAATCGACCGATTTCGCGCTGCTGCCCTGCGCGCCCTCGACGGCCGAGGCGCCGTGCGTGTTCATTGCTGCAGGCGGCAAGCGCTTGCTGGCCGGGGCGCCGCCTGGCATTCGTGCCAGCCTTGCCGCAGACCCGGCCATGGCCGCCAATATAGATGCGGTCCTGCTGTTCTCGCTGCAGGGCGCGCATGTCGAAGGGCTGGATGAAGTCCGCAACACGACCTGGACGGCCGGACGAGAGACGCCGCTGCCGGTCGCCGGCCCGTCGGGCACGCGCGACCTGCTGGCGGCGCTCAACAAGGCGTTCGAGCTCTCCGATGCACAGGTCTTCGTCCAGTCCCGGCCGAAGGGCGGGTTTGATGCCGCCCTGCTCGGCCTGTTGCCGGGCGAGGGCGATGCCAAGACGGTCGTGTTCGATACCGGCGATCTGGTCGTGACCAAGCTCGAAACGGCGGCGGGCATGGCCGGCTACTGGGTCGACTATGGCGGGGCGCGGGCCGTGTTGCAGCCCTGCGGCATGGACCAGGCCGTGCGCTTCGGCGGCGAGGCCGATGCGGTTCTGGCGTGCGAGGGCGAGGCCGCCTGGCCTCTGGCTGACCTGCATTACATATTACAGGGAGCGGATCCCGAAGAGTCCTGAGAAAGGACAGGGCCGCACCCGTTCTGGGCACGGCCCCTGTCTCCCCCGAGACGCCCCCGCTCCGGCCAATTGCATGGCCGCGGACCGGGGATCACCGGGGAACGCGCTGGGTACTGGCGGTGGCTCCGGATGTCGATATAGTCGACTCCGGGAGGGTGTCTGGAATGGAAATTTGTGGCCTCAGGGCAACAATGTGTGACGGGATTGCTGCTCGGCCCAAATTCCGTCAAATCCATGCAATTCGTTAACCAATTGACCTTATCTGTTAAGATTGATGGATTGTTGCTGGGTGCTTAATCGATGACCTTTGTGTTGTTCCTGCTGTACATGGCGATCGGCGCGGGCGTCGGTTATGCCGGCTGGTCGCAGCTGGACCTCGGCCTGCCGCTGTCCATCGCCAGCGGCGCCATCACCACGGCGATCCTTGGACAAATCCACCTGCTGGCCGCCCAGGGCCGCTCGCGCCGTGCGCTGGATGAGCGCCTTGATGCGGTCGAGAAGGAAACCCGCGAGTCCGGCCGGCGCATGGATGTCATCGAAGCGCGCACCGAAGCCGTCGAGGAAACCGTCAAGCACGAGCTGACCGAGCGCCGCGATGCGCTCGTCTCGGAAATGAAACAGCTCGAAACCCTGATCGACCGCCTGTCGCGCAGTTTCGAGACCAAGCTTGCGGAATCCACGGCTTCCTCCAATCCCGTCGTCGCCCCGCGCGAGGATGCGATCCTGCGCGATGTGCGCGATGCCCTGCGCGATGGCCGGGTGGACCTGCACCTGCAGCCGATCGTGTCGCTGCCCCAGCGCCGCGTGTCTTTCTATGAGGGCTTCACGCGCCTGCGCCGCCCGGATGGCTCGCTGATCCTTCCGGCCGAATTCCTGGATGCCGCGCGCCGCGCCAATCTGATGGGCCTGATCGACAATTTCACGCTGTTCCGCTGCGTGCAGATCGTGCGGCGCCTGGCCGAGCGCGACCGCCGTGTCGGCGTGTTCTGCAACATCGCCGCAGCCTCGCTGGAAGATTCGGCCTTCTTCCCCTTCTTCCTCGACTTCATGACGCAGAACCGCGACCTCTCCGGCGCGGTGATCTTCGAGATCCGCGCCGACAAGTTCGAGACGCGCTCGCGCCTGATGCGGGACAATATGGACAAGCTGACGGCGCTCGGCTTCCGTTTCTCGATCGACCATGCCGATGATCTCGGCCTCGACCTGCCGCGCCTGCAGGCGGCCGGCGTGCGCTTCGTCAAGATGAACGGCCATGCCCTGATCGACCAGCTGCGCGACCCGCTGGGCGCCCGTCCGGTGTCCTCAATCAATCGCCGTGTCGAGGGCGACGAAGTCTCCGCCGTGTTCTCGCGCTATGGCATCACCATGATCGCCGAGAAGATCGAGGACGAGGCCTCTGTGGTCGAGATCCTCGAATACGACATCCCCTACGGCCAGGGCCATGTGTTCGGCGCGCCGCGCCCGATCAAGGCCTCGCTGATGGAAGAGACGGCCCCGCCGCAGGAAATGGTCCAGCGCCTGTCGAATTTCGGCTGAGGCGCGCCTCCTTCAATTCGCCCCAATCGCTGCGTTACCTGTCCTCCGGTCATGACGGAGGACGAGCCATGCGTGCAGGCATCCTGATCCTGGCGGCGCTTTGTGCCGGCGGCGCGGCACTGGCGGACGTGCAGAAAGTGCAGGCGACCATTCCCGGCGATGTGGAATTCGAGGCGCCCGAGGAATTGCAGCTGATGGAAGAAGGCGTGGTCTGGCTGGACCTGACCATGATGCCGGAAATGGAGCCTTCCATCGAGCTGATGGACGGCACTTATGTGCCGTCGGGCTGCGAGGCCCACGGGCCGATTGACGGGGTGAAGCGGGTGGACGTCGCCACCGGGTCGAACCATCTCCTGCTCGATGTGCGCCCGGGATCGCCGGACCAATACGGCGCCAATCTCGTCTCCTGCGACTACGCCCCGATGTATTCGAGCGATACCGAACTCGGCCATGTCATCCAGGTGCAAGGCTGTTACTACGCCCACGCCACGTCCATCCCGACGGCGGTGTGGTGGATCCTCAACCCGCTGCCGGGCGAGGCCTGTCATTACGGCGATTGACCGGCCGGGCGGGGCGCCCTAGGTCGCGGGCCATGACGACAGTGCAGTTCCCGGACGGGCTTTCCGACATTGCCAGCCGCTATGACGCCATCCTCTGCGATGTGTGGGGCGTGATCCATAATGGCCGCAGCGCCTTCACCGAGGCATGCGAGGCGCTGAAGCAGTTCCGCGAGGGCGGCGGGCATGTCTGCCTGATCACCAATGCGCCGGTGCCGAAGGCGCAGGTCGTGTCCTATTTCACGCCGCTGGGCGTGCCGGACGGCACGTTCGACGATTGCGTCTCGTCCGGCGATGTCTGCCGGGAGGAACTCTCGCGCCGCCGCGACCAGAAGATCTGGCGCATGGGCGTCGATTCCAGCTGGGAGCGTGACAAGCACCTCTATGAAGGTCTCGGCCTCGATTTCGTGGCGCCGGAAGAGGCCGAGCTGCTGCTGTGCATCGGCCTCAAGGACCAGGCCAACGAGCATCCGGAAATGTACCGCAACGAGCTGAAGACCGGCGTGGACCTGGGTCTGCCCATGCTGTGCGCCAATCCGGACAAGCAGGTGCGTGTCGGCAACCGGCTCTACTGGTGCGCGGGCGCGCTGGCCGAGATCTATGAGGAATTGGGCGGCAGCGTGATCTATCCCGGCAAGCCGCATCCGGCGATCTATGAGACGGCGCTCGCCCATCTCGATGCCATCGCCGGCGCCCCGGTGGACCGGTCCCGCGTGCTCTGCATCGGCGACAGCCCCTCCACGGATGTGCGCGGCGCCCGGCTGCAGGGCTTCGACAGCCTCTATGTCGGGACCGGCCTGAAGGAGCATGGCGCCGATTTCCGCAGCGAAGTCATCGAATTGCTCGCCTCCTACGGGGAACAGGCCAGCTGGGCGATGACAGGCTTAAGGTGGTGACGGACGCGGCTCCCGCGTGTAACGAGAGCCCTTGCGACAGGATTCGGAGTACCCCCGCATGACGGAATTCACCGGCTACAAATACGAAGACCTCGAAATCGGCATGGCCCACGAGACCGTGCACCACATCACCGCGGACGACATCCAGCGGTTTGCCGAGGTCTCTGGCGATTTCAACCCGCTGCACATGTCGGACGAGTATGCTGCCACGACCATGTTCGAGAAGCGCATCGCCCATGGCGCGCTGACGGCGAGCTATATCTCCGGCATTCTCGGCAACAACCTGCCGGGGCCGGGCGCGGTGTTCGTCGGCCTCAATATGCGCTTCCGCCGCCCGGTCTATATCGGCGACACGGTGACGGCGCGGGCCGAGATCGCGGAGAAGATCGACCGCGGCAACCGCGTCAAGCTGAAGATCGAGTGCATTGTCGACGGCAAGCGCGTGATCACGGGCGAAGCCGAAGTGGTCGCGCCCAGCCGGGGGGCCTGATTGGCCATCTATGCCGACTACCGGGGCCTGCCCGCCAGTGCGCGCGGGGCATCGGTTGCGCTCGGCAATTTCGACGGGCTGCATGCCGGCCACCGCGAAGTGATGGAAGCGGCCCGCAAGGGCGGCCATGGCCGGTTCGCCGTCGCCACGTTCGAGCCGCCGCCGCGCGCCTATTTCCGCCCGTCCGACCCGCCGTTCCGCATCTTCCGGCCGGAGCGGCGCAACCAGACCATTCTCAATGCCGGCGCCGACATCGTGTTCGAGCTGCCCTTCAATGGCGAGATGGCGGCGATGACCGATGAGGGCTTCGTGCGCAGCGTGCTGGTCGAGGGCCTTGGCGTGGCGCATGTCTCGGTCGGTTTCGATTTCCGCTTCGGGCGCGGGCGGATGGGCCATGCCCAGCGCCTGGCCAGCCTCGGCCGCGCGCTCGGTTTCGGCGTCACCATAGTGGAAGAGGTGGAGAAGCTGGGCGCCAAGGCCTCGTCCACCGCGATCCGGCAGGCCCTGATGGCCGGCGAGCCGGAGGCGGCGGCGGAGATCCTCGGCAGCTGGTGGGTGGCCGACGGCATTGTCGAGAGCGGCGAGCAGAACGGACGTTCGCTCGGTTTCCCGACAGCCAACCTGCATCTCGGCGAGCTGATCCATCCCAAGCATGGTGTCTATGCCGTGCGCGCCCGGATCGACCGGCAGGGCGACTGGCTGGACGGGGTCGCCAATTTCGGCCGCACGCCGACGACAGGCGTGCGCGACCCGCTGCTGGAGACTCACATTTTCGATTTTGACGGCGATCTCTACGGCAAGTGGCTGGAAGTGCAGGTGATTTCCTACCTCAGGCCGGAACTGAAATTCGCCACGCTGGACGAACTCGTCGATGCGATGACCGAAGACGCCAAAAACGCCCGCCAGCGCCTCGCAAACCTGTAAATTCTGTAAGACAGCGCCTTCCATTCCGGCCCGCATCTCGCCATTCTGGGCATGGGGAACGGGAAAGGAAAATTGCCATGCGTGCCTTACTTGCCATCGCGGCGTTTGCCGTTGTTTCGTTTCAAGCTGTTGCCCAGGAGTATTCGGCCGACACCACGCTCGCCGAGGACACGCGGATGGTGCGCAGCGTCACGGTTGAGGACATCAAGGCGCTGGTCGTGGCCGAAGGGCACACGCTCACCGGCGTCGGGACCTATGGCGATGTGTCGGTCCGGGCCAAGACCGAAGACGGCCTGATCTTCCACGTCATCGGTTCGGCCTGTGAGGACAATGCCGAGGAAGGCTGTCTCGGCTTCATGATCCAGGTCCACTACACCGCTGACGAGGATGTGACGCTGGAAGCGGTCAACACCGCCAATCTCACCTATGCCGCCGTCACCGCATGGCTGGACAAGGACAGCAATACGCTGGGCGTGTTGCGCTATGTCATCCTGGATGGCGGCCAGACGATGGAGAATTTGAAGGTGAACCTGACCAACGCGCTGTTGCTCGCCCCGCTGGTGCGGGACATCATCTGGCCGGAGGATGACATCTGGGAGGATGATTTCTGGGGTGACCTGGACGACGAATAACCTGCCCGCAACGTGTCACATTGCTGCCATCGAACGCTGGCAGGGATGGGCATCCTGGAACTGACAGTGAGGTCTGCCGTGCGAGCCCTCCTTTCGATAGGTGCCGTTGCCGCCCTGGCTGGCGGGATGGCGGAGGCCCAGCTGGTCGGCCCGCCGCAGCGCGCGCCGGACATGCTGGTCACCTCTGTTGCGCTGGACGATCTGCGCCTGCTGGTGGACGATCTCGGCGGCACATTCCTGGCCGCCGGCCAGAACGATGCCGGCGCGCCATTCGTCTTTGCCCGCCTGCCGGAGGGCCTGACCCTTGGCATCTATACGGTGTGCACCGATGCGACGGCGACCGATTGCCGGGGTGTCGAGTTCATGGCCGCCTTCGGCTCGGCCCTGACTGACAAGGATGTCGCCGCCATCGACCGGGCTTACAGCGCCATATCGGTCTACAAGCCTGACCCGGACACGGTGCATGTCTCGCGCTATGTGATCCTGGACCATGGGGTGACCTGGGCGAATCTGCGCGAGAATGCGGTCGTGTTCGAGGCCTTGTGCGCCCGGGTGTCGGAGCGGCTGTCCGGTTCCGGCCCGGATGTGCCGCCATCGCCCTAGTGACAGGGCGTGCGGCGCCTGTTAAGGCGCTGGCCATGCAACGGATATTTTGCATTCGAATTAGCCGCCCGGCTGCGCGCTGACCCCTCCGAAGGGTCCGGGCCAGGCCGGGATATGCCATTCGAGCCCCTTCACGCCCATTCCATCCGTTCCAAAGACCCATGACCGATTCCCTGACCGACCGAGATTATCGCGACACCCTGTTCCTGCCCGCGACGGAATTCCCGATGCGCGGCGGCCTGCCTCAGCGCGAACCGCAATGGATCGCCCGCTGGGATGAGCTGAAACTGTACGAACGCCTGCGCGCCGATGCGAAGGCCCGCGGCGCGAAGCCATGGATCCTCCACGACGGCCCGCCTTACGCCAACGGCCACATCCATATGGGGACGGCGCTGACCAAGGTCCTGAAAGACCTCATCGTGCGCTCGAAACAGATGGCGGGTTACGATTCCAATTTCGTGCCCGGCTGGGATTGTCATGGCC
>JAGQRO010000454.1 GCA_020425315.1 Hyphomonas sp. | reverse complement strand
TCCGCAGACCCCTGCGCAGGCAGGGGTCCATGGCCTGGACTTTCTGAAAGCATCTGAGGCGCCATCAGGCCATGGATGCCTGCCTTCGCAGGCATCTCCGGCAGACCTCCTTCCGGATTAGCCCTGTGGATGCGGCGGAACGCCGGTTGCCGACTTGGCCTTGCGGGTCCAAAACACAATCACAACAATCGAGGGCCAGACATGCGCGACGACCAGTACGATCTCATCCGGTTTGAGGCCACCGAGGAGGGCCTCGCCGTTGTCACGCTGAACCGGCCGGATGTGCACAATGCCTTCAATGCCGAGCTGATCGCGGAGCTGACCGACGCGTTCAAATCCATCGCCGACCAGCGCACCATCCGCATGATGATCCTGCGCGGGGCAGGCCGCACCTTCTCCGCCGGCGCGGACCTCGACTGGATGAAGCGCGCTGCCGAGCACACGAAGGAAGACAATGTCCGCGATGCGGTGAACCTCGCCGAGATGCTGCGCGCGCTTTACGAGATGCCGCAGATGACGCTGGCCATGGTGCAGGGCGCGGCGATGGGCGGCGGGGCTGGCCTGGTTGCCGCCTGCGATGTCGCGGTGGCGATGGCCGACACCAAGTTCCGTTTCTCAGAAGTGCGCCTTGGCCTGACGCCCGCCACGATCAGCCCCTTCGTGATCGATGCCATCGGCCCGCGCTGGGCCCGGGCCCTGTTCACCACGGCGGAAAGCTTCGATGCCGCCTTCGCGGAGAAGATCGGCCTCGTCCAGTATGTGGTACAGGATCTCGCCGAAATGACGAAGATGGAGGAACACCTCGCCAATCTCGTCTTCTCGGCCGCGCCGGGCGCCGTGGCAGATGCCAAGAAACTCGTCGCCGATGTCACCGGGCAGGTGATCGACCGCGACCTTGGCCACGAGACGGCCAAGCGCATCGCCGCGCGCCGCGTGTCGGACGAGGGCAAGGAAGGCATCGCCGCCTTCCTGGAAAAGCGATCCCCGAACTGGCTGCGCTAGGGCGGGCGGGCCTTATTCGAGCGCTTTGCGCACGCTCTTCACCGGCAGGCCGATGTCCTGCATCAGGGACAGCGTCGCATTGACGGGATTTATGCCGGTCAGTGCTTCTATCTGGTGCTGGAACACATAGGCCAGCACACCGAACATGATGAGATAGATGAGGAACTGCATCGCCGATTTCAGCAGGAAGGCCCCCGCACTGCCCACAACCAGGCCAACGCCGCCGAGGATCAGCGCGCCTGCCCAGGGCGTCAGTTCACTCACCTGATCGGCCTGTGTATAGCCGATATAGCCGCCGACAGCGGCCCCAACGATGCCCGCCAGGCTGCTCAGTTTCACGCCAGATGCATAGGCCATGTCTCTTCCCTCCGTTTCCGGTCCCTTAACCCTTACAAGAGGCAACCGCCCGCACAAGGCCGGATTTGCTTACCAGAAGGCCATGCACCCGCCCGAAACCCGCCGCGATCTGTTGTAAAACCGGCCCGATGACCGCTCCGCCCTTCGCCCCGAAGCCGCCCAATGCCGCGCAGAGATGGCTGCACCGGCAACATGAGGCGCTGCGGGCGCGCTGGGTGAAGGGGCCTTGGAGCCTGGCCGCGTTCGAGTTTCTCAGCTTCGGCATCAAACAGGGCTGGGCCTGCCTGTTCGGCGGGGCGATGCTGGGCCTCCTGCTTGTCACTTTCCTCTGGTATCCGGACGGTACGCCGGTTTCCCGCTATGATTTCCTGGTCATCGGCGCGGTGATCATCCAGGTCCTGATGCTGTGGACCGGCCTTGAAACGCTGGAAGAGGCGAAGGTGATCCTCGTTTTCCACGTGGTCGGCACGATCATGGAATTGTTCAAGACCGCCCATGGCAGCTGGAT
>JAGQRO010000453.1 GCA_020425315.1 Hyphomonas sp. | reverse complement strand
GTCGATCCGGTGCCGGGCGCACATATCATTCAGGGCGACATCAATGAACCGGAGGACGTCGCACGGATGATGGCGGGGCTCACCGGGCCGGTGGATCTTGTCTTGTCTGACATGGCCGCCAACACGACCGGCCACAAGCAGANNAGCAGACCGACCATTTGCGCACCATCGCGCTTGCCGAGATGGCCGCGGCCTTTGCGGTCGAACATCTCGCCCCCGGCGGCGCCTTCTGTTCGAAAGTCTTCCAGGGCGGAGCGACGAAGGAGGTTCTGGACCTCCTGAAAGCCAACTTCACCAGCGTGCGCCACATGAAGCCGCCCGCCAGCCGCGCCGGAAGCCCGGAAATCTTCGTCGTCGCCAAAGGCTTCAAGGGCTGAGCAGGGTTTCAGCGAAACCCGCTCCCGCCTGCACCCATCGCTCACACCTGAAGGTTTTGTAATAAAATCCCGGGCGGCGCCTTGCTCCTCGCTGGTCAGGCATTAAACATGCCGCAAAGCGGAGGACACGATGGCTTTGACGGGCGGGTGCTATTGCGGAGAGATCAGGTTCGAAGCGGGCGGCGACCCGGTGATGAAGGGCGAATGCCACTGCCGCGAATGCCAGTATATCAGCGGCGGAAATGCCAATGATTTCATGGCCATGCCAACGGCCCTGTTCCACTACACCAAGGGCGCGCCGAAACAGTTCACCCGTTCCGGCATCGAAAGCCCGGTGACCCGCGAATTCTGTGGCACCTGCGGCACGCCGATCCTGGCGCGCTCGCCGGCACTGGCCGATGCGGTCATCCTGAAGGTCGGTACGCTGGACGACACGTCGGTGTTCGGCCAGCCGCAAATGATCATCCAGACCGCCGACGCCCCATCCTTCCACCATATCCAGGAAGGCATTCCGGCCTTTCCGCGGTGGCCGGGATGAAACGTCCGGTCCTGACGGCGATGGTGTTCTTTCTGCTCGGCGCCTGCGCGGCGCTGCGGGATTTCCACGCCAACACGCCAGACTATGGCTCCGACATGCCGCCCTACGAACGGATCCAGTTCGCGGGCGAGAATGCGACCGAGGCCGAGCGCGTGCGCTGCGAAGCCGTCGGCGGCGCCATCGAGCGGCATGGCCTGCTCGGCTGGGAAAGCTGCGTGCAGCGCTATCCGGATGCCGGCAAGGCCTGCAAGGATTCCGGCGACTGCCTCGGCAAGTGCAAGCTGGACCTCAGCAAGCCGCATGACGGCCCCGGAGAGCCCGCACAGGGCGCCTGCCAGATCACCGACTCCGTCTTCGGTTGCTACGCCACGGTCGAAGATGGGCTGGAGCAGCAGACCATCTGCTTCGACTGACCGTCACACCGGCAACAGGTGCGCCTCGGCTTCGTCGCGGTGCTTCTTCAGGTATTTCATGAAGGGCGTGCCGCCGGTGCCGACATCGGGATCATTGCCGGCCGCCGCGCTCGACTGCTTGTTGATATAGCTTGCTGCGTATTCGAGGTGGCGGGTACGGAAGCGGGCAAGCTTCGAGACATTGTCATTGTAGAGCGTCTTGAGACCTGCATCTCCGGAGCCTTCCACGAAGGCGCGCACCTTGCTGGCGGCGCGGACATCCTCGATCAGGCGCCGGTGCGCCGGCGGGCGATAGGCGTGCAGCTCGTCGAGGAAGCTGCGCAGCGGGTCGGCGGCGTGGCCGACGCTCAGCAGCGCATCCATCAGCGGCACGATGGAGGATTGCGATCCGGTCTGGCCGCGGAAGGCCTGCGGCGCGCCGCCGGTCTCTTCGACGCCCTCATAAACAAGCCCGCCGCCGAGGGCCGGATTGTCCTTCCAGCCATGGATCCACGGGCGCACCCGGTGGAAGTAGCAATAGGGGTCGCAGCGCTCCGGCATGCGGTCGAAGATCGCGTTCACATCGTCCCAGGCGCGCGACATCACCGAGAGGCAGCGGGCGCCCTCCCTGGGGTCACCGCTCTCGGCCGCCGTAATCAACTTCAGCGCCTCGTCCAGCATCTCGCCGGCGCGCGCTTCGATCGCGACATGCACGAGAATGAACCAGGCTTCGTCCATGCCGCCGTCGAAGTGCTGGATGACGGCAGTGTTCGACAGGTCGATCGGGCCGGCCGGGTCGATCAGGCGCCAGTTCTCGAGCGTGTAGCTGGAATAGGGCAGGAGGGGCGGCTGGCCGAGGCTCTTCGAGAGCTGCCAGATCGGCACGGCGAGGCAGGCGGGCAGGGCTGCCGGCGCCTCTGGCTCGCCCCAGACATAGGTCTGCACCATGAAGGAGTAATGCAGCATCGCCACGCGCTGCTCGGCTTCGCTGGCGCTGGCGCAGAACTCGGTGAGGTCGATGACCGGCAGGCGCTCCAGCAGGGCGCGCACGCGGCCGGTGCAGATCAGCTGCGGGATCGACAGCGCCATCTGTCGTGCCGGTTGCAGGAAAGAGGGAAGTTCTACCGCCGCAGGGTCGAATGCCGAAAGAAATCCCCGCTCACGCGTCAGTCCGTAGTCCGAAAGCCTCATGATCCGCTCCTCCCATGGATTGTTTCATCTGAAACAATCTATGAGATGCGCCGGTCAGGGCGTCAATTTCCACTTGCAGACTCGCCGCCCTCGGAGGTCGGGTCGTAGTCGCTGAAATGCGAATGGTAGACATTGCGCATCGCCAGCGGCCGGGCCTGGACCTGGCTCGTCGACAGGTTCTGCAACATGCCGATGAAGATGATCCGGTCGCGTGGATCGATCCAGAACCAGGTGCCTGCCGCGCCGTCCCAGAAATAGGTTCCGGCCGGAGCGCCGAGGCCGGAGCGGATCGTATCGGTCACCACGGCCATGCCGAAGCCATAGCCGACGCCGCGCATCGGCTCATACATCGGCTGTCCGGAGTCCGGATTGGTGAAGCTCAGCGCATTGGTGCGCATCAGGGCGACGGTTTCCGGCTTCAGAAGGGTCACATCGCCCAGCGTGCCATCGTTCAGCAGCATCTCCGCGAAGCGCTGATAGTCGGCAATCGTCGAGACGAGGCCGTGCCCGCCGGCATCGCGGGGCAGACCGGCGGCCTCCATCGTGGCCACAGGGCCAGCCAGCGCATGGATAGGCTCCTCCGGCGTCCAGGCCGTGAAAGCGGCCAGGCGCGGGCGCTGGGCCTCGCTGACGGAAAAGGCCGTGTCCACCATGCCCAGCGGGTCGAAGATGCGCCGCTTCATGAACTCGCCCAGCCGCTCGCCGCTGACCCGCTCCACGATAATGCCCTGCACATCGGAGGCGGCGGAATAGGCCCAGGCCGTGCCCGGCTCATACATCAGCGGCACCGAGGCGAGGCGGGCGAGATAGTCGCGATTGGTGGGTGCATCGGCGACACGCTGGGCCTGAATCTGCCGGTTCACATAGTCCTGCCGCCCGTCGCCATACCCGAAGCCGGCGGTATGCGTCAGCAGCTCCCTTATGGTCGCCGGGCGGGACGCATCGTGAATGCCGGCCGTATCCGCCACGCCATAGGCGCGCACCACTTTCATGCCAGCCAGCTCGGGCACGTAGTTCGTGATCGGGTCGTCGAGGCGGATCTTGCCGTCCTCGACCAGCATCATCATGGCCACCGCCGTCACCGGCTTGGTCATCGAATAGATGCGGTAGATCGTGTGCGCGTCGACCGGGTCCGGCCCGTCCAGCGTGCGCGTGCCGAAGGCGCCTGTGCGGACAGTTTCCCCATCCTTCACAAGCGTGTAGGCGACATTTGCCACTTGGCCATCGGTCACGAGGCGGGCGAGCTCGCCGTCCATCCGCTCCAGGATCGGCGTGTAGAAGGAATCGGCGGCGGGCGCCTTTGCCGGCTCCGGGATCTCCAGCGGTGTCACCTCTGCCGGCGCTGACGGCTCGGCCGGCGCCGGAGAACAGGCGGCCAGCCCCGCGAATGCCAGGCCGAGGCCGATCCATAGTCCCGCACGGGCAGTCGACATCCGGTTTTCCCTTCGAAGTAGCCCAATGCCGATTAGAGACAGGGGAACCCCTTTTCAAGCCTGCGCGACTCCTTTATGGGGCCGAAAAGGGAGCTCCCCACATGAAAATCCGACAAGCGATCACCTTCGACGACGTGCTTCTCCAGCCCGGCGCGAGCGAGGTCTTACCCGCCGACGTCGACGTCTCGACATTCCTGACCAAGGCCATCCCGCTCAACATCCCGCTGATCTCGGCGGCGATGGACACGGTGACCGAGGCGCGCCTCGCCATCGCCATGGCCCAGGCCGGCGGCATTGGCGTCGTCCACCGCAACCTCTCGGTCGATGAGCAGGCCGGCGAAGTCGCCATGGTCAAGAAATATGAGAGCGGCGTGGTGATGAACCCGGTCACCATCGCCCCGACTGCCACGCTGGGCGACCTGCAGGAACTGAAGAAGCGCACCGGCTTTTCCGGCATCCCGGTGGTGGAAGAGGGCGGCCAGGTCGTCGGCATCATCACCAATCGTGACACAAGGTTCGCTGAAGACCTGAATGAAAAGGTCGCCAATCTGATGACCCGCGAAGTCGTCACGGTGGAGATGGACACACCGCTGCCGGAAGCGCGCCGCCTGCTGCACAAGCACCGGATCGA
>JAGQRO010000452.1 GCA_020425315.1 Hyphomonas sp. | reverse complement strand
CTGATCACGCCGACGCTGACCCTGATGCACGCCCTGCTCTCCCTGCGCGACATGCCGCGCGGCGAACGGGATCAATGGCGCGTCCTGTTCGACCATTTCATCTTCGATGAGACGGAAGAGACCCTCGCCCACATCCCGCCCGATGCGCGCGGCGTGCTGGGTGAGAAGACGCCGGACCTGCTGGCCTCCCTGCGGCGCCTGCTGGCGAGCCGCCTTGGCGGCTGAAACGCAAAAGGCCCCGCCGGAGCAGGGCCTTTCATATCAGGACCAAAGCCGAAATCAGCGCGGCGACACGCCGAGAGACTCCACAGTGCTGACCGTCAGGTAGCCGATGGGCAGGCCATTGGCGCGCTGGTATTCCTCCATAGCCCGCAGCGTGGCCGGCCCGAAGTCGCCATCCACCGGCACCGAATAGCCCTTGTCGCTCAGCGCCTGCTGGACTTCGCGGATCTTCTGCACCGACGCATTCGTGTCGCAGAGGACTTCGCGCCATTCGAGGCCGCCGCCGCCGGTCACGACGCGCTTCTCAACCGTCTTGTAGGTCGCCGGAATGACAATCGTTTCCTCACGCGCGGGCGTGACCATCTTCTGGACGGTGATCGTCGTAAACTCCGCCGGGACCGTTTCCTCGATCACCTGGGCCGGGGTTTTCACCACTTCGCGGGAAATGGTGCGGAAGCTGGCCGGGATGACATTGGTTTCTGTACGCTCGGCCGTCTTCAGACGTGTTCGGGTGACGGTGTCGTACTGGGCCGGCACTTCAACGCGGCAGAGAACTTCCCCGGTCGCGACGCCCACATTGCCGTCCGCGCTGGCCGTGCGGCCGAACAGGCCGTTGCCGGGCTTCCAGGTCGTGTAGGCCGGGCGGACGAGGACCTGTTCCGAATAGGTCTCGTATTCAGCCGGGATGACCGAGGTTTCCGTGCGCTCCGGGGTCTCGACCACTTGTTCCGTCACGGTTTCGAACACGGCGGGCATGATCGTGTAGACCGTGGAGGCTTCCTTGATCATCACCTGTTCGGAGACCATTTCATAGGTCGCCGGAATGATCTTGATCTCCGTGCTTTCCGGGCGGTCGACCACTTGTTCGGTCTGGATTTCCGTGGATTCCGGGATCAGGACACGGGCGAAGCAGGAGCCGGCATCGGATTCCGGAGGATAGTCCGCCGAGCCCTGCGCCAGCGCCAGGCCGGCGATCGCCGTGGATGCCAATGTCAGTGCAAGCAGTCGTTTCATCGATTTGTCCCCTTCTGAGCCGCCGGCGCGCGACGCCGGACACTCGACGCTCACCGCCCCACCTGAAGGCGGCTCCCCCGCAACATACCCGACGGCCGGGTAAGCAGCCAGTTTGCGCCCCATGAAATCCTTTTCAGGTTTGTTGGCGCAAGGCTTTTCTCCCCTCAGGGGTATGGATTTCCGGCTGGCAGGCGGGGGGTGGCAATTGCCGCGGTTGGGCTTATTAGGGGCCAGCAAGACAGGAACACCCGCATGATTCCGCGCTATACCCGCCCCGAAATGGCTGCCATCTGGACCCCGGAGTCCCGCTTCGGCATCTGGCTTGAGA
>JAGQRO010000042.1:6218-6617 GCA_020425315.1 Hyphomonas sp. | reverse complement strand
CGAAATCCTCGCCCGCATGATGCGACGAGCGCGTCAGCGGCGAAGCCGACACCATCAGGAAGCCCTTGGCCCGCGCTATTTCCTCGTAGGCCTTGAACTCCTCCGGCGTGACGAACCGGTCAACCGCGGCATGCTTGCGGGTCGGCTGCAGGTATTGGCCGATGGTCAGGAAGTCGACACCGGCCGAGCGCATGTCGTCCATGACCTGCATCACTTCTTCCTTGGTCTCGCCAAGGCCAACCATCAGGCCGGATTTGGTGAACTGGGTGGGGTCGCGGTCCTTCACCTTCTGCAGGAGGCGCAGCGAGTGGAAATAGCGCGCCCCGGGCCGGATGGAGAGGTAGAGCCGCGGCACGGTTTCGAGATTATGGTTAAACACGTCCGGCTTCGCATCGATGA
>JAGQRO010000042.1:5922-6199 GCA_020425315.1 Hyphomonas sp. | reverse complement strand
TGCGCAGGAAGTCCGGCGTCAGGATTTCCACCGTGGTGCCCGGCGACGCGGCTCGAATCGCCTCGATCGTGTGGACGAAATGCATGGCGCCGCCATCCTCGAGATCGTCGCGGTCGACCGAGGTGATGACGACATGGGAGAGACCCATCTCGGCGACGGCTTCGGCCACGCGGCGCGGCTCATCCGCCTCGACCCCCGGCTTCGGCTTGCCGGTGGAGACGTTACAGAAGCTGCAGGCCCGAGTGCAAACCTCACCCAGGATCATCATCGTGGCGTG
>JAGQRO010000042.1:0-5904 GCA_020425315.1 Hyphomonas sp. | reverse complement strand
ATTCCCCGATATTCGGGCAGCCGGCTTCTTCGCAGACTGTAACCAGGCCGCGCGATTTCACGATCTCGCGGGTTTCGGCATAGCCCTTGGACACCGGCGCCTTGACGCGGATCCATTCCGGCTTGCGCAGCACCGGCGTGTCTGGCCGGGACTGCTTTTCCGGGTGCCGGGGACGTGGGCCATTGCCCTTGAGATCAATCAGGTTTGCCATGGCCGGAAGATGGCTGCAGCCGCCCCGGAACTCAAGCCGTGAGCAGCGCAATGTGCTCATGCAAACTTGCAATCTGCATTGCGGTCTGGCTGCTACGTGACAAAATGTTACAAAAGCGAGAGGCCGAATGGCCCAGAGGAAACCAGGGCAGTCATGACGTCTACCGATATCCCGGCCCCGTTGCCGTACCGGGCCTCCCGCACCCGTACCGACCTGTTCGCCGCCCTGCTGCGCGCCGCCAAGGAATTCGGCCGCAACAAGGCTATCGTGGTCGATGGTGACGAGCGGCAGATCACCTACAAGGAAATCATCCGCGGAGCCTTCGGCCTTGGTTCGGCGCTCGCCTCGAAGACGAAAGCCGGCGAAGCCGTTGGCGTGATGCTACCCACCGGCGCCGGCGCGGTCATCGGCTTCTATGCCCTCAGCGCCTACAATCGCGTGCCGGCCATGCTGAATTTCACGGCCGGATCACGGAACCTGAAGGCCGCCATGCGGGCCGCAAAGATCAACAAGATCGTCACCGCCCGCAAATTCGTCGAACTAGGCAGCCTGGAAGGCCTGATCGGGGAACTCGAGAGCGTCGCCGAGATCATCTACCTGGAAGATGTCCGCGAGAAGCTGTCCCTGCGTGACAAGCTTGCCGCGATAGTCGGGCCCATCGCACCCGGCCTCATCCGCCGCCCCGCCCGCTACAAGAGCCCGGGCGTCATTCTCTTTACCTCAGGCACCGAAGGAGAGCCGAAAGGCGTCGTGCTCAGCCATGAGAATGTCATGGCGAATGTCGAGCAGGTGCGCGCGCATATCGGCCTCAATGCCGATACGGACAGGCTGTTCAATCCGCTGCCGACCTTCCACTGCTTCGGCCTGACCGTGGGCGCGATCCTGCCACTGATCGCGGGTATCCCGGTCATGTTCCACCCCTCGCCCCTGCAGCCGCGCGAGATCGTCAAACGCATCCGCGCCGCAAGCTCCACCATCCTGCTGGCAACCGACACCTTCATTTCGCAATACGCCCGCATCGGCGGCGAAGGCGACATGAGTTCCATCCGGCTCGCCGTCTGCGGTGCCGAGCGGGTGAAGGACGAAACCCGGGCGCTGGTGCGGCGCAAGTTCGAGATCGAGATTCTGGAAGGCTATGGCGCGACCGAGGCCTCGCCCGTGGTCGCTGCCAATCAGTGGGAACGCAACAAGCCCGGCACGGTCGGCATCCTGATGGCCGACATGGATTTCCGCCTGCTTCCGGTGGACGGCATCCCGGAAGGCGGGCGCCTGCACATCAGGGGGCCGAACATCATGCTCGGCTATCTGCGCCCCTCTGCGCCCGGCCTGCTGGAGCGCCCGGAAGGCGGCTGGCACGATACCGGCGACATCGTCGCCATCGACGAAGAGGGCTTCATCCGCATCATGGGCCGCGTGAAACGGTTCGCGAAGATCGGCGGCGAGATGGTGTCGCTGGCCGTGGTCGAGAATTGCGCCAGCGCGATCTGGCCGGACAATCTCCACGCTGCCGTCGCTATGCCGGACCCGCGCAAGGGCGAACAGATCATCCTGCTCAGCGACAGCCCGGACTGTAACCGCGACGAAATCCTCGCCTGGGCGCAGAGCCATGGCGTACCGGAAATCTCGGTGCCGCGCCGCGTCTACCATGTTTCCGAAATCCCGGTGCTTGGCACCGGCAAGATCGACTATGGCGCCGTGAAGACCTGCGCCGAGGACTTGGTCGAAGCCTAGCCCGCTGTCGCCCGGCGGACAGGCATGTGCCGCTTGCCCCAGTCGCGCAGCGTCATCAGCGCCGGGGCGAGTTCCTGCCCCTTGTCAGTCAGCACATAGTCGTAGCGCTTCGGCCCATCGGAGTACTGACGGCGTTCGAGGATGCCGGCCTCCACAAGCCGCTTCAGCCTCTCGGCGAGAATGTGACGGGTCATGCCGCTCGACTCGATGAACTGCTCGAACCGGGACAGGCCGAGAAAGCAGTCGCGCAGGATCAGCAGCGTCCAGCGGTCGCCCACAATCGAGAGCGTGCGCGCCACGGGGCACCAATTATCGGAAAGTTCGGACCATTTCATACTGACAAGCCTACCCTGATTTGCCATAGTTCCAAAACGAAACTTATGGGGAGTGCGCCGTGGCGAAGGTTCTGGAATTCTATTTCGACTATATCAGCCCCTATTCCCACATTGCCAATGCGGCGGTGAAGCAGCTGAAAGCGCGCACCGGCGCGACGGTTGAGATCAAGCCGATGTTTCTGGGCGCCATTATGCAGGGCACCGGCAACCGTCCGCCCGGCATGGTGCCGGCCAAGGGCGCCTACATGATGAAGGATCTCGACCGCTGCGCCGCCCGCCATGGCCTGACAGTGCGGATGAACCCGCATTTCCCGCTGGTGAATACGCGCGGCCTGCTGCGGGCGACCATCGGGCTGGCCGCCGACCTTGCAGAGCAGCAGCGGTTTATCGACACCTGTTTCCGCCATATGTGGGAAACGCCGGAGCCTCTGAACCCCGGCGAAGACGCCTCCGTCCAGGCCATGTGCGAGGCAGAGGGTTTCGATTTCGCGGAAATCCAGCGCCTCTCCGAGGATGAGGCCAACAAGGCCGCGATGAAGGAAAATACCGACACGGCCATGGCCCGCGGCGCCTTCGGCTCACCCACCTTCTTCGTGGGCGATGAGATGTTCTTCGGCCATGACCGGCTGGACTTCGCCGAGGAGGCCTTGCGCGCCTAGGCGAAGATACCGGCAGCTTCTGCCAGCACCTTGTAGGACACGGCCGGGCGCGGACCGAAATGGCTGATCACTTCGGCCGCCGCGATATGGCCGAGGCGGGCGCAAGTGGCCAGCGGCAGGCCGCGCGAGATGCCGAACAGGAAACCGGCCGCATACTGATCGCCGGCGCCAGTTGTATCGACGACTGTGGCAACCGGCACAGCCGGCTCATGGATCGGATCGCCATCGCCGATGACAACCGAGCCCTTCTCGCTGCGCGTGACTGCGGCGATGGCCGTATCCGCCTGCAGTGCCGACAGCGCGGTATTGAAATCATCCGTCTCGTACAGCGACAGCAGCTCTTCCTCATTGGCGAAGACGATGTCGATATTGTTCCGCACAAGCTGGCGAAAGCTCGCCCGGTGGCGGTCGACGCAGAACCTGTCGGACAGGGTCAGCGCCACTTTGCGGCCTGCGGCCCGGGCGATTTCAGCGGCATGGACGAAGGCTTCCTTGGCATCGTCCTTGTCGAACAGGTAGCCCTCCAGATAGAGGATGCCACCGGCCTGCACGACGGCCTCGTCCACATCGTCCCGCGAAAACAGGACCGAGGCGCCGAGGAAGGTGTTCATCGAGCGGTGCCCGTCATCGGTGACGAAGATGATCGACCGCGCCGTGGCCGGGCCGCCCTTCAGCGGCGGCGTCGGGAACGGCACGCCGGTTGCTTCCATTTCGCGGCGGAACTGGGCGCCCAGTTCGTCATCGGCAACCTTGCCGATATAGGCGGCGCTGGCGCCGAAGCTGGCAAGACCGGCAATTGTATTGGCGCCGCTGCCACCGGAGGTGAAGAGCGGGTCGCGAGCCTCGCGGGTCAGCAGGTGGGCGCGGTCTTCCTCGATCAGGTTCATCGCATTCTTGTGGATGCCCCAGGCCTCCAGGAAGGCCTCGTCAGCGCGCGCCAGCACGTCCACGATTGCATTGCCGAGGCCCACAACGTCAAACCGCACATCCGTCATTGAAATTCTCCCGCCTTTCGAGCGCCTTGCCAGACAGGAGTGCTGGACGCAACCGGCTGGCATGATAAAGCCCGGCGCCATGGAAATCGCCTATCTCGCCTCCGCTGTCACCCTTCCGGGATCCCCCGTCCGCCGCCCGGACGCCTTCGAGCATGACCGGATGATGACCGCCCTTCGCGGCCCCTTCGCCGAGCGCGGCATGAGCGTGGAAGACATTTCCTGGGACGACCCCGCCGCCGACTGGGCCAGCTATGGCGCAGTCATCATCGGCACCACATGGGACTATTCGGACCGGCAGGCGGAGTTTCTGAGCCAGCTGGCCGTGATCGAGGCGAATACGCGCCTGTTCAATCCGGCGGCACTGGTCGCCTGGAACATCCACAAAGGCTACCTGCGTGACCTGGAGTCGCGGGGCGCCCGGCTGATCCCCACCCTCTGGCTGGAGACAGCCGATGCCGTCACCGGTCCGGCCGCCTTCGATCGGCTGGGCAGCGACGACCTCGTCTTCAAACGCCAGGTCGGCGCCGGCGCCGATGGGCAGTACCGGCTGCGCCGCGGCGATCCGATTCCCCACATGCCGTATCCGATGATGGTCCAGCCTTTCCTGCCGGCCATCCAGGTCGAGGGCGAATACAGCTTCATCTTCATCGGCGGGCAGTTCTGCCACGCGCTGGTCAAGAACGCCGTCGCCGGCGAATACCGTATCCAGTCTTCCTATGGCGGGCGGGAGACGGTCATTGATCCGGAAGCGGATGATCTTGCCGAGGCGGCCCGCATCGTCGCCATGCTGGACGAGGCACCGCTCTATGCCCGCGTCGACATGCTGCGCGGCGACGATGACGCCCTGCGCCTGATGGAGTTGGAGCTGATCGAGCCCTATCTCTACCCGCTGGAAGGCCCGGACCTCGGCCCGATAATGGCAGCCGAGGTCCAGCGCCGCCTGACCGGCAGCTACTCGCCGAGCGTATAGACGAGCGCGATCTTCGACGCGGTATCCGTCGAATCGAAGCCGAGCGGCGGATTGGTGTCGTAGCGCGTATCGAAGGAGACCCGCGCCTTGAGCGACCCGTTCAGGGCCGCTGTCAGGGCGACCCCGGTCGACAGCTGCGTCGACTCCTTGGCGTAGACCACGCCGCTATCGTTCGACAGCGTCACCGCATCGTTGAGGGCCCATTTCAGTTCCGAAGTTCCCACCGCGCCGAAGGAGGTCTCCCGCATCGCCGGAATGATCAGCAGCATGTTCTGGTCGTCGACGGTGACGACGCGTTTGACCTCATCCACTTTCACACCCGGGCCGCCCTTGACCGTCCATGTCAGCGGGCCGTCCATGGCAACGTGATAGCCAAGACCGCCGCCGGCAAAGGTGCGGCTGTCGAAACCGGTGAACTGGTCCACTTCATAGGAGGCCCGGCCAAACGCAAACAGGCGCTCATTGATGTCCCGCCCGATATCGAGCGCTGCGAAGGCACGGTTGCGGCTCTCGACCCCGTCCTGCTTACCATAGTCGCCTTCCAGCAACAGGCCGAAGTCCCAGAGGCCTGTATCGCGGGCGACATCGAATTTGAGGCCGATATCGCTTGTATTGGTGTTGCCGCGGCTGAGGCCGGCGCTGAGCGCCCCTTCCCCTGTCCAACCAGACTTTTCCGCGGTTTCCGTCTCCTCCGCCAGGGCGGCCGGAACCAGAAGAAATAGGGCTGCACCTGCAGCCAGAGCGACACGTTTCATGGGAACTCCTAAGTTACGACAGGCTGCCTCGCCGGCTCATGTGGCGGCAGGATTGCCGGATTGCGGCAACACCGTGGCATGCTCAGTCCGGCCTATTTCCGGGCGGGAGGTTTCGGACCGAGCTTGCTGACACTGGCGGGATTCGGTGTCTTCGGCTTGTACTTGCACCACTCGGCGATGGCGCAATGCCAGCATTCCGGCGTGCGCGCCTTGCAGACATAACGCCCGTGCAGGATCAGCCAGTGATG
>JAGQRO010000451.1 GCA_020425315.1 Hyphomonas sp. | reverse complement strand
CCTTCAGCGCGTGGCGCACCGCGGTGCATTTGTGGATCACCTTGATGCCGGCGTCCTTCAGGTAAGGCAGTACCGACTGTGGGTTGTTGCCGGCCGTTTCCACAACCTTGACGCCGCCCTTGATCACGGCCTCCACAATGCCCGGATAGTCCGGCGGCGTGGTCGACGGCAGGAAGGTGATGTTCACGCCGAAAGGCTTGTCCGTCATGTCGCGGCAGCGGGCGATTTCATTGGCGAGATCGGCCGGTGTGCGCTGGGTCAGCGCGGTGATCACGCCAAGGCCGCCGGCATTCGACACGGCCGCCGCCATTTCCGCAAAGCCGACATAATGCATGCCGCCCTGCACGATGGGATGCTCGATGCCGAACATTTCGGTGATCTTGGTTTTCATGGCGTGTCCTCCGGTCTCGGTTTGCCCCTGCATCCTTCGCCCAAGGGCGCGGTTGCCGCAAGGGTCACCAAAGGGAAGCCGTCGACAAGGCGGATGGACAGGGCCGCCCGATTGGCGGAAAACTCCGGCTCATGAAACAGCTCATCCCCCTCACCGCCCTCGCCCTGATCGCTGCCTGCCAGCATGTGCCTGCCGACGCCCCTGCAGCGCCAGCCGTGGAAACGCCTGCCGAAGTGGCAGCCGCCCCGCCGCCGGCCCCGACGCCCGGCCAACAATGGCTGTTCGCCTCCGCCGAGGCCTCCGTGGCCCTGCGACAGGACTGGGCAGGCATCGCCGCCTATGTCGAAGAAACGGCGGCCGGCCCGCGCCCGAATGCCAGCGTCGTCCTCTCCCGCGTCGGCACGGCCGGCCTGCAGACTTTCCTGCCCTGCGGGGACAAGCCCTATGCCGCCGTGTTCGACGCAGACGAGACACTGATCTGGAACCTCGGCGCGATGAGCGCCTTCACCCGCATGGGCACCGAATTCGATCCCGCCATCTGGAACGAGTGGGAACGCACCGGCGCCGGCAAGGCCGTGCCGACGCCCGGCGCGCTGGACGGCCTCGCCCGCATCCGCGCCGCCGGGGTCACCGTCATCGTCAACACCAATCGCGCCGCCGAGAATGCCGAGGGCACCGAAGCCACGCTCACCGCCGCCGGGATCGGCGACTTCGAGCACGGCTCCAGCCTCTTCCTGCGCGGCGACACGCCGGATGGCAGCGGGAAGGACCTGCGCCGCGAGCGTATCTCGGACGACTATTGCGTCATCGCCCTGGTCGGCGACCAGCTGGGCGACATTTCGGACGTGTTCAACCAGCGCGGCCTCAGCCCGTCGAAACGCAAGGAAATGACCTCCCGGCCCGGATACGAGACCCTGTGGGGCAATGGCTGGTTCGTCCTGCCGAACCCGATCTATGGCCCCTCCATTGCCGGCGATATCGACGATGTGTTCCCGGCCGGCACCGACTGGGCGCCGCCGGCTGCTGAACCGGCCCAATGATCGTCTTCATCCATGGCGTGCCGGATACGCCGGCGCTGTGGCAGCCGCTTGTCGGCGCGCTCGGCCTTCAGCCTGCGGACTATAGCGCCCCGGCCCTGCCCGGCTTCGGCACGCCGGTGCCGCCGGGCTTTGCCTGCACCAAGGACGCCTATGCCGACCATTTCGTGCGCCATATCGAAACCCTCGGCACGAAGGTGGACCTTGTCGGCCATGACTGGGGCGCCCTGATCGCACTGCGCGTTGCCAGCCTCCGGCCGGACCTGATCCGCACCTGGTGCGTCACCAATGCGGTGATCGACCCGGAGTATCGCGGCCACACGACCGCGCGGCGCTGGGCAACGCCCCTGCTGGGTGAGCTTGTCATGCTGGGCATGCGCAACAAGCCGCGCCTCGAAGCTGCGCTCGTGCAGGGCGGCATGCCGGCCGCGCTCGCCGCCGAGGAAGTGCCGCAGATCGACAAGACGATGCGCCAGTCGATCCTGAA
>JAGQRO010000450.1 GCA_020425315.1 Hyphomonas sp. | reverse complement strand
GACCTGGCCGGCATGGCGCATCAGGAATTCCAGCAGGCGGAATTCGCGCGGCTGAAGGTCGATTTTCTTGCCGGCGCGGGTGACCTTGCGGGAGAGGAGGTTCATCTCCAGTTCGCCGGCCTTCAGCACGGTGACCGGGGCCTCGGCGGCCGGGGTGCGCCGGCCAAGGGCCTCGACGCGGGCGGCCAGTTCGGCCGGGGCGAAGGGCTTGGCGAGATAGTCCTCGGCGCCGGCCTTGAGGCCCTGCACCTTGTTCTGCACATCGCCCAGCGCGGAGAGGAACAGCGCCGGCGTCGTGCCGCCGGCCTCGCGGAACTCCTTGAGGAGGGTGAGCCCGTCCTTTTCCGGCAGCATGCGGTCAACGACCATGGCGTCGAAATCTTCCGACCGGGCCTTTTCGAGGCCACGCTCGCCATCGGCAGCCTTGTCCACCGAATGGCCGGCCTCGACCAGCACTTTCTCGATGAAGCTGGCCATCTCGGTATCGTCTTCGATCACCAGGACGCGCATCGGGGTCTCCTGAACGGCTTCAAGCATAATCTACTCCGCTTCGCTGATATCAATTGTGCGGTAATTGGTGATCTGGCCGATCTGGATGGCGACCAGGACTTTCGACCGGCCAGCCTTGCGGGCCGAGTCGATGACTTTCTGGAAGGCATCGATGCTCGACACCGGCTGGTTGTTGGCTTCCAGGATCACCATGCCGGGCTGCAGGCCCGATTCCTCGATCGCGCCGCCGCGTGTGACTTCGGTGACCACCAGGCCGGGCTCGTCCTTGTCGAGGCCGAGGCGCGTGCGCGTTTCGGCATCGAGCGGGGTGAAGGAGGCGCCCAGCGCTTCCATGGCCGAGCTTTCCGGCTCTTCATGCTCCTCGCCGGGCGTCGACGAGGCCGGGATGATGCGGGCATTCGGATCGGCCGGGCGTTCGCCGACGACGACATTCACCGTCTGGCGCTTGCCGCCGCGGATGATCTCGAACTTGTTCGCCGTGTTGGCGATCAGCTTGCCGACCACGCGGGTGGTGGACGTCGCGTCCGTGACTTTCTGTCCGTTCACGGACAGGATGATGTCGCCGCGCTGCAGGCCGCCCTTGGCCGCCGGGCTGTCATCGGTGACGTCTGCGATGATCGAGCCGTCATGATCGCCCATGCCCTGGGCCTCGGCCATGTCCTCAGTCAGGTCCTGGATCGAGACGCCGAGCCAGCCGCGCGAAACCTTGCCGCTCTTGATGATCGACTGGGAGACTTCGCTGGCAAGTTCTGCCGGAATGGCAAAGCCGATGCCGACCGAGCCGCCGGTGGGCGACAGGATCTGCGTGTTCACGCCGACCACATTGCCTTTCAGGTCAAAGGTCGGGCCGCCGGAATTGCCGCGGTTGATCGCGGCGTCGATCTGCAGGAAGTCCGTATAGGGGCTGTCATTGCCAAGCTCGCGGCCATCGGCCGACAGGATGCCGGCGGTCGCCGTGCCGCCCAGGCCGAACGGGTTGCCGAGGGCCACCACCCAGTCGCCCTTGCGCAGGTCATGCGAATTGCCGAAGCGGACATAGGGATAGGATCCCTTGTCCTTCACCTTGATCACGGCAAGGTCGGTCTGCGGATCGGTGCCGACAAGATCGGCCTCCAGTTCGCGCCCGTCCTTCATCACGATTTCGATCTGTACCGCATTTTCAACGACGTGATTGTTGGTGACGATGTAGCCGTC
>JAGQRO010000041.1 GCA_020425315.1 Hyphomonas sp. | reverse complement strand
AGGAAGTATTCATAGATGCGGCCGAAGACGTCGCCGGAAGCATTGCGCAGGGCCTCGGTGTCGAACTTGCGCATCATGCTTTCGAGCAGGTCATCGTCGAAGCGCTCGTAGTCCTTCGGCAACTGGCCAGCGAGCGGCGGGAAATGCTTCTCGACCTCCTCCATGGCGGCGGTGAGCGCGGCACCAAGCTGACCGCCCTTGGGCATGTCGAGGATCACGTCGTATCGGGCTGCTTCGGGCAGCAGCATCGCGCGGCGGCGGCGAAAGTCGGCGTCGACCAGCGGACGATCGGGCATCTTTCCGGCGGCCTTGTCGGCCTCGATCGCAGCGAGAGCAGCATAGTAGCGGTTCGTGGCCTGCCGCAGGAAAAGGAGCCCCATGATTGGCATGAAGTACTCGTTCGATGCGAGGCCAGAGTTGGCCCGCAGGTCGTCGGCCATCTTCCAGAGGTCCGCGCCAAACTGTTCGATTCCGGTCAGGTGGTCTGCAATCATTCGCTCGTTTTCTTTCCTGTGTTTTGTTCACCCGGACTGATGCCAGGCTTGTCCAGCGCCTTCAGCCGCTCGTATTCCTCGACTGCCAGCACGACGACAACGGGGCGTCCATGCTTCGCCACCGCGACAGGCTCGGCTCGGGCGAGATCAATCAGCCGCCCGAAGCCGTACTTCGCGTCTTTCGCGGTCAGGATCTGCATCTGACTCTCCGCTCTTGCATGGCTTACTTTGGCCAAATTGGCTAAAAAGCACAAGCCATCCATCGAGTCAGGCGTGCTCACCAAGTGCTTGCGGAATTCAAAGTCGCAGCAATGCGCGCTGACTGTTCCAATCCATGGGAAACTGCGCCCGCAGCGACTCAAGCGTCAGGTCGGGCGGCTGTCTTCCCTCAAGGATGGCCTCGATAATCTCCGGTGAAAGCTGGGTGAGACGCAGGAGCCGGGTCAAGTAAGGGGCTGCGATGCGTTCGTGTGCTGCCAAGTCGGCAATGGTGGCGAACTCGCCCGAGTCGAGCAACCGCTGCCATCGAAATGCACGCGCTATGGCTTTGATCATGGTGTTGTCGAAACGCGCACGGGGGGCCGACTCTCCCGAAGGCAGCCGCATCTCCTTCCGCCCGCCGCGCTTCACGATACGGAACGGGACATGGAGCGTCACGGTCTCGGGGATTGGAGTCCCTCGGGTCATGCGGCAGCCTCGATTCCGCCGGCCAGCATCTCGCGCGCGAGGCTGCCGAGGCCATCGACGCGCAGGCGCACGTTGAGCCCGTCCGTGCCGATGTCGACGCGTTCGACCAGCAGCGCAACGATGCGCGCCTGCTCGGCAGGGAACAGCTCGTCCCACAACGGGTCGAGCTGCTGCAGGGCCGCGCGGGCGTCGGCCTCAGGGATGTCGGCGGCGTGGGCGCGCGCCGCCTTCAAGGTCCCCGCCACGATCTCGGGCTGGCGGAACACGGCGCGCAGCTGGTCAAAGACCGCGGCCTCGATCTCCCCCGCTGGCACGCGGCCGATG
>JAGQRO010000449.1 GCA_020425315.1 Hyphomonas sp. | reverse complement strand
TGTCGATCAGGGTCTCACCCTTCTTCACGCTGGAATTCGCAACCGGCATGGAGACGACATCGGCCCCGAGGCGCCGGGCGGCGATCTCGAAACTGCTCATCGTGCGGGTCGAATTCTCGAAGAAGAGGTTCACCACCGTGCGGCCGGCAAGCACCGGATCAGGCCGGCGGCCGGCGCGCGTGGCTTCGGCATAGCTGTCGGCAAGATCGAGAATATGGGAGATATCGAGGGGGGAAAGGTCTTCGATACTGAGCAGGTGCTCATGATCGAAACTGTAGTGAGACGCCGCCCTGGCCATTGAGAGCCTTTCGATTTTTGGCGGTTTATGCGGGATTCTCCCGCGCTTCAAGCCCCGGTAGCGGCTGGCAGCATCTGAGCGAGGAAGTAGAGCAGCGGCATCAGCGCCATGGCGAGGACGGTCTCGACCGCCAGCAAATTGGCCGCAAAGGGCGCGTCGCCGCCGAGTTCCTTGGCCAGGATGTAGGACGAGGTCGCCGTCGGCGTGGAGGCGCAGATGACGGCGATCAGCAGCGGGATGCCGGTCACGCCGAGCGCGAGGCAGAACGCAATGGCGAACACCGGCAGGCCGATCAGGCGAATGGTGGCCCAGGTGAAGGTGCGGGGGCCCGCGCGGCGCAGGGCCGAGAGGTCGACACCCGCCCCGGCCGAGAGCAGGCCGAGCGCCACGGCCGCATCGCCGAGGATCTTGAGACTGTCGTCCAGCAGGTCCGGCAGCTCGATCCGGCCCGCCGCCAGCGCAAGGCCGATGGCGCAGGCGATGACGATCGGGTTCTGGACGAGAGCGAGGAGCGGCTTCGGCTGCTTGTCCGTATGCGTCTCGGCATGGGCGATGAGAGCATAGACCGAGAGGATGTTGGCCGTCGGGATCATCACGGCGGCGGCGATGGCGACGAGGGCGAGGCCTTCCTCTCCGAACAGGAGGCCGCCGATGGAGAGGGCGATCATCGTGTTCCAGCGCACGTTCGACTGGATGATCGAGCCGATGGCGGGCCGCTGCATCCCCGGAATGTAGCGGGCGAGCCAGCCGAGGCCGGCCATTGCGAACTGGGCCAGGATCAGCGCGCTGGCGAGCTTCCAGGGCGCCGTCTCGAACGGGGCATTGGCCAGCGTGCGCACGACGAGGGCCGGCAGCAGGATGAGGAAGGAGAGCCGCTCGATGGCGCGCCAGCTTTCCGGCGGGATCCAGCGCCGGATCGACAGGACATGGCCGAGCGTCGTCACCGCGATCACCGGCAGGAGGGCGACGAGGAAGCCGTTCACGCGCGTCGCTCCAGCCGGTCGAGGGCGGATTTCAGGATCACGGCGGCGGCGGAGGCATCGATACGCTCCTCCCGTTTGCGGCGCGAGGCGCCGGCGTCCTGCATCACCCAGTCTGCCTCGGCCGTGGAGAGGCGCTCGTCCTGCAGCAAGATGGGCACATCGCGGTGCTTCAGGATATTCCAGGCCAGCGCCCGGACGGATTGGGCGCGCGGGCCTTCTGAGCCGTCCATGTTCAGCGGCAGGCCGAGCACGAGGCCGACCGCGCGGCGGTCATCATAGAGGGCGAACAGGCGCTCTAGCACCGGGGCGAGCTTGCGGCCCTTGGGGATCGTCTCGACAGGGCTCGCCAGCATGCGCAGGGCGTCACATGAGGCGACGCCGATGGTCTTGGTCCCGGGATCGAGGCCCAGCAGGGCTCCGGAGGCGGGGAAATCGGCGGCGTCGACAACTGGCATGCCGAGCCCACATAGCGCCTTGATGGGGCGTTGCCTATGGCGTATTCCGGCCGCTCTGCACCGGGAGTCACCCTCATGAGCGTCACCAAGGAAGATGTCCGCAAGGTCGCGCGCCTGTCGCGCATCGCCGTGACCGAGCAGCGCCTCGACGAGATGGTCGGCGAGCTGAACGGCATCCTCGGCTGGATCGACCAGCTGAACGAGGTGGACGTCGAGGGTGTGGAACCGATGACCTCTGTGGTCGAGACCAAGCTGCCGATGCGCGAGGATGTCGTCACCGATGGCAATATCCAGGACCAGGTTCTGGCCAATGCGCCGCGCAGCGAGGATGGCTTCTTCGTCGTGCCGAAGGCCGTCGAATAGGGCTCAGACCGCCACGTCGGCGAAGTCTTCATAGTCGATCAGGATTTCCTCGCCCGCCTTGATGGACCGGGCGGCCTTCAGCTTGACCACGGCATGTTCGGCGTTAACGGCGAAGGCCGCATTCGGCGCGGTGGAATGATTGCACATGGAAATCATGCCGAACGCGACGGCGGATCGGATTTCACCCGCCTCGTTTTCATCGACGTAGAAGACATAGTGATAGAGCCGCGTCTTCTTCAGCCGTTTGGTGTCGGCATGGCTGAGGATCAGCAGCGGATAGATTCCGATGACTGCGCCCTTGCGGAACGGCTCCGCCGCGTACAGGCCGCGGCCGTGCAGGGGAGAGACTTTTACCTCGACCGACGAGGTACGGATTTTGGGGGACATGGCGCTGATCTACCACGCCCCGAAAATCCCGGCATCAGGAATCTGTGTCGGCCGCTTCGGAATCTTCGGCCGGGGCGGCCTCCTCGTCGCCAGCGTCTTCGGCGACTTCCTCTTCGGCGTCCGGGGTCCAGTCATAGATGGCGTTGACGGTGCAGCGCTGGACGCTGAAGGGCGAGTCGCTGCTGTCGGGCATGATCGAGTCCGAAACGATGACCCGGTCGCCGCGCGTCAGGCAGCCGGTCCTGGCCTCCATGCCGATGGTCAGGGCATGTTCCAGCGGCGAGCAGCCGGGGAAGACTTCGACAAGGTAGTGGTCGCGCCCTTCGCGCACGGTGAACGTGTCGCGGGTCGTGCTGCCGAAACTGTCGATGCTGGAGGCAAAGCAGATCCGGTTGACTTCCGCACCGAGGCGCGGGTCATCGGCGAATTTCTCGGCGCCGCGCGCTTTTGGCTCGCTGCTGGTGGTGCAGGCGCCAAGGATGAGGCAGGCCGTCGCAAGGGTCAGGATCGGGCGCATTCGGGGTCTCCCACGGGCTGATGGCAGGTTGAGGGGAGGATGCGGCCAGTCCCCTGAACTGACAAGGACTATCACAGAGACTTGAACTTTGCCCCCAAGCCGTCATAGCAGGCGGGCAGAAATTCCCCCGGACCCGGAGCGACCATGAGCGACCTGACGAATCTGACCCTTGCCAATGCCCTCGACGGGCTGAAGGCAAAGTCCTTTTCCTCGCGCGAGATCACCGAGGCTTTCCTCGGCGCCATGGAGAAGGCCCGGGTGCTGAACGCCTATGTCGTGGAAACGCCGGAAAAGGCGCTGGCGATGGCGGAGGCTTCCGATGAGCGCCTCGCGAAAGGTGAAGGCGGCAAGCTGGAAGGCGCCCCGCTGGGCATCAAGGACCTCTATTGCACCAAGGGCGTGCGCACGACGGCGTGCAGCGGCATCCTCGGTGAGTTCACGCCCACATATGAATCCACCGTCACCCAGAATTTGTGGGACGAAGGCGCCGTCATGCTGGGCAAGCTCAACATGG
>JAGQRO010000448.1 GCA_020425315.1 Hyphomonas sp. | reverse complement strand
CTCGAAGACAAGAAACGCCGCCTCGGCGAAGACGCGGTCAATCCAAAGCGCCTGAAATTCAAGAAATTCGCGCGTTAGGCCCGTTTCCCGCCTCGGGGGACTTGCCGCCTTACCCCGCCGCGCTACGCTCCCGGCCAACAGGCAGGGAGCGTGACGATGAGATTCTATGCAGCTTCGGTGATGGCCCTGGTGATGCTGGCCGGGTGTGGCGGGAAGGAGACTGAAACCGTGCAGGATACGAAACCGCCGCCCTCCTTTGAGGCCGATGCGCTGCTGGCGAAGACGCTGCCGGAACTGGTAGACGATCTCGCCGCCGGCACCGTGACGTCCGAAGCGCTAACATCCGCCTATCTCGCCCGCATTGCCGCCGTGGACCGAAAAGGCCCGCGCCTGCAATCGGTCATCGCGATCAATCCCGATGCGATCGCGCAGGCCCAGGCGAGCGATGCCCGCCGCGCCGCCGGCGAGACGATCGGCCCAATGGATGGCATCCCGGTCGTCCTGAAGGACAATATCGAAAGCCTCGATCCGATGGCGACGACCGCCGGCTCCCTCGCGCTGAAAGACAATGTCACCGGGCGCGACAGCCCGCTCGTCGCCGGCCTTCGGGCCCAGGGCGCGGTCATCCTCGCCAAGACCAATCTCAGCCAGTGGGCGAATTTCCGCTCCAATGATTCCATGAGCGGTTGGTCCTCCGTGGGCGGACAGGTGCATAATCCGCATATTCTGGACCGCAATCCCTGCGGCTCCAGTTCCGGCACCGGCGCGGCGATTGCCGCCTCGCTGGCCGCTGGCGGCGTCGGCACGGAAACCAATGGCTCCATCATCTGCCCCTCCAATGTGAACGGCCTTGTCGGCTTCAAGCCGACTGTGGGCCTCATCCCGCAGGACGGGATCGTCCCGATCTCCCCCACACAGGACACGGCCGGCCCGATGACGAAAACGGTGCGCGGCGCGGCCCTCATGATGAACGCCATGGTGGCCGGTGAGGCGGACTATACCGCAGGCCTCTCAGCGGAGTCCCTTCAGGGCGTCCGCGTCGGCGTGATGCGGTTTGCCGAGGGCTCCAATCCCGACATCAAGGAAAAGTTCGCCGCCGCGCTTGGTGCAATCGAAGCGCAGGGCGCCGAACTCATTGAGATCGCTGAATTCAAACCGGCCGTTGAAGGGCTGAACGCCAGCGAGTTCCTGCTGCTGCAATACGAATTCAAGGACAGCCTCAACGCCTATCTCGCCTCGACGCCGGAGACCGTCACCGCGCGCACGCTGGCCGAAGTCATCGCTTTCAATGCGCAGCATGCGGACGAGGAACTCGCCCTGTTCGGGCAGGACATCATGGAAACCTCCGACGCGCTCGGTCCGCTGACGGACCAGGCCTATCTCGACGCCCGTGCCGCCGTGTTGTTCTCCTCGCGCGACCAGGGCATTGACCGGATGCTGTCGGCGAACCGCGTGGATGTGCTCGTCGCACCGTCCGGGCCGCTGTCGCCGCGCATCGACCCCATCAATGGCGATGTCTGGCCGGCCTGGGCCGGGGCCGGCTATCTCGCTGCCATGGCGGGCTATCCGCACCTGACGGTTCCGATGGGCGACGTGCACGGTATTCCCATCGGCGTGTCGTTCATGGCCTCGGCCGGGCAGGACGCATCGGTGCTCGCCTATGGCTATGCCTATGAACAGGCAACCGGGCTGCGCCCCGATCCGCACTATCTTGCCAGCGCCGATGACCGGCCGGAACTTGCCGCGGCGCTGGTCAAGTAGGCGTTATCCGGCAGTTGCCAGGAAGTCCTTGAAAGCGGGTGGGCGAATGGTGGAGGCGCCATTCTGCTCGGCCTGCTGGATGATCATCTTCGCCATGTCCGGCGCGTCTTCGGGGCGCGCTTCGGGGAAGTGCGGAGCGGGGTAATATTCGATGCCGAGTTGCAGCGTCTTGGCGAGGGCTTCGCCGCCGATCTCCATGGAGAGGTAGAGGCCCGCATCAAGGCTGGCCGAGACGCCCGCGCCGGTGATGAATTTGCCGTCGCGCACATACCGGTCCGGCACGACATTGGCGCCATAGGCGGCAACGCGGTCCCGGTAGAAATAGTTCGTCGTGACAGACTTGCCGGTGAGAATGCCGGCCGCTGCCAGCACGGCGACGCCATTGCAGATGCCGACCGTCCAGGTGGACGTCGCGTCCAGCTGGCGGATCTTCTCCAGGTGCGCCTCATCTGTCTCCAGCGGCACCGCGCCCGGGCCGCCCGGGACGTACAGGATATCCGTGGACTGCACATCCTCGAATTCTTCCCATGCCACCAGGCCGAGCGCGCCGGTATCGGCGCTGATGATGCCTTTCTTCCGCGCAAAGAAACTCGTTTCCATACCGGGCAGGCGGGAGAGGAATTCATAGCCGCCGACCGCGTCGAGTGTCGTGATGCCGTCAAAGGCGAGGATGGACAGTTTCATGAGAGGCTCCTGTGTTTCCACAGAGACTAGGCAGGCACGGGGCTGGCGGAAAGGACATTAACCGGCTAAAACCTGCCAAATGAGTTTTCGGCGGCGCATCCTGTTTTTCCTGTTCGACGGGTTCGAGATCCTCGACCTGTCGGGCCCGGCATCCATCTTCAACACGGCCAGCGCCTATCTGCCGGGCGGCGGGTATGAATGCCTCTATTTGTCATCCGCCGGGGGCAGCCTGCGCGCCGGATGCGGCGTCGAGATGGCCACGCAGCGAGCGGCGAATGTCCGGCTGCGGTCCACCGATACGTTGATCGCTGTCGGCGGTGACGACCGCCCGCTTGGCGCCGCCCTGAAGGACCGGGTGCTGATCGCCGCGCTGGTGCGCGCCGCCGCGCGGGCCGGCCGGGTCGCGTCAGTCTGTTCCGGCGCCTTCCTTCTGGCCGAGGCGGGCCTGCTCACCGGCCGGCAGGTGACCACGCATTGGGCCGGCCGGGAAAATCTCGCCGCGCGCTATCCCGGTGTGCAGGTCAATGACGACGCTCTCTACATCCGCGACGGTACTCTCTGGACGTCGGCCGGCGCGGCGGCGGGCATCGACATGGCGCTTGCCATTCTTCAGCACGATCATGGCGATGACCTGATGCGGTCTGTGGCCCGGCGCCTCGTCGTCTATGCGCACCGCCCCGGCCAGCAGTCGCAATTCAGCACACTGATCGACCGTCAGGCCTCCGCGCCCGGCTTTTCCGGCCTCATCGCCTGGCTGGAAACGCGCCTCGCACAGCCTGTCGGCGTGACGGACATGGCGGAGCAGTGCGCCATGTCGGAGCGGTCCTTTCACCGACGGTTCACCTCCGCCACCGGGCGCACGCCGGCACGATTCCTGGAGGAACTGCGCTTCACGCATGCGCGGCACATGCTCGAATCGGGCGCGCCGGTGAAATCGGTGGCCGCATCGGTCGGCTTCCGCTCCGACAGTGCCTTTCGCACCGCCTTCCGGAAATCCTTCGGCGTGTCGCCCTCGATCTACCGCACGCTCCACGCGGCCTGAACGCCGGCGTGCCCGGCGCTGCCATAAAGCGCTTGCCTTCCGTGGCCGGGGCTCCACAATTCCGGACACATAAGGAATGGGAGACGGGCTATGGCCGAACAGGCGCCGGCGGCAACGCCGCAAAAGGGATTTCTGGGAATGGTGGAACGGGTGGGCAACAAGCTGCCCGATCCGGTCTTCCTGTTCTTCTATCTCATCCTGGGCATCATCGCGGTATCGCAGATCTGCGCCTGGGCCGGCGTTTCCGCCGTACACCCGACACAGAAGGGAATTGATGGCGCGCCGGTCGTGATCGCCGCCGAAAGCCTCCTGTCACCGGGCAATATCCAGCGCCTCTGGGTGGAGATGCCGGCGACCTTCACCCATTTCCATCCGCTCGGCTATGTTCTGGTCGTGATGCTCGGCGCCGGCGTGGCGGAGCGCTCGGGCCTCTTCTCCAGTGCCATCCGCGCGGCGGTGCGCGATGCGCCGAAATTCCTGCTGACGCCGCTGGTCGCGCTCGTGGCCATGCTGTCAAATCACGCTGCTGATGCCGGCTATGTCGTGATGATCCCGCTGGCGGCGATCCTGTTCGCCTCGGCCGGGCGCCATCCGCTGGCCGGCATCGCGGCGGCCTTTGCCGGCGTGTCCGGCGGCTTTTCCGCCAATATCTCGCCCGGCCAGCTCGACGCGCTGCTCTTCGGCATCACCGAGTCGGCCTATCAGGCGAGCGGCATTGATGGCGGCTGGCAGATGAACATTGCCGGCAATGCTTATTTCATCGCCGCGCTTCTGGTCATCTACCTGCCGGTCATCTGGTATGTGACCGACCG
>JAGQRO010000447.1 GCA_020425315.1 Hyphomonas sp. | reverse complement strand
GGCGTGATCGGCCAGACGCCGACGCTCGGCCCGGGCGAGCGCTTCAGCTACACATCCGGCGCGCCTCTGTCGGCGCCGTCGGGCCTGATGTCCGGCACATATGACCTTGTGGATGAAGAAGGCGGCGAACTGGTCGCGCGTATCCCGCTCTTCTCGCTGGACAGCCCTTACGACACGTCCCGGCCGAGCTGATCAGCCGGCGAGCGCCGCCTCGATCTTGGCCTCGATCTCGTCGGTATAGGCGCCTTCATAATAATTGTCGCCGATGAAGAAGCCCGGCGTGCCGTCCACGGCCAGTTTCTCGCCCAGCGCCAGCGCATCGGACAGCTGCTTCTGCACCTCGATGGATTTCATGTCGGCGCGCAGCTTGCCCACATCGAGGCCGAACCCCTTGGCCAGATCGTCGATCTTGGCGCTGGTGAGGTCGTCATTCGATTTCAGCTTCATCAAGGCGATGTGCATCTCGACATATTTGCCCTGCCGCCCGGCGGCCAGCGCCGCAAGGGCCGCATCCTGGCTGACGCCGCCGAAGATCGGGTGCTCCTTGAACACGACGCGCACCTTGTTGTCATAGGCTTCCGGCAGGCCCTGAACCCAGTCGACCGACCGTTTGCAATAGCCGCAGCGATAGTCAAAGAACTCGACAATCGTCACCGGCGCATCGGCCGGGCCGATGGAATAGTCCGTGGGCAAATTGTAAAGCGCGTCCGCATTCTCCACGATCGCCGCCTTGGCCGCTTCACGCGCCTCTGCCCGCTCTCGCGCGGACAGGGCATAGATCGCTTCCTCAATCACTTCGGGATGCTGGACGATGTATTCGTGCACGATCTGCTCGATCTCCTCTCGGCTCATCGAGGCCTTGGAGCCGGCACTGTCGGCACAGGCCGGCGTGAGGGCCAGAACAGCCAGCGCGGCGGCGGTGATCATCGGGCGGATCATGGGCAATCCCTTGTGAATCTGGTGTCAGCCTGAACTATAGGGCAAACCGTGCGGCGTCCATCCATGCTGACAGAAAGTTGAACGCGCTCAGTGCGCTGTGCCATCCAGGGACAGGCGCGGCCCGCGGCTCACCCGGTCGTAGAAATCGCGATTGTCCGGATTGTTCGGATCGGTGATCAGCAGGATGTCGTCAGCGCGGCGATAGTTGACGGTATTGTGCTCCAGCTGCTCCACGGCGCGATGGGCGAACATGTTGGCGCGCATCAGGTCGCCCACGGCATAGGCGGATTCGGCGGTGGCGAGCTGCGCCTCGGCGCGCCGGCCCTGCTTTTCGAGGACAATGGCCAGCTGGGCCCAGGCAAAGGCATTCTCCGGCTCGGCGATCAGCGCGTCGCGCAATGCGCTCTCGGCTGTTTCGACATCGCCCGGCTCGCCCCGCGCGGCCAGAGACCGGGCATAGCTGATCAGGATCAGCGGCTGGCCCGGCTTGTACTCAAGTGACTTTTCAAGCGGCGCGACCGACTCGGCGGACTGTCCGCTCTCGAACAGGATCTGGCCCTTCAGTTCCCAGAAATACGGGTTCTCCGGTTCGTCCACCAGCAGCGAGTCGATTTCCGTCAGCGCGACCTGGATGTCGGAGGCCTGCATAGCGGCAATGGCTCGGGCATAGCGGGCCGGCTCGCTGGTGTCCGTGGCCGGGTATTCGCGGCGCACCTTGCCGGCCGTATCGAGGAAGCCGATCAGCTTGGCGCGCATCATGTTGTACTGGTACAGCTCCCGGTCCGTAGGCGGAACATTGTGCGTCGGCGATTCCTCGGCCAGCTGCCGCACCGTGCGGATCCGGTCCGAGGCCAGCGGGTGCGAGCGGAAATAGGGATAGCGCCGTGCCTGCGAGAGCACTTCCTGGGCGCGGAAATTCTCGAAGAATTCCACGATGCCGTCCGGCGACTGCCCGGTCTCGGTGAGATAGGTCACCGCCGCTGCGTCGGCCATCGATTCCTCGGCGCGCGTGTGCACGAAGAAGTTCAGCGCCGCGAATTGCTGCGAGGAGCCGATCAGCGCCGCACCGGCGCCGCCCTCTCCCGCCGCCATGGCGAGGATGCCGAGACCGATGGACACCAGCGCCGGGCGCGCGGCGACGTCCGCGGCCATCCGCCGGCTGACACCATGGCCACAGGCAATGTGGCAGGTCTCGTGCGCCAGCACGCCCTTGATCTGTCCGGGCGTATCGGCCGCGATGATCAGGCCGGTATGGATGTGGATGTTCTGCCCGCCCGCCACGAAGGCGTTCAGCGACGGGTCGTTGATGATGTAGAGGCCGACATCCTCATGCTTCAGGCCGGCAACATCGAGGATCGGATCGGTCCACTCGCGCAGCGTTTCCTCGATTTCCGCATCGCGGATGAGGCTTTGCGCCGAGGCCGAAAAGGCCATCGCCACGGAGGCTGCTGCCAGAGCGAGGATCCTGAAAGAACTGCGCACCATGTGGGCCGGCTCTCCTGTTGCCGCGTCTACGCCTGAAACCTAGGCACCCGCGCCGGGTCTGGCGAGGGGAAAGGCGCAGTATAACGCATTTGTCAGACTTGTGCTGACGGGAAGATGAACGACAGCGCCGGATCGAGCCGGATGCCGATTTCGTGGCCTGCGCCCGGCGCCCCGGCCCGCGGCACCAGCGCGATCAGCCGCCGGCCCGCCATGTCCAGCACCAGCCGGGTCATGCCGCCGGACAGCTGGCTCGCCACAACTTGTGCGCGAGACGGCGACGAATCTTCAACCAGAATCCCCTCCGGGCGCACCACCAGCTGCGATCCGGCCGGCACATCGATCAGGCCTGCCGGCACCTCGTCCGCCATCATCACGTTCACCGGGCCGAGCGCGGCGGCGACATCGGCGCTTCGGGGCTGCAGATACATTTCTTCCGCCGGGCCTTCCTGCAGCAGGTGACCCGATTTCAGGATCGCCACATGGTCCGCGCTCTCCAGCGCTTCCAGCGGGTCGTGCGTCACCAGCAGGGCCGGGATGCCGGCCGCGCGCACCGCCTCCAGCGCCGCGTCGCGCACATAGGAGCGCAGCGCGGGGTCGAGGCCGGAGAAGGGCTCGTCCATCAGGATCGCCGCCGGCTTCGGCGCCAGCGCCCGGGCAATCGCCACTCGCTGTTGTTCGCCGCCGGAAAGTTCGTGCGGATAGGCGCCGGCGCGCGCCGTCAGGTCCAGCCGCTCCAGCCAGCTGCGCGCTTCGGCCGTCGCGGCTTCCTTGCCGAGTGCCTTCAGGCCGAACATCACATTCTGCTCGGCGGTAAGGTGCGGGAAGAGGGCGAAGTCCTGGAAGATCAGGCCGATATGGCGCTTGTCCGGCGCGATGGTCATGCCGGGCTTCGACAGGGCGCGCTCGCCCAGCCAGATCTCGCCGGCATCGACCGGTTCGAGGCCCGCAAAAAGGCGCAGCAGCGTCGACTTGCCCGCGCCGGAGCCGCCCAGCAGCGCCGTGATCAGGCCGGGCTTCAGCTTCAGCGAAACGTCTTCCACCACGGTGGTGTCGTCATACCGGCGGCTGACGCCCCGGGCCGACAGCGTGTCCTTGATCATGCCGCCTCTCCCGGCCGCGCATGCGACAGGCGCCACGAAAGCAGGATCACCGGAATGAGGCCCGCCGCCGTGATCAGCAGCGCCGGCAACGCGGCGGCCGCGAGGCGCTCATCAGTGGCATAGGCATGGGCGCGCACGGCCAGCGTGTCCCAGTTGAACGGGCGCAGCATCAGCGTGGCGGGCAATTCCTTCAGCGACTCGACGAACAGGATCAGCGCCCCCGCACTCGCACCGGAGAGCGCAATCGGCAGGTCGACTTCCTTCGCCCGGCGCCACGGTGTCGCGCCAAGGCTTTGCGCGGCCTGTCCGAGGGAGGCCGGCGCGCGGTCGAGCGCCGCCACCATCGGCTCGGCACCGGCTGCGGTGAAGCGGCTCGCATACACCCAGGCAAGCGCAGCCACCGGCACCAGACCCGTCAGCGTCAATCCGAACCCTCCCAGCACGACCAGCGCGCCCAGCGCCAGCACCGCGCCCGGAATGGCATAGGCGGAACTCGCCGTCAGCCGCGCGAAGGCAGCGCCCGGCCCCTTGCCGCGCCCGGCGAGCGCGATCACCAGCGCCAGAACCATGGCAAAGGCCGCGCCTGCCCCGGCCAGGATCAGCGTGTTCTTCAGCGCCTCGCCCACCGGGGCGATGCTTTCCTGCGTTTCCAGTGCGCGCCAGACGAGACGGCTGACCGGCAGGACAAAGCCGATGGTGAACCCCGTCAGGCAAAACGCTGCGGCGAGCCATCCGGCCACGCCGCCCAGCCGCGTGCGGGACACCGTGCGCCAGCGGGTCGAACTCTGCTGGCTGCCGGCGCGTCCCCGGCTCCAGCGCTCGGCCATGACAAGGCCGACGACCAGAACCAGCAACACGACCGCAAGGCGCGCCGCCGCTGCCGGCTCGCCGAAACTCTTCCACGCGCGCACGATGCCGAAGGTCAGCGTCGGCACACCCAGGAATTCCGCCGCGCCATAATCCGCCGCCGATTCCATCAGCGACAGCGCAAGCCCCGCCGCAATCGCCGGGCGAGCCGCCGGCAGCGCCACGTTCCAGAAACTCGACAGCGGCGAAGCGCCAAGACTGCGCGCCGCTTCCAGCGCACACACAGATTGCGAGACGAAGCCCGCCCGCGCCGTGAGGTACACATAAGGATAGAGCCCGCTCGCCAGCACAAAGGCGAGGCCCGGCAGGCTGCGCATCGACGGGAACCAATAGTCCCGCGCCGCCCACCCCGTCATGTCCCTCAGCGCCGTCTGCAGCGGCCCGCCGACGCCCATCAGGTCGCCCCAGGCATAGGCCAGCACATAGCCGGGCGCCGCCAGCGGCAGGATCAGCAGCCACTCAAAGGCCGCCCGCCCCGGAAACTCGTGCATCGTCACCAGCCACGCGGCCGGCACGGCAAACATCAGCATAAAGATGGTTGCCAGAACCAGCGTGCCGACCGTTCCGCCAAGATAGGGCACCAGCAGGGTCGAGCGGATATGATCCCACGCTTCCCCGCCGCCGAGGAAAATGGCCGCCAGCAGCACCGAGACCACCGGCACAGCGATCACCGCCCCCGCAAGCGCCGCGGGCCCGTCGCCGGGCCCGGGTGTCAGCCAGCGGGCCAACGATCTGGGAAGGGCGGGCCCGGCCAAGCGCGCCGCCTAGTTCCAGCCGGCGAGGTCGTAAATCTCCTGCGCCTCCGCCTGGTGCGTGCCGAGTTCCTCCAGCGGGAAGTCGCTCTGATGGAAGTCCGGCAGCGCTTCGAGGCCTTTCGGCAGGTCGACGCCCGCCACGATGGGGAACTCCTTCGTCTCCGTCGTCAGCCAGCGCTGGCCGGCCGGCGTCGCCAGCCATTCGAGGAAGGTCACCGCATCGTCCCGGTTCGGCGCATGGGCCGCAAGGCCCGCGCCAGTGACGTTCACATGCGTGCCCGTGCCGTCCTGTTCCGGAAAGCTGAGCGCCACTTTCGCCGCCGCCGCGCGGTTCGCATCGGAACCCTGCGTCATGCGGACATAGTAATAATGATTGGTCAGCGCGACCGAGCATTCGCCCGCCGCGATGGCTTCGATCTGGGTCGTGTCGCCGCCCTGCGGGGGGCGGGCGAAATTCTCCACCACGCTGCGCGCCCAGGCTTGCGCCGTGTCATGGCCGAGGCGGCCGATCAGTTCGCCCATCAGGGACAGATTGTAGATATTGGTCGAGGAGCGCATGCACACCTCGCCATGGAATTTCGCATCGGCGAGGTCGGTATACTGGTCCACATCCTCCGGGCTGACGCGCGCCGGATCATAGGCGATCACGCGGGCTCGTTTGGCAAAGCCGTACCAGTAGCCATCGGCCTGGCGGAAATGCTCCGGCACCGCCGCCTTCAGCACATCGGAGTCGAGCGGCTGCAGCAGGCCGGCCGCCTCGAACCGGTACAGTGTGCCGGCATCGGACGAGATGACGACATCGGCCGGGCTGGCTGTGCCTTCGGCTTTCAGGGTTTCCAGCAGTTCCGGCGCGCCGGATTCGCGGAACCGGACATGGATGCCGGTGTCAGCCTCGAACGCCTTGTACATGGCCTTGTCGGAGTCGTAATGGCGCGCCGAATAGACGTTCAGCACGCCCGCCGGTGCCGGCTTTGACCCTGATTCTGCAGCGGAACTGCTCGATTCCGAGGCAGACCCGCCTGGATTCCCGCAAGAGGCGAGGGCCATGAGCCCGGCGACAAGGCACACACGAATTCCGGTCATTTTCTTCTGTCTTTCCGTCATTTGCGGCCATCAAACACAATTGAGAATAATTCGCAACTCGGACTTGTCGCGACCTTTTGCCCGTTTTTTGCACTGGACTGAAAATTCTCTCACGCGCGGGGGGAATCAGCTTCTAATTCCGGGACGCTTCGGCTTATCTGGTTCCAATCCCGGGGAACAATTGGGGATGGGTGGACATGACTGACTTTGTGGTGACAGTCAGCCTGACGTCGGCGGACGAAGTGGCCCTTCTGGCCACGGTGGTGGACGCTTTCGTGGGCCAGGCTCTGGCGCGGACCAAACAGGTTGCCGAGGCACCGGACGTGATGGTGCAGACGGCCTTTACGCCGGAAGGCGAGGTTTCCAAGAAGCTGATCTTCCAGGACCGATCCTGGGCCGAACAGTTCATGACTTTCTGGGAACGCGAGAAAACGCAGGCGCCCGCCGCCTGAACATTCCCACATCGCCGCAAAGCGCCTAAGAGCGGGGCATGACTCCGCCTGCGCCCGCTGTTTCGCCGTCCAGCCCCCGCATCGCCATTCTCGGCGCCGGCATTGTCGGCCTTTCCTGCGCGTTCGAGCTGGCCGTGAAGCGCGGCGTACCCGTCACCGTGTTTGACCCTGCCCCGATGGGGCGCGGCGCCAGCTGGGCCGCCGCCGGCATGCTCGCCCCCGCCTTCGAGGCCGCCGCCGAGCCCGGTGCCCACCCGCACCTGTTCGACCTCTGCATCGAAAGCGCCGCCCTCTGGCCGGATTTCGCACTGGACCTTGGCCGCGCCGCCGGCACCGATCTCGGCTTCAGCGCCGGCCCGTCGCTCGCGCTTGCCTTCGACCGGGAGGAGACCGCCGCGCTGCACCGCCTCGCTCGCGCGCTCGATTATCGCGGCATCGCGCATGAGGAACTGCGCCCGGCCGCCGCGCGCCTGCGCGAGCCCGCCATAGCGCCGGACGTGGTTGCCGCGCTGGAAATGCCGACCGACGGGCAGGTGGACAATCGCGCAGTCGTCCGTGCCCTGATCAGCGCGCTGGAACGCTGCCCGCACGCCACGCTGCGCAATGAGGCCGCGCCGCTGCGCAGCGACAGCGGCCGCCTTGTGCTGGACGGGTACGACCTCATCGTCGCCGCTGCCGGCTGGAACACGGCGGCGATCAGGGTTGAAGAGCACGGCCAGCCCTTCAGTCTCGTCAACTGGGACACGAGCCTCGACGAGATCGACTGCTATGGC
>JAGQRO010000446.1 GCA_020425315.1 Hyphomonas sp. | reverse complement strand
CCGAATGATGCGGCGCCCGGAACGGGCGCGTGCGCGACAGGCGTCCGCGCTCCAGCAGGCCGGCAATCGAGTGGATCTGCGAAACTTCCAGCAGTTCCCGCGCCGACAGTGGCGGCAACAGGCCCGGCAGGCGCTGCGCCAGCATTGATTTTCCCGATCCCGGCGGCCCGCAGAAGAGAAGATTGTGCCCACCCGCCGCGGCAATCTCCAGCACGCGCTTGGCGCCTTCCTGCCCCTTCACATCGCGCAAATCCGGCCCCGGCGGCGGCTCGGCCAGTTCCCCGGCCTTGGGCGGGCCAATCATGTCCCGCCCGGTGAAGTGATTGATCAGCGCGATCAGGCTGCGCGCGCCGATCACGCTCCCGCCGGCCCAGGCCGCCTCCGTGCCGCAGATTTCCGGGCAGATGAGGCGCAATTCCATCGCCTCGGCCGCCATCGCCGCTGGCAACACGCCCGCCGTCTCACCCAGCCCGCCATCCAGCGACAGCTCCCCCATCGCCGCGAACTGTTCCAGTTCCGCCGGCGGGATCACGCCCATGATCGCCAGCATGGCGAGCGCGATGGCAAGGTCGTAATGGCTGCCTTCCTTGGGCAGGTCAGCCGGGGCGAGGTTCACGATCACCCGCTTCGGCGGCAAGGCGAGCCCCAGCGAGGCAAAGGCGGCGCGCACGCGCTCCCGACTCTCGGCGACGGCCTTGTCCGGCAGGCCGACAATATGGAAGGCCGGATTGCCCCCGGTCAGCTGCACCTGCACATCCACAGGCCGGGCCTCGACGCCCTCGAACGCAAAAGTGGTGACCCGGCAGACCATGACCCCGTTTCCCTTCCAGCGGGAAAATGGTTAACACGGGCGTGCGAACAAATAAAGAACAAAAATTCCGGTCAGACGCCCGCCGCTTCGGCCAGCGGCGCCAGCGCCGCGTCCAGCACATCCAGGCCGGCCCCGGCGCGGGGCGCGCGTTCAGACAGGGTCCGGCGCCAGTACCGCGCCCCCGGCTGGCCGGCAAACAGGCCCAGCATGTGGCGGGTCATCGCGTGCAGCGGAACGCCTTCGGCCAGCCGCGCGGCCATATAGGGCCGGTAGGCCTCGATGGCGGCCAGCGGCGACACCGCCTCCCCTTCCCCGAACAGGGCGGCGTCCACCCCGCCGAGCATGCCCGGCATCTGGTAGGCGGCCCGGCCGAGCATCACGCCATCGAATGTGGCCAGATGCTCCGCACACGCCTCCAGCGTCTGGATGCCACCATTCAGGAGGATCACCAGGTCCGGCCGCGCCGCCTTCAGCTCCGCGACGAGGCCATAGTCGAGCGGCGGGACTTCGCGGTTCTCCTTGGGCGACAGGCCCCTCAGCCAGGCCTTGCGCGCATGCACGGTGAAGACGGAGCATCCTGCCGCCGACACCTTGTCGACGAAGGTGAACAGGGTTTCGCGCGCCGGCAGGTCGTCGATGGCGATGCGGCATTTGACGGTGACGGGGATGGACACGGCGGCGCCCATCGCGGCCACGCAATCGGCCACCAGGTCCGGCTCCGCCATCAGGCAGGCCCCGAACGCGCCGGACTGCACGCGCTCCGACGGGCAGCCGCAATTGAGGTTCACCTCGTCATAGCCGAACCCCTCGGCAATCCGCGCGGCCTCCGCCAGCTTGGCCGGCTCGCTGCCGCCGAGCTGCAGCACGACGGGATGCTCTGCCTCATTGTAGCCGATCAGCCGCTGGCGATCGCCATGGATCACCGCGTCGGCGGTCACCATCTCGGTCCACAACAGCGCGCGCTTCGTCAGGCACCGGTGAAACGCCCGGCAA
>JAGQRO010000445.1 GCA_020425315.1 Hyphomonas sp. | reverse complement strand
CCAGCACACGACCACGCCGCTGGCGGTGGGGGAGATTTTCAACTCCATCCATGACTGCCGCGAGCTGATCCAGAACCAGCTGATCGATTATATCCGCACAACGGTCGTACATGCCGGCGGGATCAGCCACCTGCGCACCATTGCCAATCTCGCCGCACTCTACCAGGTGCGCACCGGCAGCCATGGCGCGACGGACCTGTCGCCCGTCTGCATGGGCGCCGCGCTGCACTTTGATACCTGGGTGCCGAATTTCGGCATCCAGGAATACATGCTCCATTCCGAAGAGACCGATCAGGTCTTTCCGCATGCCTATCATTTCGAGGATGGCTATCTCTTCCCCGGTGAGGCGCCGGGGCATGGTGTCGATATCGACGAGTCGCTGGCCGCGAAATATCCCTACCAGCCCAAACAACTGCCCGTGGCGCGCCTGCAGGACGGCACGCTCTGGAACTGGTAGGCCATGACGCAGATCGCGGTCTTCGGTGAAGTCATGCTGGAGCTTTCGGGCTCCGATCCGGGCGCAATGCGCCTCGGCTTTGGCGGCGACACGCTGAACACCTCGATCTACCTGGCCCGCCTTGGCCACCGGCCGGACTATATCACGGCGCTGGGGCGCGATCCGTATTCGGAACGAATGATCGCGGCCTTCGGCGCGGAAGGCGTGGAGACACGCCACATCCTGCGCCATCCGGACCGGATGCCCGGCCTCTACGCCATCGAGACGGATGCGGCCGGGGAACGGACCTTCTCCTATTGGCGCGGCCAGTCGGCGGCGAAGGATTTCTTCAATGTTGCCGGTGCCGGCGATGCCATGAAGGCGGCCGGCGAAGCGGATCTCTTCTATCTCAGCGGCATCTCCCTCTCGATCCTGGATGATGCGGGCCGCCAGCGCCTGCTGGACACGGCGGCTTCTGTCCGGGCGGCAGGGGGCAAGGTGGCCTTCGATCCGAACTTCCGGCCGAAGGGCTGGCCGGACCCGGATGCGGCCCGGCAGATCTACTGGTCGCTCGCGCCCCTGGTCAGCTACCTCCTGGCAACAGACAGTGACGAAGCGCTGTTGTTCGGAGAGGCCTCGCCCGGTGCGCATATCGCCCGCTGGCTGGACTGGGGGGTCGGAGAAGTCGTGCTGAAAGCCGGAGAGCAGGGGGCCTTCCTGGCCGATGGCCACAGGGTGCCTGCAGCAGTTCCCGAACGCATTGTCGATACGACCGGGGCCGGGGACAGTTTCAATGCCGCCTGGCTCGATGCGCGCCTGCGCGGGGCTGACCCGGAGGAGGCCGCGATGGCCGGCAACCGGCTGGCGGCGCGGGTGATCGGGCACCCCGGCGCCATCATGCCCCGGGATCAGGCCTGATTTCTCGCCTGACTGGCGAAATTCCTTTCGAATTCGGGCAAATGTCCAGTGGACATCCGGGGTGAAGCCCGTAATTCTGTCCACTGGACAAAACAACGTTGCCATGGACCCTGCATGTCCCGACCAGATCACGGCTCCCGGCCAGCCACCATTATCGATGTCGCCCGCGAGGCCGGTGTTTCCTTCAAGACGGTGAGCCGCGTCCTGAACGGTGAGACCAATGTGCGCGAGCAGACCAAGGCCCGCGTGATGAACGCGGTCAAGACGCTGGACTACCGGACCAATCACAATGCCCGGAACCTGCGCGCGCGACAGAGCCGGCTGATCTGCCTGCTCTATGCCAACCCCTCGCGAAACTATATCGGCGAAGTGCACCTCGGCGCGCTGCAGCGCTGTCAGACCGAAGGCTACAGCCTGATCACCGAGGATTGTTCCGGCGACAGTGGCGCCCTGCTGGCGCTGCGCGCCGAGAACCGGCTGGCCGGCGCAATCCTGACGCCGCCGCTGTCGGACGACTTGGACCTGCTGGCGCGGCTGAAGGAGGAGCGCATTCCTTTTGTGCGGATTGCCCCGTCGGAGACCAAGGCGCAGGGGCGGGACATCGCCATCGACGACATGGCCGCCGCCCGGGAGATGACCAGCTATCTCATCGGCCTCGGCCACAAGCGGATCGGCTTCATCGGCGGGCCGGACACGCACACACAGGCGACGCGGCGCTATGACGGCTATGCGGCCGCCCTGAAGGAGCATGGGCTCGCGGAAGACCCCGCCCTCGTCGTCGCCGGGGACTTTACCTTCGATTCCGGCATCAGCTGCGCGGAGAAGTTGCTGGACCTGGACCAGCCGCCGACGGCGGTCTTCGCCTCGAACGATGACATGGCGGCCGGTGTCATGGCGGCCTGCTATCGCCGTCAGGTCCAGATCCCGCGCGACCTGTCGGTGGCCGGCTTCGACGACACGCCGCTCGCCTCGACAATCAGTCCGTCGCTGACCACGATCTACCAGCCGAGCCGGGAACTCGCCTCGGCGGCTATCGCGCTGTTGCTGGAGGAGATCGCCTCGCCGAGCGAAGTGCCGCGCCGGCACCTGCTGCAATATCGCATGGTGGAACGGGATTCGACGGCGCCGCCGAAGGCCTGATCCGGCGCGAAACCTGTTTCCCTGTTCCAGCCTGTATTGTATGGGCCGCGCATGACGACGATCCGACCCCTGCCGCATATCGAGACAACCAAGCCCTATGTGCCGGGCGGGAAGCTGCATGGCGCGACGGGAGAGATCGCCATGCTGGCCTCGAACGAGAACCCGTTCGGGCCGAGCCCCAAGGCCATCGCCGCGATGCAGGACGTGGCCGGCGGTGTGCACGTCTATCCGGATCCCGACTATGGCGCGCTCCGCAAGGCGATTGCGGACGCCAAGGGGATCACGGATTTCTCCCGTGTCGCGGTCTCGGCCGGGTCGGACGAGATCATCCACCTGCTGACGCAGGCCTATGC
>JAGQRO010000444.1 GCA_020425315.1 Hyphomonas sp. | reverse complement strand
TTCATCTGGCGGGCCATGGCTTCGGTGATGTCGGCCGGCGGGCTGAGATCCGCGATCTCGATCCGGGTGACCTTCACGCCCCAGGGGTTGGTCGCCGCATCGACCACGTGCAGAAGGCGGGCATTGATTTCGTCGCGGTTCGACAGAACCTCGTCGAGGTCCATGGAGCCCACCACTGTCCGGATATTGGTCAATGAGAGGTTCTGGATCGCATTGTGGAGATTGTTGACCTCATAGGCCGCCGCCACCGCGTCGACCACCTGGATGAAGACTATGGCGTCGCAGGAAACGGTCGCGTTGTCCCGGGTAATGACTTCCTGCTGGGGCACATCCAGCACGGTTTCCATCATGTTCATCTTGCGCCCGACCTTCTGATAGATCGGCATGATGAAATGCAGGCCGGGGGTGAGCGTTTTCGTGTAGCGGCCGAAATTCTCCACTGTCCAGTTGTAGCCCTGCGGTACCTGCTTCACCGTCGAAACGATGAGCACAAGACCGACAATCGCCACAAGCACCGGCACTGTCAGTAAGGCGTCCATGATCCTCTCCTTTGTTACCCGTCATAAACGTGGGGAGGATTTGCCGTTTTTCAATAAAAAATCGACGCAAAAACGGCGTGCCCGTCCCCAGACACGCCGATCATGGACTGATTTGCTTAAGAGGCGTTAGCCCAGATAAATCAAAGTTGTCCGAGCATGTAGTCGGCGCTGGAAACCTTGAATTCCCCGCCCTGCTCGACATTGAGCTCCGAGACGACGCCATCCTTGACGATCATCGAGTAGCGCTGCGAACGCTGGCCCATGCCGAAGCCGGATCCGTCGAGTTCGAGGCCGATGGCCTTGGCGAAAGTGCCATTGCCGTCCGCCAGCATGCGCACCTTGCCGTCCGCGCCCGAGCTTTTGCCCCAGGCACCCATCACGAACACGTCGTTGACCGAGGTGCAGACGACTTCGTCGACGCCCTTGCCCTTCAGATCGTCCAGATGGTCGACATAGCCCGGCAGGTGGCGGGCCGAACAGGTCGGCGTGTAGGCGCCGGGCACGGCGAACAGCGCAATCGTCTTGCCGCCGAAGACGTCCGCCGTCGTGCACGGCTGCGGGCCGTCTGCCGTCATCTCCATGAAAGTTGCGTCCGGAAGCTTGTCGCCAACCTTGATGCTCATCTGCTCTTCTCCCTGCAGGTTTGCAACGGAGATAAGCCGCTGCGCCGGATGAGGCAAGAATAACCGCCCTTGCCAAAGAAGCTTCGATGCTTCAGCCTCGCCATTGAAGGGAGTCTGCGCCGCATGGACACGGATCTCACCGGCAAGCTGCTTATTGCCCTGCCCGGCATCGGAGATTCCCGGTTTGCGCGGTCGGTCATCCTGATCTGTGCCCACTCCCCCGAATTCGCGATGGGCATCGTGCTGAACAAGCCAATTGCGAACCTCCGCCTGCCCGAACTGCTCGACCAGCTCGACATCGAAGGCGCCGACGAAGTGGAAGACACGTTCGTCCTGAATGGCGGCCCCGTCGCCACAGACCGCGGATTTGTGCTGCACACGGACGATGTGATCAGCGATGGCGCCACGCTGGAAATCGAGGGCGACCTCTGCATGACCGCGACGCGGGACATCCTGCACACGCTCGCCTCCGGCACGCCGCCGCGCCGGTCGGTGATGGCGCTCGGCTATTCCGGCTGGGGCGCGGGCCAGCTTGAATCAGAACTTGCGGACAATGCCTGGATTGTCAGCGATGCCGACCCGGACCTTGTCTTCGGCAGCGCGCATGAGCGCAAATGGCGCCATGCTCTCGGCCGCCTCGGCATCGACAGCGGACGCCTGCAGGTCGACCCCGGAAACGCCTGATCAGTATTTCAGGAAGCGCAGCGCCGAGTCCGCGTCCATCGGGCGTGCGAAGGCAAAGCCCTGCACATGATCGAAGCCGAGCGCGCGCAGGCGCTGGGAATCGTCCTTGTTCTCCACCCCCTCGGCCGTGGACGTCATACCCAACCGGTTGGCCAGCAGTGTGATCGTACCGAGAATGGTGTCCGTCCGGTGCTGGCCGAGCCGGCGGGTAAGGCCGTGATCGACCTTCAGGCTGTCGGCCGGCAGGTCCGCGAGCCATTCGAAAGAGGAGTGGCCAGTGCCGAAATCATCGAGCACCAATCCGGCGCCCACCGCCTTCAGCGCCATGGCCGCCGACAGGGCATGGCCGGGATCGCGCAGCGCCGCCTGTTCGGTAAGCTCGATCTTCAGCGCCCGTTCGGGCAGCTGGTATCCATTGATCAGCGCCTCCACCAGCGCCGGGATGGTTCCGCGTGCAAGATCCCGCGCGGTCAGGTTCACATGCATGAACAGGTCGTCGCGCCCCGTCGCCTCGCGCAGGTGCGCCAGCGTCTCGGCGGACCGGATCAGCATATTGGAGGCCAGCGCCTCGTCCTCATAGCGGCTCGGCGGGGAGGTTTCGTCGCCGTCGTCCCAGCGGGCGAGCGCCTCGAACCCGGCCACCTGCCCGTTCCGGAGCGAAACAATCGGCTGGTAGACGGGCGCAAGGTCCGGCCCCGGCGAGAGATCGGACGGGTCGATTTCGGGGAAATGATCGCCCATCAACAGCATGCCCCGCGCCTCTACTTCGGCGATGAAGGCGCCGACCAGATGAACGTCGCGGCCGCTGGACAGGCGCAGGCTGCAGCGTACAGGGCCGTCGCCCGGGTCGAATGCACGGCCAAGACGGCCGCGGCTGAGGCCTTCCAGCATCTGCTCAAGGGCGTCGATGGACCAGTCCCCCGACAGTTCCGACAGCGCCGTGCCGGCCGGCGCATCGATAACGAGCCGCCGGGACGGCGTGTGCCAGTGCCAGTTTCCCTGCGGCAATGTCTGCTGTGTCTTGGCCATTGGAGGGGAATCTAGCCGGGCTCGCCCTGCCTGACGAGAGCGAAAAGGACATGATCCTGCCGGCGGCCTGCAATCTCCAGGTAGTTCCGGGCATAGCCTTCCTGCTCGAACCCGGCCGCGGCCAGCACTTTCTGCGAGCGTTCATTGGACGGCAGCGTGCCCGCCTCGATCCGCCACAGGCCCAGTTCCTCGAACGCCCAGGTGCACGCCACCTTCACAGCCTCGCGCATATAGCCATTGCCTTCGAACTCCGCCCCGATCCAGTAGCCCATGTTTGCCGCCAGTTGCGGCCAGGGGCGCACATTGGTGATCGACACGCCGCCGACGAGGCGATTGTCGCTGATCCGGCGCATCAGGAACACATAGGCCCTGCCCTTGCGCCAGCCCTCGTTCCAGGAGCGCAGCCGGCGCGACCAGTCGGCCCGCGTATGCGCGTCATCTGGCCAGACCGGTTCCCATGGCTCCAGATGGCTGCGGCTGCGATTGCGCACATCCGCCCATTCCGCATAGTCGCTGCGGCGCGGCGGCAACAGAACGAGGCGCTCGGTCGTGATCAGCGTATCCCGGCCGGAGAGAAGCACCCTACCGGCTCCGCGCCATGTGCTGCTCGATCCGCTTGCGGAAGGCGGCCAAGGACGGCTCCATCCGCTCAAACACTTCCCCGCGCGCTTTCAGCGCTTCGGCACGCGCCGGCATCTCCGGCGCCCGCCCGACGGCTTCGGCCACGGTTTCCGGGAATTTGGAGGCCGCGGCCGTCGCCAGGACGACCGTTGCGGCATCGCTTTCCGGCAGGCGGCGAGCCTGGAAGGTGCCAACCGCCGTATGCGGACAAATCAGCCAGCCCGTCTCGCCTTCGAAGCGGCGCATCTCTTCAAGCGTTTCGGAATTGCTGACCGAGGCAGCGGAGAGCCCGGTGCATTTGAGGCGGGAAACTGCCTGTTCCGGCAGCGGCGCCTCACCGGCCTGCTTGTAGAGATCGTAGGTGCGGCGCACCGCATCGGCGTCGCGTCCGGTGACCTCGAACAGTAGGCGTTCGAAATTCGAAGGCACGGAAATATCCATCGCCGGGCTGGGCGTGGCGACCGCCGAAGCGCGCGACATCACGCCGGTATTGAACAGTCGCGCCAGGGCATCATTGGCGTTCACCGCGCACACGGCCTCGAAGCCGCCGTCCAGCAGGCCGCAGCGCGCCGCAACATAGCCGGCGAGCGCATCGCCCATGTTCCCGCTGGGCACGACGAAACGCAGTTTCCCGCCAAGCGCGGCCTGAGCGGTCGCATAGTAGACCGATTGGGCAGCCACACGCGCCCAGTTGATGGAATTGACGCCCGACAGGTTCACGCGCGCGACAAAGTCCCGGTCGGCAAACATCTCTTTCACGATCGCCTGGCAATCGTCGAAGTCGCCATCGAGGGCGAGGTTGATGACGTTTTCCGCGCCAGTCGTCGTCATGAACAGGCGCTGGACGGGCGAAATACGCTCGTGCGGGTGCAGCACGACAAGATCGGCATGCTTGGCGCCGGCGAAAGCAGCGGCGGCGGCCCCGCCCGTGTCGCCGGATGTGGCGCAGACGATGGTCATCCGCTGGCCGGAGCGTTCGAGCAGGTAGTCATAGATCTGCGCGA
>JAGQRO010000443.1 GCA_020425315.1 Hyphomonas sp. | reverse complement strand
AGGGCCATGGGCTTTCTGCGCAGCGAATGGATGACATGGTGGTAGTTCACGACCTGGTCATGCTTGCCGTTCGCCTTGGCTCGCCCCCTGGGCAGCGTCAGCAGGTGGGTGCCGCCGGTGAAGACATCCAGCCGGTCGTCATACAAGCGCACGCGCAGCCTGTGCCCGATCAGGCGGGAGGGCACAGTGTAGAAGACTTTGCGCAACGTGAAGCCGCCAGTGCTGGAAACGGTGACGATCACCTCCTCGAAATCCGTGGTGCGGCGCGCGGGCAGCCCCTGCAGATAGGGCCGCTCGGCTGCGATACGCTTGCCGCGGGCCGCATTGCGGCGCCCCACGATCTCGTCGATGAAGGCGCGGTAACCATCGAGATCGCCGAAGTCGGCGCTGCCCCGCATCAGCAGCGCATCCCGGATCGCGCTCTTGAGATGGCCGTGGGCGCTTTCGATCGAGCCGTTCTCATGCGCCACCCCCTTGTTGTTCCGCGTCGGCGTCATGCGGTAATGGGCGCATAAGGCATCATAGCGCGTCGTGAGATCCGCCCGCGCGTCGGCATCGAGGTTGCGGAAGGCTGCAGACAGACTGTCGCTGCGATGTGACACCGGCGCCCCGCCCACCGACCAGAGCGCATTCTGAAGCCCTTCGGCCAGGGCGACAAAACTCTCCCCGCCGAGGATGACATGGGCGTGCTCGAAGCCGGACCACGGCAAGCGGAAGTGGTAGAGCAGATGCTCCAGCGGCTGGCCTGCGATCGTCACGGCCGCGGCCCCCAGGTCGGTGAAATCCGACAAACCGAGCCGGCCCGGTTCGTGGACCTGCCGGAAGATGACCTCCTGGTCTTCGCCATGCATGGCCCGCCAGGCGCGGATCCGCCGCTCCAGTGTCCGGCGGATACCCGGGGACAGTTCGGGATGGCGGCGAAGCATCTCCTCAAAAATCGCAACCGGGCGAAGGCCTGGGGCTGATTGCAAAAGAGGGACAACTTCAGCATCGAAAATGTGCTCAAGCGGGTCTGGGCGCCGCCGGCCCCGCGTCTGGGCCGTCTGCGACGGCAGCTTGGGGTCCTGTGAAATGCGGTATCCGGTCGCCCGGCTCATCCCGGCCTTGGCCGCGGCGACTTCGATGGGGTGGTCTTGTCTCAGCTTCATGAAAAGTCTCGTCTGTTGATCGGTTACATGGCGCCCCGGCACAAAGGTGGTTCTCCCTGTATGAACACCACCAGCGTAGCGGGCCGACCGCGATCACAGACCCCCCAAAACGGGCGAAGCGGCGGGCGTGTGCCTCCGGTCGGGCTACGCCCTCCCTCCGACACACGCCCGCCGCAGCGTCTCATCCTGATTGTCGCGGAATCTCATCCTGATTGTCGCGCTGCACCAAGCCGCGGGCCAGACCAAAGGCGGCAAGCGCACCGAGTTCCGCACCTAGAACGACGAAGAGCGTCCCGTACGTGTGTCCATAAGCCGCTCCGGCGGCGAGTGCGATTGGCGCCGAGGGCAGGGGGCTTGCGACAATAGCGATTGTCATGAGCGCCACGATGACAATTGGTCCGG
>JAGQRO010000040.1 GCA_020425315.1 Hyphomonas sp. | reverse complement strand
GCGCCAAGGCGACCGTCGGCGAGATCTCCGAAGCCATCGAACGCAGCCAGGGCCGCCACCAGGCCATCATCCGCTCCATCAAAGGCGTCTATGGCGGCGGCGTTAAAGGCACCGAGAAGGCCGACGAGGCGCTCAGCCTCGCCGCTGCCTTCGAGAAGAAACATGGCCGCAAGCCGAAAGTCTATATCGCTAAGATGGGCCAGGACGGTCACGACCGTGGCCAGAAAGTCGTCGCTTCGGCGCTGATGGACCTTGGCTGGGATGTCGAGATCGGCCCGCTCTTCCAGACACCGGAAGAAGCTGCCGCCGACGCCCGCAAGGCCGAAGTCGACATAGTCGCTGCATCCTCGCTCGCCGCCGGTCATTTGACGCTGGTGCCGGAACTGAAGCGTGCGCTTGGCAATGAAGGCGCGGCCAACGCCCGCATCATCGTGGGCGGCGTGATCCCGCCGCAGGACTTCGACGCGCTCTACGCAGCGGGCGCCTCCGCGATCTTCCCGCCGGGCACCGTCATTGCCGACAGCGCGCTGAAGATGCTGGAAATCCTGACAGGCGGTGACGACGGGACGAAGACGGCGGCGGAGTAGCGGTACCGATTGTCGGGGCGGAGGCTTCTGATAGGCTTCCACCATGGCAAGCCTGACCTCAACCTCCGGATACGCTGAAGAAGCAGACGATCTGTTTGTGCGTTACGAGGCGCTGTCGGCGCCGGAAACGCATGCGCACTGGCGGCATCTGTTTCCTGAGCCGCGTGCGCGCACGCTCGATATCGGCGCAGGCACGGGGCGGGATGCGGCCTGGCTGGCTTCGCTCGGCCATTCCGTGCTGGCAGTGGAGCCTGTGGAGACGCTGCGCGTGCGGGCGGCAAAGTTTCATCCGGCAGCTGAGATCACATGGTTGGAAGATAGCCTGCCGGAGCTGGCGAACACGCATGCCCGCAGCGAAGTGTTCGGCATGGTGATGCTGAACGCTGTGTGGATGCACCTGACCGAAGGAGAACGCACTACCGGGATGGAGCGTATGGCCACGCTCCTGGCGCCGGGTGCCCGCCTGTTCATGAGCTTGCGCCACGGCCCCATCCCGGACGGACGCCGCATGTTTGACGTGACAGGCGAGGAAACCATCGCCCTCGCCGCGCCATATGGCCTCCGCCCCGTCAGCCATGTCCGCAGGAATTCCATCATGGCGGAAAACAAGGCCCGGGGCGTTGAATGGACCGCGCTGGTCTTCGAACAACCCTCTTGAAACGCTGGGCACCCCTCCCCAAATATATCGTTATTCGATAACTCAAAAGGATCACCTCCATGCTCGTCACCACCACACCCACGGTTCAGGGCCATGAGATTTCGAAATATCTCGGCATCGTCTGCGGCGAGGTCGTGGTCGGCGCGCACCTCGGCAAGGACATCCTCGCCAGCTTCACCAATATCGTCGGCGGGCGCTCCAACGCCTATGAAAGCACGCTGCGCGAAACGCGAGACGATGCGCTGGCAGAGATGATGGAAGAAGCCAGGAAGCTCGGCGCCAATGCCATTGTCGGCACGAAGTTCGACTACACCGTGATCGGCCAGGGCGGCTCAATGATGATGGTGGCGGTTTCCGGCACAGCCGTGTCGCTGGTGTGAGCATGCTCTACGAGACCGCTCCGACAGCGGAGGACATTCTTGGCCTCGCCGAAGCCTGCATCGCCCGCCTGCCCCAGCACATGCGGACCGCCGCCGGCGCCGTGCGCATCATCGTGGAAGACTATGCCGAGGACGAGATCCTCGACGAGATGAAGATCCAGGATGCGCTGGAACTGAGCGGCCTCTATTCCGGCGTGCCGCTGATCCATGAGAGCGTGACGCATCCGTC
>JAGQRO010000442.1 GCA_020425315.1 Hyphomonas sp. | reverse complement strand
AAATCCACTGGGCCTGTCAGATCGGCCACCTGGCCTATTGCGGTGTTCTGGCGCGCAAGCTGACACAGGAGACACACTTGTCGGCGCGGGAGAAGGAAATCCTCGGCCGGGTCGCGCGCGGCCACACGAATGGCGAGATTGCGGATCAATTGCACATCTCCCGCAACACGGTGGAGACCTATATCCGCCGCTGTTTCGACAAGCTGGAAGTGACCGACCGGGTCTCTGCCGCCCTGCGCGGCATGGCGCTCGGCATGGTAGATTAACGGAAGTTCAAATAGCAGCTGCAACTGCGTTTGTACCGGATTTCCGGGACGGCGCGGCACGCCGGTCTGCCCTATATGCTCCCCCATGTGGGTGGACCTTGTCTCCGAAAATGTGCAGCGCCTGAGGGCGTATGCGGGCATGGCGCTTGGGTCGCAGGAACGCGGCGACGCGGCCGTGCACGCGGCGCTTGCAAAGATCCTTACACTGCATGTCTCGCAGACGCCCGACAGGCTGCTCCTGTTCGGCCTGGTCGACCGCGAGATCGTGCGGGCATCGCGCAAACAGGTGCCCTTCTTCCCGAAGGCCAGCCCGCTGGGCGCCCTGACGCCGCTGGAGCGGCGCGCCGTTCTCCTGCGCGTCACGCACGGCTTCACGGAGGAAGAGGCCGGCGAAATCCTCAGCCTGCCCGCCAAAGACGTGAAGACCGTACTGGATGCCGCCGGCCTCAAGAATGCCCGGCTGGCAAGGCAGCTCAGGCCGCCGCGACCCGCGCGTCGGCGGGGATCGAGCGGCGAATGAAGCCGCCGCCAAGGATGCGCGTGCCGCCGGCCGGATCGTAGAGCACCGCCGCCTGGCCGCGCGCGACGCCTTCTTCGGGCTCATCGAACCAGATCACCGGCACGCCGTCCTGCCAGCCGAGACGGCCGGGCACGGGCGGACGGGTCGACCGCACACGGACGAGGACACGCGCCTCTGCCTGCGCCGCCTCTTCGAGACTGCCCTGCCCCAGCCAGTTCAGTTCCTCCAGCACAAGGCCGGAGGTGAGCAATGCCTCGCGCGGGCCGACAATCACGCGCCGGTTCGGCGCATCGATCTTGACCACGAAGATCGGCTCACCCGTGGCGACGCCAAGGCCGCGGCGCTGGCCGATCGTGTAATGGATGACGCCATTGTGCTGACCGAGGACCGTGCCGTCGAGGTGCACGATATCGCCGCCGCGCCCGGCTCCGGGGCGCAGTTTCTCCACGACATTGGCATAGGAGCCTTCCGGCACGAAACAGATATCCTGGCTGTCGGGCTTGGCCGCAACGGGCAGGTTGAACCGGTCTGCCAGCTCGCGAACCTCCGTCTTCGGAAGATCGCCCAGCGGGAAGCGCAAATAATCCAGCTGGTCGCGCGTGGTGGCGAACAGGAAATAGGACTGGTCGCGCGAGGCATCCGCCGCGCGGTGCAGTTCCGGGCCGTCGGCGCCATCCATGCGGCGGATATAGTGGCCGGTGGCCAGGCAATCGGCGCCGAGGTCCTTCGCGGTTTTCAACAGGTCCGAAAACTTGACCGTCTGGTTGCAGCGGATGCACGGGATCGGCGTCGAGCCGGCAAGATAGGTGTCGGCGAAATCCTCCATCACCTGCTCGCGGAACTTCGACTC
>JAGQRO010000039.1 GCA_020425315.1 Hyphomonas sp. | reverse complement strand
CGCAGGCGATGGCGAGCACGTTCTTCACCGATCCGCCGATTTCCGCGCCCAGCAGGTCCGGCGCCAGATAGGGCCGGAAAGTGGGCGTGGAGATCGCGGCGATGAGTTCAGTGCCGAGCTTTTCATTGTCGATGGCAAAGGTGACAGCCGTCGGCAGGCCCTTGGCGACATCGATGGCGAAGCTGGGGCCGGACATCACGGCGGGCACGGCCTCGGGCAGCTCGTCTTTCAGCACGTCGGTCATGAATTCGCCGGTGGCCAGCTCAATGCCCTTGGAGCAGAGCACGACCGGCGTGCCGGGGCGGATATGGTCCTTCAGGGCGCGCAGCGTGGTGCGCGTATGCTGGGCCGGAGCGACGGAGAAGAGGGCGTCCATCTCGTGCAGGTCAGCGAGGGAATTGGTGGCCCTGAGGGCCGGCTTCAGCGCCACGCCGGGCAGGAAGACCGTATTCTCGTGGCGCGTATTGATGGCCTCGGCCACGTCGGGCTCAAGGCACCAGATCAGGACATCCTGGCCCTCGCGGGTCAGCATCTGCGCGATGGCGGTGCCCCAGGCCCCGCCCCCGATCACGCCAAACTTGCGGAAATGCGTCGTCATCCCCGGAATTTGGGCGAATCCGCCGGATGGGGCAAGCGGGCCGTGTCAGGCGAAGGAGAAGGTGCCGGTTTCGCCCTCGACCGTGATCTTCACCTTGCGGCCCACCGGGCTGGCTTCCTCGCGCAGAGTGGCGAGGGCGGCCGCGTCGGCATTGGCGAGGGCGCGGCGGCCATCGGCGAGCCGGGCGAAGATGATGCCCTTCTCCGGGCCGGCCTTGCCATGGGTGACGGTGAAGGTTTCGAGGATCGCTTCGCAGCTGTCCGCACAGAGCTCCACCTGTTCGGTCGGCGTGGCATAGGGTTCGGCCGGCGTGAAGGCGGCGGGCTTTGCCGTGGAGTAGACGCCGACGGCTTCCTTGGTCATCCAGCCGCCATTGGCGAGGACGAGGCCGAAGGCGCCTGCGTCGGCGCGCAGGCGCGCGGCCATCTCGGCTATTCCGTGCAGGGAATAATTGTTCCCCGGTCCGCCGAAAAAGGGCAGGCCGCCGGTGAGGGTGAGGCCGCGTTTGTCAGTCTTCCAGTCGATGCCGAGGGATTGCGTTGAGGAAAACACCGCGCAGGGGAAGCAGGAATAGAGGTCGAAATAGGTCATGTCGGCCGCGGCCTTGCCGGCCTGGGCGAGGGCGCGGGAGGTGGCCGCGTCCATGGCGAAAGAGCCGTCGAGGCGCGGGCGCAAGGAGAGGAGATCGTCCGACCCCTGCCCGCCGCCATGCAGGTAGACGCGCTTCTCTGCCGGCACGCCGAGGGCATCGGCCTTCGACTCGCTCATCAGGATGGCGGCGGCGCCCTGGTTCACGGCGTCCTGCGCGATGAACCATTTGAGATAGGGGTCCGAAAATTCGTAATTCTCCCGCGACGGCGTCGAGAGGAAGCCGATATCGTGTTCCACCGGAAACTGGGAGTAGGGATTCTTCGCCGCGACCGCCGTGAAGGGCTGGAAGAGTTCCGCCATGGCGCGGCGGTGCTGGCTGCGCGTGCGGCCTTCTCGGGCGGCAATGGCGTTCTCGAACAGGGCGTAGAAATAGGCCGGCGCGACGAGGCCGTGCTTGATCTCTTCCCGGCTCAGCATCATCGGGCCCGAACCGCGATCCTCATAGGACGCATCGGCACTGTCGGCCCAGTCGATCTCGACACTGTGGCGGCGCGCGCCCTTGGAGGCGCGGTTGGCCTCGGAACCGGAGATGAAGGCGCATTCGACCTCGCCGGCGAAGATCTTCGCGGCCATCTCGTTGACGAGTGACTGCGGGCTCTGGCCGCCGACGGTCTCATAGATCAGCCGCTCCGGTGCCGCGCCGATATCGCGGGCGAGCGTGCCGGGCAGGTTGGTGTTGTGGCCATGTGGATGCGGGGCGCTGCGGACCGAGTCTTCGAAGATGCGCACCACGGCAATCGTGTCGATGGCCCGGACGAGGGCGGCTGCGCCCGCATCGGCCAGCGCCGCCTTGGACGCCTCCACCATCAGCGACAGCGGCGAGGGCGCGCCATCCGGCCCGGCCGATCCATCCCACTGGCTGAGACTCTGCCCGACGCCCACCAGGACGGGGAAATCACCTTTGGCCATCGCCTGCTCCCTTTATCTCTCTTGCTGCCCCCTGCTTAGCGCGCGCGGGCGAGGCTTTCGAGACGGGACGCAGGGGAAAGCCGCAGCGTCAATTGCCCGGGGCGCGATCGAGCAGGAAGCCCTCATAGCCATCGGCGGCGACCTGATCGCATTTCTCGCGATAGACGCCGACGCCGCCGGCATAGGGCATGAAGATGCGCGGCTTGCCGGGCACATTGGCGCCGAGATACCAGGAATTGGCCTGCGGATAGAGCGTCATGTCGGCGACTTCGTTGACATGGGCGACCCATTCGGCCTCCGCCTCAGGCGCGGCTTCCATCGTGGACAGCTGGCGCTCGCCCATATGGCCGATACAGTCGCTGATCCAGTCGACATGCTGTTCGATGGAAACGAGCATGTTGGAGAGGACCGACGGGCTGCCCGGCCCGGTGATCAGGAACAGGTTCGGGTAGCCCGAAACCATCAGGCCGAGATAGGTGACCGGGCCGGCGGCCCATTTGTCTTTCAGCTTCTCCCCGCCCTTGCCGCGAATATCGATCCGGTCGAGCGTGCCGGTCATGGCATCGAAGCCGATGGCATAGATCAGCGCGTCGAACTCGTATTCCTTCTCGCTGGTGCGCACGCCCTTTGCGGTGATCGATTCGATGGGCGTTTCGTTGATGTCCACCAGGTGGACATTGTCCTGGTTGTAGACCTCGAAATAACCCGTATCGACGCACAGGCGCTTGGCGCCGAAGGGGTAGTCCTTGGGAATGAGTTTGTCGGCGGTCTCGGGATCCTTCACGATCCCGCGCACCTTGCCGGCGACATAGTCCGCCACAAGATCATTGGCTTCTCCGACCATGCCCTGGTCAGCAAAGGATGCCCCGATGGCAAACCCGCCCTGCGCCCAGCGGCTGTCGAAGACGCGCTGGCGTTCCTCGGCCGGCGTTTCCAGCGCGAGTGCTTCGGTCGACCCGACGGCGAGGATGCCGGCGCCGGATTCGCGCTGCTGCTTGCGATAGTCTTCGCGGTTGGCGAGCCAGTCTTCCCGCACGCCCGGGTCGAGCGGGCGATTATGGGCGGGTACGGAATAGTTCGGCGTGCGCTGGAACACGGTGAGCGAGCCAACCTCGGGCGCAATCGTGGTGATCGTCTGGATGCCGGACGAACCGGTTCCAATAATGCCGACCCGCTTGCCGGAGAGGTTGACGTCTTCGGGCCAGGTCGCGGTGCTGAGGGTCAGGCCCTTGAAGGTTCCGGCGCCCGGAATGTCGGGCGTCTTGGCCGCGGACAGACAGCCGGTCGCCATGACACAATAGCGTGCCTCTATGGTCTCGCCCTGGTCCGTTGTGATCCGCCATAGTCCGGTATGGTCATCATATGATGCGGCGTTAATACGCGTGTTGAAGCTGATGTCGCGGCGCAGATCGAACCGGTCCGCGACGTGATTGGCATAGTC
>JAGQRO010000441.1 GCA_020425315.1 Hyphomonas sp. | reverse complement strand
TTCGAATCCTATCGCTCCGACCAAAATTTCTAGCCACCCATGAGGGCAGTGAGATGCAGGCGCGGATCTACAAACCTTCCAAGAGCGCGATGACGTCCGGCCGCGGCAAGACCAAGGCTTGGATCCTTGAATTTGTTAAGGAAAACGTCCACCGCACCGCTGACCCGCTGATGGGATGGACCAGTATCGACGACACGTCCGGCCAGGTCAGACTGGAATTCGACACCCAGGACGAGGCTGTGGAATACGCGAAAAAAGCCGGGCTGACCTTCCGGGTCGAGCCGGCGGCCGAGCGCAAGCGGCTTGTTAAGTCCTATAGTGCTAATTTCGACGCCAACCGGAAACAGCCCTGGACGCACTAGCGCCCGAGGCCGAAAATCCGGCCCCGTAGCTCAGCTGGATAGAGCATCCGCCTTCTAAGCGGACGGTCGCAGGTTCGAATCCTGCCGGGGTCGCCATTCCCGGCGCGTTGCGAGGGGGCCCCGCCGTGGCGGACGACACATCAGACCGCCGCAGCATGAAGGAGCCGATCGGCCGCATCGATGCCGATCCCGCCCTGCACGCGCGCCTGGTGCCACTCTGCCGGCTGAAGCCGGGTGAGATCTGGGAAGACCCGGTCGCCGGCCACCGGGTCGGCGTGCTGGATGCCACGGACGCCGGGGCCGTGCGCCGTATCACCGGGGGCGCCGCGCCCGCGCTCTGCATCGCGGACCCGCCCTATAATGTCACCGTCGGCAGCCGGCGGACGCCCGCGCTCGGCAAGATCAGCATGGGCGACTATGACCGGTTCACCCATGACTGGCTGGATGCGATCCTGCCCGCGCTGGCGCCGGACGCCTCCTTCTATGCCTGGCTCGGCGCCGACATGGCCAACGGGCTTCATCCGTTCCCGGAATTCTGCCTCGACATGCGCGCGCGGGCCGACTGGACGGCGCGCAACTGGGTCACCCTGCGCAACCAGCGCGGCTATGGCACACAAGCCAACTGGATGTGGGTGCGCCAGGAACTGCTCTATTATGTGCGCGGCAAGCCGCCCTTTCATGTGGCGGCGGACTATACCGACATCCCGAAAATCCTGCGCGGCTATTACAAGCAGGTCGCCGGTGAGCGCACGGAGAATGCCGAACGCGGCAAGGGCGCGACGATCCGGGCCGGGAATGTCTGGGTGGATGTGCAGCAGGTCTTCTACCGCCTGCACGAGAATGTGCCGGGCTGTTATGCCCAGAAGCCGCTGAAAGCCATCGAGCGGATCATCACGGCGAGTTCAGACCCCGGCGCCATCGTGATCGACCCGTTCGCCCATTCCGGCACGACGCTGATCGCGGCCGAGCGCACGGGCCGGCGCGCCCTGACCTTCGATCTCGATCCGGTGTTCGCTGAAATCGCCATTCGCCGCCTCGAACGCCTGCGCGCCACCGGCCAGCCGGGCTGGCAGTGCGATCATCCGTTCCCGGAACTTACCTGAGCCCTATTCCGCCGGCGCGTTGACCGGCTCGTCCAGCACGAGCACGCCTTCACCGGCCACCTTGCTTTCGGCGTCCAGTTTGCGGGCCACATCATTGGGCGAGCCGGAGCCGCGCGCGATCAGCGCATAAGCCGTCGGCACGATCAGCACCGTCACCAGCATACCCGCCAGAACGCCGGACAGGATCACCACACCGATGGCCTGGCGCGTCTCGGCGCCTGCCCCACTGGTCAGGATCAGCGGCACGGCGCCTGCAGCCGTGGTCAGGCTGGTCATCACGATAGGCCTGAGGCGCGTCAGCGACGCTTCCTTCAGCGCATCGAGGAACTCCATGCCCTCATCCCGCAGCTGGTTGGCGAATTCGACAATCAGGATGCCGTTCTTCGCCGAAAGGCCAATCAGCATGATTAAGCCGATCTGCGTGTAGATGTTCAACGAATTGCCCGTCAGGTAGATGCCCAGAAGGCCGCCTGCCAGCGTCGCCGGAACGGTCAGCATGATGATAATCGGGTGGCGATAGCTCTCGAACTGCGCAGCCAGCACCAGGAACACGATGATCA
>JAGQRO010000440.1 GCA_020425315.1 Hyphomonas sp. | reverse complement strand
GCGGCATGGGCCCGGCCCAGCATTACGCCCAGAACCGCTACCGCACGATCGAGACAGGCCTGCCCATGGTGCGCGTCGCCAGCCGGGGCGCCTCGGCGATTGTCGATGGCTATGGCCGTGAACTGATGCGAGCCGCGCCGGTGGAGAATGCGCCGGCCGGATGGGAGACCGCCTATGGCCGCGGGCGCCTGCCAGCCCCTGCGGAAATGACGGTTTTCCAGAGCCGCGCGGGAATCGTGCTGTTCTGGGTGACCCTGGCCCTCTTTGCAGGACTCGCCTTGTCGGCCTGGCGCCGCTAGGAGTTTACCGCAAAGGCAGGAAGCCAGGCCCGGAGAGACATGTCAGAAAACAAGTTGCCGAACGGAATAGACCGGGTTGTCGGCCAGCGGATCCGCTGGCGCCGCCGGGAGCTCCGGCTGTCCCAGGAACAACTCGCCGAATTGCTGAACCTGACCTTCCAGCAGGTGCAGAAATACGAAAAGGGTGTGAACCGCGTCTCGGCCGGGCGCCTGTTCGAGATTGCGACGGCGATGTCGGTGCCGGTCGGCTATTTCTATGAAGGCGCGGCCGAGCAATTGTCGGACGCGCGCCTGCAGGTGGCCGAAGACGATGACGTCATCCGCGCGCCCCTGCTGGACGCCGACACGCTGGACCTGATCGCGGCTTTCCAGCGGATCGAAGATGCCTCGCTGCGCAAATCCCTGCTGAATACGGTGAAGGCGGCGGCCATGGCGTTCGAGCCGAAGCAGACCGAGGATTGATCGCGCCGCTGGGGTCAGGCATCAGCCCGCCATGACCGATGCGCCCTCTAGCCAGAACCGCCGGGCGATCCGCACATTCGGGCGGGTCGGCGGCCGCGCCCTGTCCTCCCGCCAGCAGGAACTGGTCGAGCGCCGCCTGCCGGAACTTTCCGTACCCGAAGGCCTGGAAGACCCGGCCAGCCTGTTTCCGGGCAAGCGGGAAGTCTGGCTCGAAATCGGCTTCGGCGGCGGGGAACACCTTGCCGAACAGGCCCGCCGGCACCTGGATGTCGGTCTCATTGGCTGCGAGCCCTTCATCGAGGGCATGGCCAAGGCGCTGACCCAGATCGAGGAGGACGGGCTGGCCAATGTGCGGGTTCTGATGGACGATGCCCGTCCGCTGCTGGAGGGGCTCGCGCCTGCCGGCCTGTCGCGGGTGTTCATCCTGTTCCCGGACCCCTGGCCGAAGAAACGCCAGCAGAAACGGCGCCTGATCCAGCCGGATTTCCTGGCCAGCCTGCACCAGGCCTGCCGCCCCGGAGCGCGCGTGCGCTTTGCCACCGATGTGGCAAGCTATGCCGACGAGGCGCTGTGGCGGTTCCTGCAGCATGGCGGCTTCGACTGGCATGCGAAGGAGGCCTCAGACTGGCGGATTGCACCGCCGGATCATGTCACGACGCGCTACGAGACCAAGAAACTCGGGGATTGCGCGCCGGTCTGGCTGGACTTCATCACCAGCTGACGCCTGTGGATATCCTTGCGGAAATTCGCCTCCTGAGGTAATAAAGCACCATCGAACTCGGTCGGTCTGAATATCAATACCCCGCTGGACCGGCGGCCATGACTTTCTTCCTCGCCGTTTCGATCAGTTCAGACGCCCCCGAAATCAAGGTGCGGATGGCTGTGTGAAAATCAAAAGGACTGAAATTGAATGGCTACTGGCAAAGTTAAATGGTTCAACGACCAGAAGGGCTTCGGCTTCATCAAGCCGGATGAGGGCGGCACGGATGTGTTCGTCCACATCTCGGCGGTTGAGCGCTCCGGCCTTCGGACGCTGGCCGAAGACCAGGCGATCTCCTACGAACTCTACAAGGATGAGCGCCGCGGCAAGACCTCGGCTGTGGACCTGAAGATCCTCTAGGATTTTCCGGTTCCCCGGAAACATGATTGGAAACGGCGGCTCCCCGGAGCCGCCGTTTTTGCTTCAGCATCTGGCAGGTTGACGCCTGCAACCGGATCGGGAAACGCTGCGCTCTAGACGAGTATCGGAGGTGCAGATGATCTTGAAAAGAGCCCGGGCTTTGCTCGTGGCAGGCGTTTGCCTGGCGGTAGAATTGCCGGTTCTGGCGCAGATGCCGCCTGGCACTGCGGAAGCCTATAACGATGCAATCGCTGGAGGCGATGAGTCGCAAATGCTTCAGGCCGCACGCGATCTTGCGGCCGCCGCCATTGCCCATCCAGAGGACCCCGATGCTGCTGTCAGTGCGTTTGAAGCCGGTAATCAGCTTTGCCTTCGCGGAGCTTGTGCTGAGGCCAGACCGATTGCGGCCTTCCTTCGGACGCTCGATGGGGACCTGCCGGTCAACACAAAGCAGCTGGACGTACTGGAGGCTTTCGCAAACTGGTCTGCCAGCAAAAAGGATAAGAGCGCGAACAAGGCATTTCAGGCCGTGCTCACGGCTAACGTCAAGACAGAGCCCAGCTATCTGACGATTGCGGCGTTCGATACCTTCGTTGCGGATAGGAGCGGCCGCCCCCGATGGGGCGTGGTGCATGAACGGGCAAGCCTCGCTGCAGAACACATGAAACCGGTCCGGAATGTTCTGCCGGTCCGCTGGGCCACGATGGCGTTGCAGAGTGCCTCGGCACAGTTCAATGCCACGAAGTCCATTGAGGCAATGAGGTCCGTCGCCGATGTCGAAACGGCCCTGTTCGAGCTGCGTGAGGGAGAACATGCGGACGCTCTCGACCTGGTTTATTACAAGGCTTACGCATGGCGCTCCGCTATGGGTGCCTACTACAGGAGCACGGACAAAAAGACCTACAAGCTCGCCGAGGAGATCGAAGAAGATGTCGACAGTCTGAACGGGTCAAATGAGCCTTACTGGGGCAGGGCGGACGGTGACGAACCGGATTTGTGTGAGGGAAAGCCAATTGCGCAACCCAGTCCGATCTATCCAAGAGATGCGGCGCGCAATGGTTATGTCGGTGCGGTTATTCTGGGATTCGATTTTGTGGACGGCGCACCCGCAAACTACAGGGTTCTTGCCTCCGTACCTGATGGGGCCTTCGAACAGGCTTCCCTGGACGGGATGAAGACATTCCGGTGGGAGTGGGATGTGGAGCAGAAGAACCCTGACTGCAGCCGGACAAGCACCGATCCTGCCATATATCCCATGGTGTATGTCTTACAGTGAAGCCCCCTCGACAGGGGAGGGTGATCCGACTATATAGCGCCCAAGTCGAAACATATCGGCGGCGGTTCCGGGAACGGGGCCGCCGCTTTTCTTTAGCCGAAAGGTCTGCCGCAAGGCTCATGATCGCCCTGACCGAACAGGAACGCCGCATTCTCAGCCTCGCCACGCCCGTGGCCGAGGGGCTGGGCATGGAGATCGTGCGCCTGCGGATCCAGGGCGGGCGCCGGCCGCACCTGCAGATCATGGCCGAAAAGGCCGGCGGTGCGCCGACCGATGTCGAGGATTGCGCGCGCCTGTCGCGGGCCCTCAGCCCGGTGTTCGAGGCGGCCGACCCGATCAAGGAAGCCTACAC
>JAGQRO010000439.1 GCA_020425315.1 Hyphomonas sp. | reverse complement strand
CCGCGCCAAAAATCGATCCGGTGGATCGATTTTAGCAATCGAATGAATCTTTGACTGATCCCCGCTCCACTTCGTTCCGCGATGGATCGCGCTCAAGGCTGCTCATCACAGCGCTGCTTCGCGCCGGAGATCGATCGAGGATCGATTTCAGGAAATGAATGCTCGAAGCGCAAGCGAGAGCCGCCGCGATGAAACAGGCTCAAGGCTGCTCATCACATCTCCGGCTCACTCCGCCGCCACCTGAAACTGCGCCAGCGCCCGCTCAGCCGGCGCATAGCCCGGCTTCAGCGCCGCGCTGACATAGAAGTCCCGATAGGCTTCTTCCACATCCTTCAGCGCCAGATGTGCCAGCGCCCGGTTGTAGTAAGCAATGTGCCGGTTGCCGTCCGAGATGGTTTCGATATCGGCAAGCGCTGCGACAGCCTCATCGGCCCGGTCGAGGCGCAACAGCGTCGCCGCATAGCTGATGGCGATGTCGGCATTGGCCGGGGCCGCGTCGCGGGCCTCATCCAGCCGGGCGAGGGCGGCGTCATAGTCGCCGAGACGCAGGCTGACGATCCCCGAATTGGCGAGCGTCGCGGCCCGGTCGCCGGCGCGCAGCGACGGGTCGGTCAGGGCATCTTCGCAGAGCCGCTTCAGGCGTGTGGAGGCCGCGCCGGGCACGGCGACGCCGGCGGCGCAGCTCTCTGCCGGCGAGTCTCCGGAATAGAGGGTTTCGGGAATGGCAAAGGCCGGGTCGGCAGCAAAGCCGAGGGCGAGGAGGCCGGCGATCAGGTTGCGGGAAGAAAACATGGGAGGATTGCCTTCTGTTTGGTGTATATACACGACAAGTGCCGTGCCTGGGGAGGAAAGGCCCCGCCCGGCAGGGGAAGCCGGGCGGGAAGGGTCGGTCCGGTCACAGAGGATCGAGAAAGACGAAAATCCCGGGCCGTGACTAGATAGTGCATATACACTATAAGGATTGTCAAATGAGCTTCTCTGATGCCATGCCCTTATTTTTTCTGAAGTCATTGATACGCCCCGCAAACAATGCAAGTACACGATGATGGAAGATCTGAAGAAAAACAAAGAGATCTACAACACCATCACCGGCCAGTGCGCGGCCGGGAATGTGCTGCGCGCGGCGCGTTCCCTGACCCGGCTTTATGACGAGGCGCTTCGGCCGGTAGGGCTGACCATCACGCAGTTCGGCCTGATGAACGCCATCGGCCGGTTCGAGCCCGCTTCGATCAGCGACCTGGCCGTGATCATGTCGAATGACCGCACGACGCTGTCGCGCAATCTGAAGCCGCTGGAAAAGGCGGGCCTGGTGTTCCGGGGCGGGGAGGGTGAGGGCCGTCGCCGGCGCCTCCTGCTCACCACGCTCGGGCAGGAACGGCTGAACGCGGCCTTGCCGCTCTGGCAGGCGGCGCAGGAACGGGTTGCCGCCGTGCTGGATGAAGAGGCGCGCCGGCACCTGTTTTCCGGCCTGCGCCTGCTGGCGTCTGACCGGCTCGGATCCTGACACGCTCCCCCTTGCCGCCGCGCGGCAACCCCGGCAAGACAGGCGCCATGAGCGAGACGGATGTCCACCAGCAGCCGGCGCCCGAGACGCCGAATGTCGATCCGGCCCTGCTGGACGACCTCATCGACGCCGTCGATGAGCAGGATGGCCGCTGGCTGGTCCGCACGCTCAACCGGATGCACCCGGCCGATGCGGCTGACCTTCTGGAGGCGCTGCCCTTCGACAGCTTCTCCGAAGCCGTGGAGATTCTCGGCGGGGAACTGCCGCCGGAAATCCTGATCGAGCTGCGCGATTCCTATCGCGAGGAAGCCGTCGACGTCCTGCCCGACACGGCCGTCGCCAATGCGCTCGACGAACTCGATTCAGACGATGCCACTGTCATCCTCGAAGACCTTGAGGATGACCGGCGCGAGCGCATCCTCGACGAGCTGGAACCGTTCGACCGGGCCCAGCTCGAACGCGGCCTCGCCTATGAAGAGGAATCCGCCGGCCGTCTGATGCAGACGGAATTCGTGGCGGTGCCGGAATACTGGACGGTCGGCCACACGATCGACCATGCCCGCAGCCTTGGTGAGGAATTGCCGGAGATCTTCTACGAGGTCTATGTCATCGATCCGGCCTACCGGCTGAAGGGCATCGTCCAGCTCGCCACGCTGCTGCGTACGCCGCGCGACGTGCAGTTGGCCGACATCATGACCGATCCCCTGTCGGACATCCGCACCGACATGGACCAGGAAGAGGTCGCCTTCCAGTTCCAGAAATATTCGCTGGCTTCGGCGCCGGTGAAGGACGGGGCAGGGCGCCTCGTCGGCATGATCACGGTCGACGACATGGTCGACGTCATGCAGGAAGAGGCCG
>JAGQRO010000438.1 GCA_020425315.1 Hyphomonas sp. | reverse complement strand
CGAGGCGCGGGCGATCGGGTTGGTCAGGTAGAAGTCCCCGACGACCCGCCCGAACGGCGCAGATGAGAGGTTGCCAGAGGCCGCCGGAACCGCCTTCAGCGCCTCTGCCCCGGCCGCGCCCGGCGCATAGCCAAGCCCGGCAAAGACCGCGTTTTCCCGCAATGTCTCGCGCAGCGCATCGACCGTGTCATATGGCAGCTTCTTGCCCATCACGTCCGACAGCGCGCGGAAGATGGCCCAGCCTTCGCGCGCCTCGCCCTTCGGCTGCACCGCACGGGAGGTGACCTGCACGCGGCCCTCCGTGTTGACATAGGTGGCCGCCATTTCGGTGTAGGCGGCAGACGGCAGGATCACATCGGCGCGGGACGCCCCGGCGTCGCCGTGCGAGCCGACATAGATGACGGTCGCCGAGCCGAGCCTCGTCAGGTCAACTTCGTCTGCGCCCAGCAAGACAACGGTGTCCATACCGCCGCCGAGAATATCCTCCGTCGCCTTGCCCCCCTCGCCCGGCACGAAACCGATATCCAGTGCACCAACGCGGCCGGCCGCATTGTGGAGGACGCCAAAGCCGGCCCAGCCGTCCTTGATTGCCTGAATTTCCAGCGCAAAGCCGTGCGCCGCCTTAAGCACGTCAGCTCCATCAGAACGGCAAAGCGCGCCTTCACCGACCACAATCATTGGACGGTCAGCATTGCGAAGCGCTTCAGCAAACTCGCTATCGCGGCTGAACAGGCCTGACAGCACGTCCGGACCATCACCGAGATGTTCATAGTCGTAAGTCAGATCGACTGCTTCACCGACGACGCCGACCTTCAGATCGTTCCACAGCCATGCCTTGCGGATGCGTGCATTCCAGACAGCAGCCTCAAGACGGGGGTTCGTACCGACAAGAAGAAGGACATCTGCATCTTCCACACCGGCCAATGTCGGATTCAGGATATAGCGCTCGCGTACACCATCCAGGCCATATTGTGCGCCTGCCGGGCGGCAGTCGGTGTTTTTCACACCGAGGGACCGGAACAGATCCAGCGCAGCCTTGGCCTGCTCAACTTCGATCAGGTCACCCGCAACGACGCCGATATTATCAGCCGGGTTGGACAGCGCGACTTTAACCGCTTCAAACGCCTCTCCCCAGCTTGCCGGGCGGAGTTTGCCATTCTCACGAATGTAAGGCTTATCGAGGCGCTGGCGGGCGAGGCCATCCCACACGAAGCGGGATTTGTCTGACAGCCATTCCTCATTAATCTCTTCATTCGTCTCCGGCATGATGCGCATCACGCCGTCGCCCTTGGCATCGACGCGGATGGATGCGCCCATGGCGTCCATCACATCGATGGAGGACGTCTTGCGCAGTTCCCAGGGGCGCGCATTGAAAGCATAGGGCTTGGAGGTCAGCGCACCGACCGGGCAGAGGTCGATGACGTTGCCGGAAAGCTCCGAGGTCAGACTTTTTTCAAGATAGGTCGTGATCTCCGCGCTCTCGCCGCGCGAAATCATGCCGATCTCCTCGACGCCGGCCACTTCGGCCACGAAGCGGACGCAGCGCGTACACTGGATGCAGCGGGTCATGATCG
>JAGQRO010000437.1 GCA_020425315.1 Hyphomonas sp. | reverse complement strand
GCAAGGACCCGTCCAAGGTGGACCGCTCGGCCGCTTACGCGACCCGCTATCTCGCCAAGAACATCGTCGCCGCAGGCCTCGCAGAACGCTGCACCATTCAGGTCAGCTACGCCATCGGCGTTGCCGAGCCGCTGTCGATCTATGTCGACACGCACGACACCGGCAAGGCCGACGAGGCCCGCATCGTGGAAGCGATCCGCGACCTCTTTGACCTGAAGCCGTCGACCATCCGATCGAAACTGGACCTTCGCAAGCCGATCTATGGACCGAGCGCCGCCTATGGCCATTTCGGCCGCACGCCGGGCGACGATGGCACGTTCAGCTGGGAGCGCACGAACCTGGCTGAAGAGCTGGCGCGCCTCGCCAACTAGGCCTTACTGGACGATCATCACCTCACCGATGCGGGCGGCTTCCTTGCCCCCGCAGAGGATGAGGATATCGTCCGGCAACGGACTAGGCTGCGACTGATTGTAGCCAACCGTTCCGGGTACGGAGTTCCCGCCGGGCACCAGGTCCAGCGCCAGCGCGCCGCCGGCCTGATCGTCCGCCGGGGACAGCATCCAGGCGTCCTCGCTGGCGATCCGCAGCGATACGATCAGTTTCACCGGGTTGGCCCCGACGCTCGGCATCCGGTTCACCCACGACTCGGCGCTTGTCACTTCCGGACAGGCCGGCACAGAGGCGATCTCAGCCTCACCGTTAACATCTTCCTCAATTGCCGCCGGAGCGAACGGCCACAAGCACTGGCACCCCGCCAGCAGGAATGGTGCGGCGGCCAGCGCGAGCCCGCGCCCTACCAGTCTGTTGAAAGCCTGAACCACAACGCCCCCTCCTCTTCTGCGCCGGCAATATGGTTGGGCGAGGTGGACAGCACCGCCGCCGCCTCTCCGGACCAGTCGCCCATCAGGCGGAAGCCATAGCGCGTTTCGAAATCCACCTGCCGCCCGCTCGGCGTCAGCCCGGCATCGACGATCCGGTAGAGCAGGTCTCCGTCCGCATCCACGGCGAAGGGCGTGTTGAGCGCAATCGTGCCTGTCTCGGCCCGCCAGGGCTGGGCCACGATCAGGCTGAGCGTGCCCGGCCCGGCCTGCCGGCTGGCGCCCAGCGACCAGCGGCTCGTCCACAGGCCATTCACCTCCACGCCCGGCAGCTCGACGCTTGCAAGCTCGGCGCCTGACGACACCGTCCAGTCGCTCCCGGCCAGCCAGGCGCTCTCCAGCGACCAGGACGTCATCTGTGTACGGTCTTCCTCGCCGAACCGCTCCTGCAGCGTGCCGCCCAGCGCCGTGCGGTCATCGCTGACAAAGGAAGCGCCGAAGCGATAGGACCAGCGCGGCTGATCCCGGCCAAGCTTGAAGCCCGACTGGCTGCGCCCTTCCTGCTCGGCGGAGAAGATGTCCATCACCAGGCTCTCGCCCCAGTGGTGGCTGTATTTCGCCCAGGCACCGCCGGTGGAGAAGGCATTGCCGGCGCCCGGTTCGTTCAGCAACGACACGTCCGGCGCCAGACGTGTCAGGGATCCGCCGCGGCCGACTTCCACTTCGCTGTCGCCGAAGCTGTACCTCATCTGGAAGGTCGATTGCGGGTCTTCCTGATAGGGCGCGGTCGGGTCGTCATAGAGGCGCGCCTGCGTCCAGTTGAAGGAGACATTGCCCGCCCGCACCGCATGGCTGTCGCCGGCCGCCCAGTCGGCGCGGGTGGAGAAATCCGCCAGCCGGCTCTCTTCAATCACCTGCGGCACCTGCCGCGCCACCGCGTCGGCATCCAGACGGAAGCCGCGCTCATACTTGTCCTGGAAAACGGCCCCGTTGAGGGCACCGGAATGCGCCATCCAGTCGCCAAAGGCCCCGCCGCTCGGCGCGAAGACCTGTTCCAGCGTCAGTTTCTCGATGCCGAAATCCAGTGTCTGCTGCCCCTGCGGGCTGAAGGCCTCGACAAGGTTCAGGATGCCGACCCCGGACACATCATCCGCGCCCGCGCCGGCAACCGTGCCGGTGATGATATCCGGATTGGGGTCTGTGTAATCGTCCGCCGTGTCGAGCAGGATCTGCAGCGCCAGCTCCGGCTTGGATTTGAGGTTCGGGAAAGTCTGCAGCATCAGCGCCAGCGCGCCGGCCACATATGGCGCCGAGAAGGACGTGCCGGAGACCGTGTAATAGTCACCATCTGTATCCGGATCATTTGTCGGATCGCCGGGGAATGCGATGTCGTCGTCCAGCCCGGTCGTGACGACGCCCTGCCCCGGCGCGAGGATGTAGTAATTCTTCGCTGAATTCCCGGCCCGGTTCGAGAAGTCGGTAATCTTGCGAAAACTGGGGTTTCCCTGTGTTGCACCAATCGCGCCCACCGCCACAACCCGGCCGAGCGAGGCCGCCTCGCCGGCGATATAGGCCGGTTCGGTTGGCGTCATGCCGACGGCGGGCGTCGGATTGCCGTCTCCGTCTGTCCCGGCGGGCTCGGCCTCATTGCCGGACGAGATCACGACCAGCACCCCGGCGGCGGCGGCCGCGCGCACGGCATCCTCCAGTCCCTGATTGGCATCCACCTCGCCGCCCAGCGACATGTTGATCACCGATGCGCCCTGATCGACCGCGTATTCGATGGCCCGGATCAGCGCCGAGTCCGCGAAGGAACATCCCTCGTCCTCGCCGGTGCGTGCGCAACTCCCGGGGCTGTCGGCGCGGATGGAGATGATCTCCGATTCGAAGGCGACGCCCTGGATGCCGTTGAACACATTGTTGTCGGCAGAGGTCGTATAGTCGTCTTGCCGGCGCGCGCCGACGACACCGCTCACCAGCGTACCGTGGCCGCCAGTGTCGATATCGTCCGCCTGGCGCATCATCGTCGTCGGATCGCCATTGATGTCATAGCCGCTGCAGTTCGTCGCGGCGCAGACATCGAAGGTCTGCACGATGGCGCCGATCAGGTCCGGATGGTCATCAATCGTGCCGGTGTCGATCACGGCCACCTTGATGCCGGCGCCGGTCGCGCCAATGGCATAGGCCGCCGAGGCACCGACCACGGAGAGGCCACCGGCGATGTTGTACTCGCTCGTCTCGAAAGCTGACGGGGCCGCAATTGCCGAGGGGAAGGGCGGCGGCGGCGGTGGGGGTGGAGGCGGCGGAGGTGGGGGCGGTGGCGGAGGGGGCGGCGGCATCGGCGTGACCGACCCGCCGCTGCCTCCCCCGCCGCTGGCACAGGCGCCAAGCACCGAAAGCGAGGGCGCAGCCAGCGCCAGCGCCAGAACAATGCGGAAACTGCGGGAACCATTCTGTCGCCACTGCATCTGCAGAAATCCTCCGATTTCAAGGCACTCCGCACATTTCCGTGCGGTTCGTCATGCGTTCAGTCTGGCCCGGCAAGTGTGAACAGAACGACAATGGGCCAGCGGGCGCAACTTACGAAAACTCCACGCGCTCCTGCGAGAAGTAGAACAGCGATCTGGTCTCTTCGTCCAGTGCGTCGCCGGGCGCGCCGAGCAGGCGGCGCATGGCATTCTTGCGGTCTTTCAGGGCGTGTTCGAAATCCTGCTCGATCAGCCGGTCGACCCCGGTGCGCACCATCGCATCGCGCACTTCCATGTACAGTGTCAGCGAGCCGCCGAGGAACATGGATTCATAGGCGATCTTGCTGGCAATCTTGTCGTGAATGTCCGTATACTGGAATTGCTTTTCCATGGTCGACTTGCGCTTGCAGATGAAGTCGATCTCGTGGCGGTACTGCGGATGGCGCAGGTACATGCTTTTCAGCGCCGTCATCTCCGCATCGATCCGGGTCTTGATCTCGTCCGGCAGCGATTCCGACAGGATGATGACGATGTCGATGTCGGAGCCCTTCACCATTTCGCCGGACGCAGCATGCTCGCGCGGCTCGTTATGAGCGAGGAAATAGGCAAGGTCTCCGGCGATGAAGGCGCAGAGCTGGCTGCGCACTTCCCGGCCGAGGCTGATGAAGAGCTGTTTCATCACAAGCTGGGCGACGCCAAGCTTCTCGCGGCTGATCTCGCGGTGCATGTTCGACAGCGTGCCCTGGCGCTCGATCATCTGGAAACGCTGGTCCGGCAGGCCAAACAGGGTGAAGGAGAGAAAGTCCCGCAGGATAGAGGGGCTGAGCCGCACCTGGTCATCGCGCGTGATGTCATAGCGCAGGTAATAGCTCGCAAAGTGCGAGACGAGGAACGCATTGGTGCGGTTGCAGGCCTGCCAGAGCGCCAGCACCGGCACGTCCGGCAGCGCCTCGGCCAGTTCCTTGCCGATCTGCGGCCCCTTGTCCGTGATGAGGGCGACGACGCGCGCCTCGATGTCCTGAAGGTCTGCCATCGCCTGCCTATCCTGCCTTTCCGGCGCCCTGCCCCGGCGGCGCCAGCTCGGCGATCAGGGCCTTCACCGTCGTTTCGAGCCCCGGCATCCAGTCCGGAATCTCCACTCCGAATACACGCGCCGTCTCGCGCATGTCGAGCCTCGCATTGAGGGGGCGTTCAGCCGGCGTCGGAAAGTCGGCGGTGAGAATGTCTGTCACCTCCGCGACGGGGCCGCCCAGCCGGGCGCTCACCTCGAAGATGCGGCGCGCCATGTCGGCCCGGCCAATCGTGTCATCTCCGGCGAGATGATAGAGGCCCCAGCCAGCGAAGCCGGGCTCCGCCGCCTGCTCGCCCATGTTGAGCAGCGCCCGCGCAAGGTCCGGCGCATAGGTCGGCCCGCCGATCTGGTCGCTGACGACTGTCACAACGGGCCGCTTCTGCGCCGCCGTCAGCATGGTGCGCACGAAGTTCCCGGCATAGCGCGAGAACACCCACGACACCCGCACCACGAGCGACTGCGGCACAGCCGCCAGCACGGCCTGCTCGCCTTCCAGCTTGGTGCGGCCATAGACGCCCAGCGGATTGGGCACCTCCGATGCGAGGTAAGGCGAAGCCTTGCGCCCATCGAACACACAATCCGTCGACAGATGGATCAGCACAGCGCCGGCATCCGAACAGGCGCGCGCCAGTGCCTCCGGGCCGGTGACGTTCAGGGCTTGTGCTTCATCCGGCTCGCTCTCTGCCGCGTCCACCTTGGTGAAGCCGCCAGCATTGATGACGAAGGCCGGCCGGTGGCGGTCCAGCGCCCGGCGCAGCGTATCTGCATCCCGAAGGTCCGTCTCTTCCCGGCTGGCGGCATACACATCGGCCCCGCCCACAGCGGCGAGCGCCTGGGCAACCTGTCCGTGTTTTCCGATCACGAGGCAGCGGGTCATCCGCTACCGGCTATACCAATTGGCCCGAAGGCGCCAGTTGCCGCCTATTCCACCGTCACGGACTTGGCGAGGTTGCGCGGCTGGTC
>JAGQRO010000436.1 GCA_020425315.1 Hyphomonas sp. | reverse complement strand
CGATATAGGCCAGATAGGCCACCCCTAGCCATTTCACGGCCGAGAACAGCGGCTGCGAGGTGGACAGCAAAACCCCCAGACCTGCCGAGACTGCGGCGATCAGAACCAGGTCCGAAAGCACCGCGCCCGCGATCCCGAAACCGGCATCACGCAACCCGTGGCGCGCACCGTTGGAGAAGGCCAGAAGAGAGGTCGGCCCCGGCATGGCGACGGTCAGCAAGGCCGCAAGCGCAAAAGTCAGCAGCGTAAGGCTCATCATCTTCTCCGGTTCTGGAGGGCGGGGGCAAGTGTCGTGGCAACCAGCATCAGACAGCCTCCGGCAGCTATCATTCTTATCAGGTTGGCCGACTGCCAACGCGTGGAAAAGGCCTGCCAGATCGTATCGGCCCCCGGCGCTTGAGCATCGACTGCAGCAAGTTCCTGATTCATGGGAACATTGATGGTGGCAGTGACCCCAAAGACCCCGACCATATGCAAGACAAGTGCGAGGCCCAGCACCATGGCGGCTACCCTTGCCCGCAGAACCGCCATCACGACCATCGACAGCGCCAGAACAAGAGGCGTTCCGAAGTAGACCGTGCCGAAAAGCGGATTGCGGACAGAGGCGTTCATGGCTTGCATGGCCTCGATGGCCGTGGCCGGGTCAGTCATGTCCAGACCGCGCAGGGTCGAGCTCTGCCAGGCAAAGAAAAAGCCGAAACAGGCTCCGCTAAAGCCGACTGAAATCAGCGGCGGCAGGGCGAGCAATGCCGGTGCCCCAGTCAGCGCAAACGACCTCATCATGCCGACCGCTGTCCCTGCCGGAGCAACACGCCTACGAAAACCGCGATGACGGCAACCTGTGCCGCCAGAACGGCTGGCCAGATCAGCGGGAACTGCGGGTCCAGATACTTCTGGGGGCCAAAGGACAGTAGGGCCATCAACGCGGCAAGCAGGCTGAGCGCCCGGCCCGTCCGGCCTGCCACGGGGCCGACAATCAGCGCTGCGGCTGCGGTCGCAAGCGCCACAGCCAGGAATGGAGCAATTGCGAAAAGCGGAATCGTCGCGGGCGGATGCGGTGGCACCTGGGCGTAAAGCGCTCCCAGCATGACCAACTGAAGGATGATCAGCACGCTCAGAGCGGCGGTAATCGAACGGGATTCGGACAAGATGGACCCTCCGGGTTAGGACAGCGATAAGTGTAACCTACATTACGGTTGCAGCGATCCGTAATTGCAATTACTGATCCTGTCAAGGCGACCGTTCAGGAGCGAAGGTGCATGCGGCAGGAAGCACGGAAAACTCGGCGGAAAGAGATCCAGCAGGCTGCGCTGGCGCTGCTTGTACAGCATGGTTATGCAGCGACAACGATGGCCTCTGTAGCCAAGGCAGCCGGTGCCTCGCTTGAAACCCTCTACAAATGGTATGGCGACAAGCCGGGGCTGTTCCGCGCGATGGTGCAGGCCAATATCGAGGAGCTGCGCGACAAGCTGGCCATGTCGGCCGCCAAATTCCGCGAGCCGCTTGCCGCCGTGCAAGAGTTCGGCCCCCAACTGATTGCGGTTCTCACCAGCGAGGAAGTTGTTGCCCTGAACCGGGCCGCGGCGGCAGACCCTAGCGGTGATCTCGGCCGGATCATTGCCGAAGCTGGGCGCGGCTCTGTTGCACCGCAGTTGACCAATCTGTTCGCACAGGCAATTGAAGGTGAAGACCCGGCGCAAGTGACCGAGGTCTACCTGGGGCTACTGCTGGGTGATCTGCAGA
>JAGQRO010000435.1 GCA_020425315.1 Hyphomonas sp. | reverse complement strand
GCATAGGCCTGGAACACGCCGGTCGACCAGGTGACCGGGCTGTAGGCGCGCACGATGCCGCGGCTCTCGTCATCCATCACGGTGCGGCAGGCATCGAACACGATGAAGGAGGTTGTCGCCACAGTCGTGGACATCAGGTTGAAGATCTTCTCGAAGCTGACGGCGCCGTCCTCGATTTCCTCCGAACTGGCCCCCGGCAGGTCCACCGGCAGGACATAATTGCCATTGTCGATATTCACGCCGTGTCCGGAATAATAGAAGAAGGTCGCCGGATGGGCGCCGGCATGTTTGCGGGCGAGCGATTTGCGGCCGATATCGCGCATCGCGCTGACCGTGGCCGTGCGGCCAAGATCGCGGCAGCGCATCACCGAGAAGCCGGTGTCCGACAAGGCCTCGGCGATCCGGTCGCCATCGGAATGGGTCAGCGACAGCTGGCTGATCGGCGGTGAATAGGCAAGGTTCGACAGGACAAGCGCGAACCGGTCGGCATTGGCCCCCTGGGTCCAGCTGCACCCGGCCCCGGCGGCCATTTCCATGATGGCGCCGCCGCCCGCATCGGCCGTGGCGGGCGGGGTCAGGGGGGTGGCAAAGGGCGAGCGCCCGGCATCGGATGTCAGGCCGGCCGGCGAGTCATCCTCGGCCAGCAATTCGTCAATCGTCCGCACCGTGACGAACAGGGGGATGGATTTGACCACCCGGCTGAACCGTTCGCCATTCTCCTCCAGGCGCTGGGACAGGGTGAAGGCCAGGAATGTGTTCTCCGCCTCGCGCGGCTTCACCATCCATTGCCATTTGGTCGGCGCATCGGCGCGCACGGCCTGCTCTTCCGGCGTGATCGCAATCACGTCGAAACTCGGCGCATTCAGCTCCGCCGCCATCAGGGAGGAGGCTTTGACCGTATCGAAATTGAGCGCGAAGGGAGATTCCGTACTGCCCGGCATCAGGCCGGTGCCGATCGTGTCGCGCAGCACCGCGTCGGCGGCGGCCTCGTCGGTGTCCGCCGTCAGCGGCTGGATGGCGATTTCCAGCACATAGGGCTGGCCGGTCACCATCTCGCTCGGCGCATGATGGGCCACCCGGCCGGTATCGAAACTGCCGGCGCCGGCATCGATCTCTTCCTTGATCGGGCGCATCCAGTCCGAGCACGGATAAATGACGAACCCGTCTGAATCTTCCGGCGTTGCCTCATGACCGTAAGTGCAGAGCGAAGCGTCCGGCGCGCCGGCGAGTATCTTCTCCCGCCCGCCGGCAACGCTGGTGCGGATGTTGAACAGGGTCTCGTCGATGGAGCCTTCGACCGGAACCTTGGCAACGCTGATGTTGCGGTTTCCCTCCGGGCCGAGCTGAAGGTCGCAATAGACGGTGATCTCCGGCGAGGCATCGACATAGGCCTCGCAGCGGGAGAAATCGCTGGGTGCGCCGGCGGCCGGCTCGAGGTCGTCGAGTTCCTCCAGCAGGTCTTCCAGCTCTTCATTGGTCCAGTGATCGGCATCCCGCTTCACCGGCAGTCTGGTCGGCTGGTCCGCAAGGTCGGGTGGGCCGAGGTCGCCGGATCCGGGGCCATGGCCGATCACGCCGGGTTTGGACACGCCGATCGTGCCTTCGCCCGTTCCGCCGCCGTCGAATTCCGTCACCTCGTCCGGCAGGTCGAGCTCCCGTTCCACCGGAATGTCCGGCAGCTCCTCCGGTGCAGTCACCAGCGGTGGAGGAGGCGGCGGCGGAGGTGGTGGCGGAGGCGGGGGTGGAGGAGGCGGTGGAGGTGGAGGAGGCGGGGGCAGCGGCGCGGGCTCGAACACCTGTCCGATGGCGCCGAAGGGGTCGAACGTCTTGCTGCCATCCGGCTGCGTGGTGCAGGCCTGCAGCAGGAAGGCGATGGCCGTCACGGACAGCGGCAGCGTGCGCAGTTTCATGGCCGGGGTCTCCTCGCTCGGCCGAAGTTAAGCACAAGCGCCGGGACCGGGCCAGTACCCCGCAAAGGGGTGGGCGAAGCGCCCGCCGGGGCTGTCTATCTCCGGGCCAGCACCATCTGCGTGCACCGGAAACTGGCCATCCGCTTGCCCGTATCGAGATGGACGACCTCGCAATCCCACACTTGCGTCATGCCGCCCAGATGAACCGGCGTGGCCGTGGCATGCACCCGGCCGGACGTGGCGGTGGCGAAGAAATTGGACTTCAGCTCGATCGTGGTGAAGCCGCGCGCCGTATCCGGCAGGCTGGCCGAACAGGCCATGCCGCACATCGTATCCGCCAGGGACACGATGCTGCCAGCATGCAGGAAGCCGTTCGGCGCCATATGGTGGGGCCCGACCGTGAACCCGCCTTCGGCCCCGTCGCGGTCGATCCGGGTGATCTCGATATCCAGATGGCCGGGCAGGAAAGGGATGTTGCGATTGTTGATATAGTCCGGCGTTCTCTGCTCGTCGGTCATGAGATAAGCCATGTCGTGTCTCCGGGACGTGTATTTAGTTCTGTTTCGGAACTCAATGCCGCGATGACGCTTGCCGGGCAAGCCGTGACCGCGGGTCAGGCGCGGCGGGCTGGAAACCGCCGGCAAAGCGTGCGAACCGGAAATATCGCAAGGGCGGCAGGCTTTGCCCTGCGGCAGATGACGAAAAGGGGCGCGTCCTGGAACTTCTCACCCTGTTGCCGCCTGTGCTGGCCATCCTGATCGCGGCCCTGACGCGAAACGTCTATGTCGCGCTCGGCCTCGGCCTTGCTGTCTCCGAAGCGCTGATCGCGGGGGGCAACCCGTTCACCGGCGTTCTGATGTCGGCCGAACGCAGTGTGCAGGTGATGACGGATGCCGGCAATGCGCGCGTGCTGGTCTTCTGCCTCCTGATCGGGGCGCTGATCGTGTTCATGCGGGAATCCGGGGGCGTCGATGCCACGGTCGGCCTCTTGGACCGCAAAGGCCTGACCTCCACGCCGCGTCGCGCGGGCCTCGCGCCGGCCATCGCTGGCACGGCCATCTTCGTGGAGACCAATGTCAGCCTGCTGAGCGCGGGCGTGCTCGGCCGTCGCCTGTTCGACACGCATGGCCTGTCGCGCGAACGCCTCGCCTATGTGATCGACTCCACGAGTGCGCCGGTGTCCTGCCTGATCCTGCTCAATGGCTGGGGCGCGTACCTGCTGACCCTGGTCCAGCCCTATGGCTTCGACAGTCCGGTCGGCGTGGTTGCGGGCACGGTGGCCTGGAATGCCTATGCCCTGCTGACGGTGGTGGGTGTGTACCTGACCGTCCTCTTCAATCGCAGTTTCGGACCGATGCGGGCGGCCGATGCCGCCGCGCAGCCGGGCTCGGCCGAGCAGGAGGCGGTGGACCACACCCCGCCCGGCCGCGCGATCCATATGTGGCTGCCGCTCCTGGTGATGGTGGCCGGCTCGGTCGGCTTCATGGCGTGGACGGGGAAGGGGAATTTGCTCGCCGGATCCGGCAGCCAGTCGATCCTCTGGGGCGTGTGCGTCGCCATCGCGGTCGCCGCTCTGATGCTGCGCGCGGGGCGCGTGTTCTCCTTCGCGGAGATCCAGGAACGGTTCTTCCGCGGCATCGGGGAAATGGTGGCTCCGGTGACGGTCCTCCTGCTGGCCATCGCCTTCGGGGCCAGCCTGAAATTGCTCGGAACGGGCGCCTATCTTGCGGAGATCGTGTCCGGCTATCTCCCCGCTGCGGTGGTGCCGGCGGCCGTGTTCGTGGTGGCGGGCATCACCTCCTTCATGACCGGGACCAGCTGGGGCACATTCGGCATCATGGTGCCGATTGCCATGCCGGTGGCGCAGGCTGTGGGCTTCCCGCCGGAACTGATGCTGGCGGCGGTGATCGGCGGCGGCGTCTTCGGCGACCATTGCTCGCCCATCTCCGACACGACCGTCATCGCGAGCCTCGCGGCGGGGTGCGACCATGTCCGCCATGTCACGACGCAGCTGCCTTATGCGCTGGCGGCGGGCGCGGCGACGTGCGGGATCTACCTGATTGCTGGATTGGTGCTGAGTTGAGGCCGAAACCGTCCGTCCACGGCGCAGTGCGCTGCTGCAAATCCCACAGAAAAAGACGCGGACCGGGTGGGTCCGCGCCTTCTCTGGTGTATCGAATCAAACTACCGAGACACTGTGCTAGCACTCGATGGCGGTCATCTTTGACACCGGGCTATCCGACAGTTCCCGCGCGAACGGATCCTGTCTTCGGCCCTCAGGCTCCGGCCGGTCGCCCCGCTCTCCACTTGCGCTTTGAGCGAGCGCCCGGGCCTTCACCTCGGCTCAGCTGGCCTTGCGGCTTCGCCTTGCCTAACCGCCGGAAATCCTTGCGGATTTTCCCTTGGTGCCGTGCTTCGGATCGCGCTCCGGTCACGGCCTACAGCCCTTCTGCGTGGGGTCTAGCTCCCCGCCGCCATGAAGATATCGCCTGCTTTTTCTCCCGGTCTCCTGCCTGATCCTTCGCGCCGCCGCTCTCACGGCTTTGCCCCTGACCTGGCCACCCTCCGGGGGCGACATGCTTGGCCACCGCTCCTTATCCGGGTCTGCTCCCGCGCGGATTTCGTTGGCTTAACGAAACGATCTCATCGGAACTCGCCTGAGTCGAGTCCCTGTCGAGATAAAATCGTCATAAAGGCGAAGAATTCCACAGTTTCGAGTCAGCCTGTGGATAAGTGCCCAATTCCGCGGCGCCCGGGAGTCCGGAGAAAAGTCCGCAGCCAGTCCGAAACCGGTCCGGACCCGCGCGCCCCCGTCCGGAGCCGCCGGGCCGGGGGACACCGCCGCCCCCTGTCCCCCCGCCGCGTGCGCCCCGGCCCCTGCCGCATCAGCAGGATGCGCCGCGCCCCCGCCCCGCCAATCCGGCAGGCGCGGCCCCGGGGCATCCTCGCCCGATGACAGAGCCACCTGCCGCGCGCCGCAAACGCCATCGCCGCCCCGACCCCGAATGCGCCGCCACGCGTCTCCTCGCCCGGGAGGCGGCCGAGGCCGGCGAGCGCCTCTCATCCATCCGCCGGCGCCTGCGCATCCCGCGCTCCACCCTGGCGGACTGGGCGAAGGCCGACGGCTTCCGCGCCACAGACCTCGCCACCCGCCGGGCGGAGGCGGAGCTTGCGGCGGCGCGGGAAGCCGGGCGGGCCGACCATATCCGCGAACAGGCCGAGACGGCCTGGCGCGAGGCGACGGCGGCGGCAGACGCGCCTGCGCCGTCCGGCATGGCAGAGCGGGTGGGGCTCGCCCGCGCCCGCGCGGCCCTCTTGCTGGAGGAGGGCCTGGTCGAGGCGGCGGAGGCAGAACTCGCCGGCGTGCGCCGCATCCTCCGCCTGCTGAACTTCGCCGCCCCGGTGGCGAAGCTGATGGATGGCTACCTCCTGACCGACGAGGATATCTACAGCAGCACCGCCGCCATCGCCTGGGTCTGGGCCCAGCCGCACGATGTTCGCCTGTCGGTCGGAAAGGATCCCTATTGGTGGACGGTCAACGCCCGCGCCGGCTTCGACCGTCTCACCCCGGAAGAAAAGCGCCCCTGGATCGACATCGCCCGCGAGGGCGACCGCCAGATCAGGGAGGACAATGCACGCTTGCAGGCCGAGCGGGAGGGGGAAGGGCCGTAGGGTGGGTGGAGCGCAGCGATACCCACCAACACAACGCGCCGCGAGCCCGGCTGGTGGGTATCGGCGCTGCCTCAACCCACCCAGCCTTGTCGACGCTCATTTTTGAAAGTTGCGCTATCTGAAGTTTAATCATTTTCTGGTTTGCTAGCGACAAAGTTGGTGATAGAACAAAAAGAGAACAAAATGGCTGATGCCGTAGCGCCAGAAATTTTCATTGGGCTTTGTGGGGCCGTAGGTACTGATATGGATGTAGTGAGATCCGAGTTGGAGAGAAATCTCGCTCCACTAGGTATCCGCGCGATTCACGTAAAGGCCAGCGAGTTGATTGCAGAGGCCAAGGGAGTTCCGGAAGTCGTCGGAGAGAACGAGCGAATTAAGGCGTACATGAAAAGTGGCAACGCTATTCGTGAAGACCTCGGAAAGGGAGATGGCGTCGCCCGCCTGGCTGTTGCTAGAATTCGCAAAGAGCGAGAAAAGCTCACAAGATCAGAAACCGACCCTAGCCCTGATACTGCCTATATTATCAATTCTCTAAAGCATCCTGATGAGTATGAGATGCTTAGTCGCCTGTATGGCGACGCCTTTTTGATGATTTCAGTGTATGAGGCGAGAGAGAGTAGACACAAGAACTTGTGTCAAAAGATCGCGCGATCAAATCTCGTTCATGATTCAGATACATATAAATCCGAAGCCTCAGAACTTATCGATCTGGATCAGGACGATGCTGAAGCTCTCGGTCAATCTGTTCGAGATGTCTTTCCTTTGGGTGATGTGTTCCTGGAGATTGGTCCCCTATTCCCTCGCCAAATGAAAAGAGCAGTCAGCTTATTTATGGGCGCTCCGTTTATTACCCCAAACATTGATGAGTACGGAATGTTCCACGCTCATTCTGTCGCGGTTCGATCAGCAGATCTATCTCGTCAAGTGGGTGCTGTTATCTCAACGAAATGCGGTGACGTATTGGCAATGGGATGCAACGAAGTTCCTCGCGTAGGGGGTGGAGCTTACTGGGAAGATTATGAGGGCGAAATTGAGGATCGTCGCGATTTCAAGATCGGATACGATTCTACTAGCGCAATCAAAAAGGAGCTCATCTCAGAGATTGTTGATGAGTTCAAAAAAGCGAAAGGATGGCTGCCGGCCGCCTATCAGAAAAGAGATACAAGTGAGATCGCTGATGAGTTGATTAGCAAGAATGGGCCCGTATCTCTAAGCGGCAAACGTATCTCAAGTATACTTGAGTACGGTCGCATCGTGCATGCAGAGATGTCAGCATTAATGGATGCTGCGCGACGTGGTGAAGCGGTTGAAAGTCAAACGCTTTATTGTACGACCTTTCCTTGCCACATGTGCGCCCGGCATATTATTTCGGCTGGAATTGATAGGGTTGTATATGTAGAGCCCTATCCAAAAAGTTTGGCAAAGCGACTCTATCCTAGGGAGATTTCTCTAGATGGGGATGGAAGCGCAGATCAATCGGCCGTCCAATTCGAGCCGTTCGTGGGGATTGCTCCCAAGCGGTTCATGGCTTGGTTTAAGAGCGGAAATAGAAAAGATAGCCTTGGATTTGCGCTAGCCAATCAACCCCAAATCAGTGCAAGAAAAATTGCTCTGCAGGATGCAGATAGGACAAGCGATGAAGCTTCAGTAGTTGCGAGCTTGGATATCTACAAAAAGAAAAATCCAAAACCTAAGTCCAAACAGCAGGCAAACAGGGGGAAGAAGAATGGCGCAAAAAGCTAAGTCGTCACAAGGCAGCGGGTGGCTTTCTTCCAGCGTTGAAAGTGCTCAAAGATACACTAGTAGTATGAGCAAAAATTCTCGTGTGTTGGCGAATCAGAAGTTTGGATTGATTAGGGAGACGGGGACGTCAACTAACAGTCCGAAGCGCCCAAAAAATTAGCGATTTCTTCTATTTAGATGTTGGGTCAAAGCCCCAACTCTTCCTCTCTCAGCCGCTTCACCTCGTCCCTCAGCCTAGCCGCGTCTTCGAATTCGAGGTTCGCGGCGGCTTCGCGCATCTGTTTTTCGAGGTCGGCGATGACGGCCTTGAGATTGTGGCCGCTTTCGCCGGAAAGTGGAAGCGCTTTCTCCTCCGCCACCGCGCGGGCGCGGGACTTGCCGCCATCCTTGCCCCGGCCGCGGCCCTTGCCGCGTGAGCCGGTGTCTTTCTTCTCGCCGAGTTCGCCCAGAATGTCGGCGACGTCGCGGCGGATCGTGGTGGGCGTGATGCCGTGTTCCTCGTTCCAGGCCATCTGCTTGGTGCGCCGGCGCTCGGTCTCGTCCATGGCGCGCTGCAT
>JAGQRO010000434.1 GCA_020425315.1 Hyphomonas sp. | reverse complement strand
CGGAAGGCTGCGCCTCGATCCTCTACCGCGATGCCGGGAAGGCGAAGGATGCAGCCGAAGCGATGCAGATTACCGCGCCGAGCCTGCTCCGCACCAAGGTGATCGATACCGTGGTGAAGGAACCGGTCGGCGGAGCGCACCGCGATCCGAAGCGCGCTATGGCGAGTGCCGCCAAGGCGCTGGACGCCGCGCTGAAGGAGCTTGACGGCATGACCCCGGCGGAACTGCGCCGCCAGCGCCGCGAGCGTTTCTACGCCATCGGTCGCGAGGGCATCTAGGCCATCAGGCTTGTGTTCGCCGCTGCGAGGCGTAACGCTCTGGCCCTCGGAGGGAACCAGAGATGAGAACAATCCTGTTTGGCGCACTGGCGCTGGCGCTTGCCGCCTGTGGCGGGCCGACACATCCGGACGCGGTGATCTATCCAGCCAAGGTCATCACCATGAATGGCGAGGGCAGCACGGTTGAGGCCGTGGTTGTGGAGGGCGACGAGATTGTCGGCGCCGGCAGCCTGAAGACCATGAAAAAGGATTTTCGCGGCGCGGCGGTGAATGAGACCTTTGCTGACAAGGTGATCCTGCCGGGCCTGATCGATCCGCATGCGCATGTCACGCTGGGCGCGATGCTCTATGGCTTTCCCATGGTGGCGCCCTGGCCGATGGCGACGCCGGACGGCATCAAGGAAGGCTATGGCTCGCCGGAGGCGTTCCGGGCGGCGGTGGCCGATGTGCTGGCGAATGAGCCGGGCGAGGGGCCGGTGGTGATCTATGGCTTCCACAATCTGGTGCATGGCGATCTGGACCGCCAGATCCTCGACGAGCTGGCGCCGGACCGGGCGGTGATCGTGTGGCATTATTCCGGCCACGACTTCTATCTCAACAGTGCGGCCATCGACCGGGCCGGCTTCACGCCGGCGCTGGCGGAGAAATTCCATGGCGTGGATCTCGACGAGACTGGCGAGCTGACGGGGCGCATCTATGAAGATGCCGCCTTCGCGATTCTGACGGCCTATCACGATACGTTCCTTGCGCCGGAGCACCTCGCCGCCGGATTTGATGCGTATACGAAGATTCTGACCCGCGCCGGTGTGACGACGACAGCGGATCTCGGCTATGGCGTGTTCGGCCTGGCGCTGGAGGACGGCATCATCCGCTCAACATGGGCCAGCCCGGAGCAATCCGGCTTCCGCATGTATCTGGTGCCGGAGTTCCGCATGCTGGAGCGCGAATTCGGTGAGGGCAGCGTCAGGGCGGCGCTGGACATGTATCGCGGCGCGATTCCGGCGGCCGCGCCTGTGCTGCCGCGCGTGAAATTCTTCACCGATGCGGCCTTCTACAGCCAGACCATGCGCCTGTCGACGCCGGGCTATCTCTCCGGCCAGTCGGCGGGCACGCAGGGCCTGTGGGTGATCCCGCCGGACAAGCTGGTTGAGACGATGCAGCCCTACTGGCAGGCCGGTCTCAGCGTGAACATCCATTCGAATGGCGATGCCGCGCAGACGGCGACGCTGGACGCGCTCGAAGCGCTCGGCACGACGGAGGCGGACAACACATTCACCATCGAGCATGGCGGCATGTTCTCGCCGGAACAGGCGGAACGGGCCGGGGCCCTCGGCGCGCAAGTGTCTGCGGCGAGCCATTATTTCTATTACCTTGGCGAAGCTTATGCGGGGCCCCTCGGCCAGCCGCGCGCGAAATGGATCACGCCGCTGGGCGCGCTGACCAAGGCCGGCGTGCCGGTGGCGGTGCATTCCGATGCCCCGCTCGCCCCGCCGATCCCGATGCGGGCGGCCAGCGTGCAGGCGACCCGGGCGACGCGTGAGGGCGGCACCTATGAGGCGGAGATGGCGCTGTCGCCTTACGAGGCGCTGGAAGCGATCACGCTGGATGCGGCGCGTGTGCTGGGCCTTGAGGGTGAACTTGGCTCCATCGCGCCCGGCAAGAAGGCAGACTTCACCATTCTCGGCGCGGACCCGCTGGAGCTGGACCCGGCGGACTGGGAGTCGATCCCGGTCTGGGGTGTCGTGCTGGGCGGCGAGAAACGGCCCCTGCAGGGCGGCTGATGGCGGAACGGGACTGGATCCAGACATACTTTGCCCCGGCAGCGAGCGCGCCGGGCGCCGACGGGTTGCGCGATGATGTCTGCACCCTGACGACCGGCGCCGGAGTTGCCACTGTGGCGACGGTGGATGCGCTGGTAGAAGGCGTGCATTTCCTGTCCTCCGACCCGGTGGATACGGTCGCGCGCAAGCTGGTGCGGGTGAATGTGTCCGACATTCTGGCCAAGGGCGCCGCGCCGGCGGAGGCGCTGCTGACGCTCGGCTGGCCGGAGGGGCGGGGCGAGGAAGACCTTGCCCGTTTTGCCGAAGCTTTCACCGATGAGGTTTCCAACTGGGGCGCCACGCTGGTCGGCGGCGACACCACGGCGAGCCCCGGCGGCCTGTTCCTCTCCCTGACGCTGACCGGCACCTGTGGCCCGCGCGGCCCTGTACGGCGCAGCGGGGCGCGGGAAGGCGACGATCTCTGGGTGACCGGCGAGATCGGGGCGGCCTGTCTCGGCTTCCGGGCGTTGCAGGCGCGCCGGGAGAGCGACTCATGGGTCGATGCCTATCGCGTGCCGCGCCTACCGCCGCCGACCGTCCGAGAGCTGGTGAATGACCACGCCACCGCCTCCATGGACGTCTCCGACGGCCTCCTGGGCGATGCGCGCACGCTGGCGGCGGCATCGGGGCTCGGCGTGGAGGTGGATCTCGACCGGGTTCCGTTTGCCGGTGGCCGGCCGGACCTGCAGGAAATGCTGCAGCTGGCGACCTGGGGCGACGACTATCAGGTCCTGATGGCCGCCCCGCCGACCTCAGCCGCCCTGATCGCCTCTGAGGCGAAAGAATCGGGTATCCAAATCGCCCGAATTGGCTCATTCCGGTCTGGACACGGAATAGAGGCCTATTCCGGGGGCAGGCTCGTTAACCTCCCGGTAACACTGGGTTTCGAGCATGGATGAATTGGGTCCGGGCTGACTCGCTCGAAACGAGAGGCGGATTGCGCCTTTGGGACGGGAGTGGCAGGGGTGACCCCATGAAAGGGCAGTTTTGACGGGCTGGATGGCATATTCGGCCCGCGCAGGCTTAGGGAAGGAAACGCACCCATGTGGTATTATCTCGCTCTCGCAGCGGGCGTTGTGTCGGTCATTTTCGGCTGGCTTCAGATCCAATCGATCATGAAGGCTCCGTCGGGCGACGCACGCATGCGCGAAATCGCTGCGGCTATCCAGGAAGGCGCCAACGCCTATCTCGGCCGCCAGTACCGGACCATCGGCATCGTCGGCGTGATCGTCGTCGTGGCGCTGGCCATCGCATTCAAGAACTGGCAGGCGCCGGTCGGCTTCATCATCGGCGCGGTGCTGTCTGGCGCGGCCGGCTTCATCGGCATGAAAGTGTCGGTGCAGGCGAACGTGCGCACGACCGAAGCCTCCAAGAACGGCCTCAATGACGGCCTGAAGATGGCCTTCAAATCGGGCGCCGTCACGGGCCTGCTCGTGGTCGGCCTCGCGCTGATCGGCATCGTTCTCTATTACGGCATTCTGACGTCGGAGATCGGCTTCGGCCTCGGTCTCGACATCAGTGTCGAGCATGAGAAGCGCGAAATCATCGACTCGCTGGTGGCCCTCGGCTTCGGCGCATCGCTGATCTC